>DATNML010000132.1:0-2456 GCA_035602315.1 Candidatus Dormiibacterota bacterium
GGAAGCCCTCGACCACCTGCCAGGCGAGATTCGGCGCCCAGATGAGAAGTGCGATCGCGGCGGCGATCCAGGGGTATTTCGTTCGCAGCTCCATGCGCAATGCAGGGGTGAGAAGGACGGCCATGCCGATCCCCGCGATGAGACCAACGATGGTGTACTTCACCTCGAGCCCGATCCCGAGTGTGATGCCCAGGTAGATCCAGTACCTGGGCCGCCGGTCGGTGACTAGGCAGAGAAACCAGTAGAGGGCGACCATCCAGGTCACCTGATCGAAGGTAACGGTCTGGAACACCCAGTTCGTACCGAGCAGGTATGGCGCCGCAATGGCGGTGAGCAGAGCAATTCCCTGGAGCCGCAGCGAGCCCCCAAGCCGGCGGACATAGGCGCCGGAGAGCACAACGAGGAAACCGCCCAACAGCGATGGGAGCAGGCGAAGGGTCCAGGGGCTGACGCCTAGGAGTCCGGTCTCTAGTCGGGCGAGGAGTGGAACGACTGGCGGGAAGTCAACATATCCAAGCGCCGGATGCCGGCCGCTGGCAAGGTAGTAGAGCTCATCGGTATGGAAACCCAGGGTGCCATTGGTTGCCAGGTGAAGGGCAATGATGCCTACCGCTGCCCCTCCAAAGAGAAGCGCGGCTGTAGAGCGGGGATGCTGCTGCGGCAGAGCGTTTAAGCCGGGCGACACCGTCGGCAGGTTATCAGCGGGGAGAGAGCGCGGGCCCGGCCCACAGCCGAGGGCGAACGCGCGATCGAGTTCGGTGCCACATTTGCAATCTAGACAAACTGTTGCGTAGACGCAACAATCTGATATAGTGTCGGCATGCCTGACGGCGAGCGGAAGATCTACAACCGACTCGCCGTACTGCGCACCGAGCGAGAGATGTCGCGCATCGACTTAGCTCGCATCCTCGGGGTGAACTACCAGACCGTCGGCTACCTGGAGCGGGGCGATTACAGCCCGAGTCTCGAGCTGGCCTTTCGCGTGAGCGAGGTCTTTGGGCTTCCGGTGGAAGCCATCTTCTCGACGCGCCCATTCGTGCCGCTGTCAGAACAGGTTTATGGGAACGCCCAGCCAAAGGAGGTATCCCGATGAAGCGCCAGATACCCACAGGTAGCCGTGCCGAGCGAAGGTCTTTCATGCAGGCGTGGGTTCGTGAGCGCCGAGCCGACGAGCCGGGCGTTCGACTTTCCCGAGGTCAGCGCCGGCTCATCGTCGTCGGACTCTACCTATTGCTGCTTGCGACCGTCTCCGCCCTTGCGGGCGGACCGGAGGGGATCGGTTCGATGCCATCAATCCTTGGCGCAGGGCCGGTGGCGTATCTGATCTGGCTCGCCACCGCGCAGATCACGTGCTTCTTGCTGCTCACCTACTCGGTACGCGGCCTGTTGCTCGGCAATTCATACATCGACGAGCGCGAACGCGAGCTGCGTGACCGGGCTACGGCGCGCGCTTATCGCATCCTGAATGGTGCCCTGGCGCTCGTCGGTCTCTACGTCATCGTCGCGTTCGTGTTCAAGATCGGGGTGCCGATTCCCTCGACCGCGCAGCAGCTCCTCTTGCTGCTGATCCCGCTGGGTTGGCTTGCCACCAGCCTGCCGCAGTCAGTGCTCGCCTGGACTTTGCCGGACCCCGAGCCCTAGCGTGAACAATTTCGGGTGGTGGACGCTTGCGTGCTGTGGCCCAGTCGGAGGGCACGATGATGAAAGAGGTTCCTGAGGTCCTTTTCGTGTGCGTCCACAACGCCGGCCGCAGCCAGATGGCAGCCGGGCTGCTCAACAATCGTGCCCAAGGCAGGATCCACGTGAGCTCGGCTGGCAGCACGCCCGCCCACGAGCTCAATCCAGGCGTGGTCGAGGCGATGCGGGAGATCGGAATCGACATCAGCAAGGAGTTCCCCAAGCCGCTGACCGACGAGTACGTGAAGGCCGCTGACGTGGTCATCACCATGGGCTGCGGAGACGCGTGCCCTATTTACCCGGGCAAGCGGTACGAGGACTGGGAGCTTGACGATCCGGCCGGACAGGATCTTGAGACCGTCCGGCGAATTCGGAACGAGATCGACGCGAGGGTGACGGCGCTGATCGATCAGCTCGACGCGAGCCGCACAGTAGCGCCGGGCGATTAGGGGTGTAAGAAGCGTCCCCCTCGACCCACCTTCCTGCCGCCCCGCCGACTGAAAAGCAGGTACCTGAAATCAGGTACCTCCAGGGCCATATTTCAGGTGTTTTTCGCCTTTTGGCGAATACACGCGCACTCCTAGTCTCACCTCACGGCTCGGCACAAGCTGAGCCGAATAAAAAATCCGAGAGGAGACAGACATGGAAGCCAGGGCAACGCTTCGCGGACCGAAAGTTTCCAGGACCCTCGTGGCCGGTGTCCTGGTCGTCGTCGCGCTTGGTGTGGGCGCAATGGGAGGCTACGTCGCGGCCAACCTCGGAGGCGGCAAGGTCGCTTC
>DATNML010000133.1:0-12100 GCA_035602315.1 Candidatus Dormiibacterota bacterium
CTCATGAAGGCGCCGTTCGGACCATCCTTGACAAAGATCCTATCCCCTGTTAGCTTCCCCGCCAAGCCCTGTTCGCTGGGCCCGTTGCCGGCGGCGTAGAAGGGAGGGAGGGCCCTGCATGAGCGTCCAGGCCAAGGAATCAGACGTAGAGCTGCTCCACCGGATGGGCTACGCGCAGGAGCTGCGCCGCCGCATGTCCACGTTCTCGAACTTCGCGGTCTCTTTCACCATCATCTCGATCCTTTCCGGCTGTCTCACTCTGTACGGGTACGGCATGAACACCGGCGGCCCGATCGACATGAACATCGGCTGGCCGCTCGTCGGCCTTTTCGTGCTGATGGTCGGCCTCGCCATGGCCGAGGTGTGCTCCAGCTATCCCACGGCCGGAGGGCTGTACTACTGGGCGGCCAAGCTGGGCGGTAAGAACTCTGCCGGCTGGAGCTGGTTCACCGGGTGGTTCAACCTGCTGGGCCAGATCGGAGTCACCGCCGGTATCGACTTCGGGCTGGCGCTGTTCGCAGACGCTCTGCTGAACGCCCTGTTCAACTACCCGACTACGCCGATCTGGATCGTCGTGATCTACGCCGTCGTGCTCTTCCTGCATGGGCTGCTCAACACCTTCGGTGTCGGATTGGTTGCCCTTCTGAACGACATCTCCGTGTGGTGGCACCTGATCGGGGTCGCAGTCATCTTCGTCATCCTGTTCTTCGTCCCCTCGCACCACCAGTCCGCGTCGTTCGTCTTCACCAAGTTCGTCAACAACACCGGGTTCAACATCCCGTTCTACGTGTTCTTGATTGGACTCCTGCTCGCCCAGTACACGTTCACCGGCTACGACGCGTCTGCCCATATGACCGAGGAGACGCACAACGCAGCCGTCGCCGGGCCTCGAGGCATCGTCTGGTCGATCGTCGTGTCGTTGATCGCGGGGTGGATCCTCCTGATCGGCGTTACGTCCGCGATCCAGGACTACGCCGCCGAGGCAAGCGCAGTTACTCCCGCCGCCCAGATCTTCATCGATGCGGTCGGGCACAACCTGGGCCTCTTCCTTCTCTTCATCGTGGTCGGCGCTCAGTTCTACTGCGGCATGTCGTCGGTGACGGCGAACTCGCGGATGATCTATGCGTTCTCGCGCGACGGCGCGGTCCCCGGATCTCAGTTCTGGCACAAGATCAACCCGCGCACGCGCACCCCGACCAACTCCATCTGGTTCGCGGCCGTGGGCGCGTTCATCCTGGGTCTGCCCTACCTCTACAGTCCGGTCGCTTACTACGCGGTGACGTCGATTGCGGTCATCGGGCTGTACATCGCATATGGCATCCCCATCCTGCTGCGGTTGCTCGCCGGCGAGCGGTTTCAGCGCGGTCCCTGGCACCTCGGGCGGTGGAGCTACATAGTGGGCTGGATCGCGGTGATCTGGATCGCGTTTATCGCCATCCTCTTCGTCCTCCCGCAGGCGGCGCCCGGCAACGACCTGAAGACCTTCAACTACGCGCCGGTGGCGGTCGCCGTAGTCTTGCTGTACTCGGGAGGCTACTGGTTCTTTTCCGCCAAGAATTGGTTCAAGGGGCCGAAGGTTCAAGGATCTGCGGATGAGCTTGCCAAGATCGAAGCCGAACTCGCCGCGGTCGGATAGCGAAACGTCGGCCGAGACCGACCGGCCAAGGATCGGGATCACCGTCCACCCGCGGAGGGGCCTGGAGTACTACGTGCCCTACCGCCGGGCGGTGATCGCCGCCGGCGCCGAGGCGGTGGACATCGTCCCCGGCACTAAGGCGCTGCCCGATCTCGACGGTCTCTTGCTGCCGGGCGGCTGGGACGTCGACCCGTCTTTCTACGGAGAGCGTCGCGACGAGAAGGTGGGCGATACCGACCCCGAGCTCGACGAGACTGAGCTGTCGTTGTTCCGCCAGGCGCGCGAGCGCGACCTTCCGGTCCTCGGCATCTGCCGCGGCCAGCAGGTGATCAACGTGGCAATGGGCGGGTCCCTCGTGCAGCATCTCGAAGGCCACGAGGTGCGCGCCCTCGGGCGCAGCCACCTGGCGCACACGATCGAAGTCGACCCGTCCTCGGAGCTGGGTCGTGCCGCCGGCGAGCACAAGGTACGCGTCAACAGCCTTCACCACCAGGCGATCAAGAAGCTCGCCGAAGGGCTGCAGCAGACCGCTCGCGGCGAGGACGGAACGGTGGAGGGCGTCGAGTCCAACGACGGGCTCATCGTGGCGGTGCAGTGCCACCCGGAGGAGCTCACCACCGACCTGCCGTGGGCGCGCAACCTGTTCAAGCGCTTCGTCGACCGGGCGCGCAACCGCCGCCACCGGACTTAACGGGTGCTGACCAAGGAGCACCTCGCGCACTCCGTTGCGGACGGGACGATCGACACTGTCGTCGTCGCCTTCACGGACATGCAGGGACGCCTGATGGGCAAGCGCGTGGACGCCGAGTACTTCGTCGAGACGTCTTACGAGGGCGAGTCGACCGAGGGCTGCAACTACCTGCTCGCGCTCGACATGGAGATGGACCCGATTCCCGGTTACGAGATGGCGAACTGGGAGCAGGGCTACGGCGACTTCGACCTCGTGCCGGACTTCGCAACCCTGCGCCTGATTCCGTGGCTGGACGCGACGGCCCTCGTCCTCTGCGACGTCGCGTGGCATGACGGAAAGCCGGTGCGGCCGTCGCCCCGCCAGGTGCTGCGCGCGCAGATCGACCGGGCTCGCAAGCTCGGATTTGAGCCCATGTTCGGCTCCGAGCTCGAGTTCTATCTGCTGAAGGAGACCTTCGCCGAAGCGCACGCCAAACACTTCATCGACCTGACGCCTTCGGTCCCATACATCCTCGATTACCACATCCTGGCCACGACCTATGACGAGCCCTTCATCCGCGCGGTGCGCAAGGGCATGAAGCTGGCCGGGATCCAGGTCGAAAGCTCCAAGGGAGAGGCGTGGCCGGGCCAGCAGGAGATCAACTTCCGGTTCTCCGATGCGCTGACCATGGCCGACAACCACGTCATCTACAAGAACGGGATCAAGGAGATGGCGCACCAGCACGGCTGCGCCGTGACCTTCATGGCCAAGCCCGACCACCGCTGGATCGGCAGCTCCTGCCATGTCCACTCGAGCCTGTGGAAGAACGACCGCAACGTTTTCGATGGCGAGTCGGAGACGTTCAAGCAGTACCTGGCGGGCCACATCGCTTACGCGTCGGAGCTGGCGATCTTTCTCGCGCCCACCATCAACTCGTACAAGCGTTATGCCGCGGGGAGCTGGGCGCCGACCACGCTTGCCTGGGGCCACGACAACCGAACGTGCGGCTTCCGCATCGTCGGCCACGGCCAGCACCTGCGGGGAGAGTCGCGCATACCAGGAGCCGACGCCAACCCGTACCTCTGCTTCGCCGCTCTTCTGGCCGCGGGCCTGCATGGGATCGAGAAGAAGCTGGAGCTGCCGCCCGAGTTCAAGGGCAACGCTTACGAGTCCGACGTGAAGCGATTCCCGCACGCGATGCGCGACGCGATCGCGGAGCTGGAGCGTGGACAGATGGCGCGCCAGGCCTTTGGCGATGACGTGATCGATCACTACCTGAACTACGCGCGGACCGAGCAGGCGCTCTTCGACAAGGTCGTGACCGACTACGAGCGCGCGCGGCTCTTTGAAAGGGGATAGGAATGGGACGACTTGACGGCAAGGTCGCGGTCATCACGGGCGCAGCCGGCGGCATCGGCCGCGAGGCCGCGCTGCTGTTCTCGTCTGAGGGAGCGAGCGTTTGCGTAGCTGACGTTGGGAGGGAGCCGGGGGAGAAGACCGCCGCCGAGTGCAGGGACGCAATGTTTTTTCAAGCGGACGTCAGCGACCCCAAGAGCGTGCAGGCGATGTACGAGGCGACGGCCAAGCGGTACGGGAAGATCGACGTGCTCTACAACAACGCGGGCATCATGCCGCCGGACGACGACTCGATCCTCACCACGGAGCCTGAAGCGTGGGATCGAGTGCAGGCGGTGAACGCGAAGGGCGTGTTCCTGTGCTGCAAGTTCGGCATCCCGCACCTGCTGAAGGCGGGCGGCGGTTCGGTGATCAACGTCGCGTCTTTCGTGGCGCTGATGGGCGCGGCGACCTCACAGATCGCATATACGGCCTCCAAGGGCGCGGTGCTTTCGATGAGCCGCGAGCTTGCAGTGCAGTTCGCTCGGCAGGGCATCCGCGTCAACGCGCTTTGCCCCGGGCCCGTAGAGACGCCGCTCTTGATGAGGATCTTCAACGCGGACCCGGGCGCTTACGAGCGGCGCCGCGTGCACCTGCCGATGGGCCGCCTCGCGCAGGCCCGCGAGATTGCCAATGCCGCGCTGTTTCTGGCCAGTGACGAGTCGAGCTACGTCAACGGCGCGACGTTCACAGTCGATGGAGGCATCACAGCGGCCTACGTAACGCCGGAGTAGCCGCCTCGTAACCCGCCTCGGTATCGGTTTTCGTGCAGTCGAAAGTCGTCGCATTTGCCGTCGCTGCCGTGGCGCTGATCGCCGCATGCGGTGGTTCGTCGAGTTCATCGACGGCGGCCACGAGTCCGGTGCCAAGCCCCGCCGCAGCGGGCGAAAAGATCGCGGTGGTGACGAATGCCAAGCTGGGCCAGATCCTGGTCGACGAGAGCGGCATGACGGTGTACCTGTTCGTGGCGGACACCGGGACGACGTCTACCTGCTACACGACCTGCGCCACGATCTGGCCGCCAGTCCTCACCACCGGCGCGCCGCAAGCAGGCGCCGGCGCGCAGCCCTCGCTGCTCGGAACCACCACACGGACTGATGGCAAGGTGGAGGTGACCTACGCCGGTCATCCTCTCTACTACTTCGTGCAGGACAAAGCGGCGGGCGACGCTACGGGGCAGGCCATCAACGGCTTCGGAGGCCTCTGGTGGGTCCTGTCACCAGCCGGCGCGGCGATCACGACGAAGCCTTAGCCCGAACTACCCGCCCGTTACCTTCTGCAGGTGGATTCCGCGCGCCGGGGCGTGATTCGAGATGCGCTGGGCATCGGCATCGCAACTGGCGCGTACGCGCTCTCGTTCGGCGCGATCTCGACGGCGGCCGGGCTCTCGCTGCTGCAGACCTGCGCGCTGTCGCTGCTGATGTTCACGGGCGCGTCGCAGTTCGCGCTGGTCGGGGTCGTGGGGGCGGGCGGGAGCGTGTGGGCGGGGGCGGCTACAGCCGCGCTGCTTGGCTCTCGTAACGCGCTTTATGGCGTGAGGCTTTCGTCCGTGCTGGAAGGAGGATGGTGGAAGCGGGCCGCCGCGGCTCATTTCGTGATCGACGAGACGACGGCGATGGCGATCGCGCGCGATTCGCCCTCCGAGAGCAGGCTGGCCTTCTGGGCCACCGGCATCGCGATCTTCACGCTCTGGAACCTCGGCACGCTGATCGGCGCGCTCGCCACGCATGCGCTGCCAGACCCGAAGGTGCTTGGTTTCGACGCGGCTCCCCCGGCCGCCTTCCTCGCCCTGCTCGCCCCGCGGCTGCGCGCCCGCGAGCCGATGGCGATCGCCCTGAGCGCGGGGGTGATTGCGCTCGTCTGCCTGCCCTTTCTCCCGGCGGGCGTTCCACTGCTGGTCGTTGCGCTGCTGGTCGCGCTGTTCGGCGTGCTCCGGACACGAACGTGATGTGGGCCGGCGTGTTGGTCGCGTGCGCGAGCTGTTATGTGCTCAAGCTCGCGGGGCTGTCGCTTCCCGCGAGCGTCCTGCAGGATGCACGCGTGCAGCGAACCGTTCCGCTGGTCCCGATTGCGCTGCTCGCCGCGCTGGTCGCCACGCAGACCTTCTCGACCGGCCACCACCTGGTCGTGGACGTGCGCGCGGCGGCGCTTGCGGTCGCGATCGTCGCGGTGCTCCTGCGCGCTCCATTTTTGGTTGTGGTCGCGGCGGCCACAGCGACAGCCGCGCTACTCCGCTTGATCTAGCCTGTCCGGCATGGTGCGCATCGAAGCAGTGACGGAGGCAACCCCCGAGGTCCATGCGGCGCTCGCCCACCTGCTGCCCCAGCTCAACCCACAGCTTCCAATCCCAACGATGGAAAGGCTACAGGCGATCATCTCCGACCCGGCGGTCACCCTTCTCCTGGCCAGGGACGGGCAGCAAATCGTGGGCACGACCACGGTGATCGTGTACACAACGCCGTTCTGGATCAAGGCGCGCCTCGACGAGGTGGTCGTCGATGAGTCCGCGCGCGGCAAGGGCGTCGGTGCAGCTCTCGTCGAGGCAAGCCTCGATCTCGCTCGTGCGAACGGGGTCGAGGTCGTCGAGCTTCAGTCGGGCGTCCAGCGCGAGGCGGCGCACCGGCTCTACGCCCGGATAGGGTTCAAGCTGCGCGAGACAAACGTCTACAGGATCGTGATCTGATTCCGCCCGTTTGGCGCCAACGCCCGCGCTATACGAGCTCTTCGAGCCGCGCGACCATCCTGGCGAGCGTCGCGAACGCCGCCTCCACCGGTTCCGGCGAGGTCATGTCGACCCCCGCCAACCGCAAGCCTTCCAGCGGAAACATGGAGCCGCCGCTCTTCAAGAACGCCAGGTAGGACTCGACGGCCTTCGCATCACCGTCGGCCACGCGCTCGACCAGGTGGTCGGCGCCGGCGATGCCGGTGGCGTACTGGTACACGTAGAAGTTGCTGTACAGGTGGGTGTGGAACTGCGCCCACGTCGACCCGATGCGATCGCGGTCGCGCCCGGTGATCTCGACCTCCGACCCGTAGACCTCCAGCATCAGGTCGGCCATCAGGTCGTTCAGGTAGCCGGCGGTGATGGCGCCTCCGCGCTCGACCTGCTCGTGCACCTCCAGCTCGAGCCGGGCGAGCGACGGCATGATGAAGAAGTAGCGATAGAAGTTCGCCATCGCCTCTTCGATCACGGCCACCTGGATGGCCGGATCGGTCTGCGTCGCGAGCAGGTGGCGCCGGACGAGCGCCTGGTGCATGTTCGACGCGACCTCGGCCTGGAACAGCCCGTAGCTCGAATAGATGAAGGGCTGCGTCTTGCGCGCGTAGTAGGAGTGCATCGAGTGACCGAGCTCATGAGCGAGCGTGCTCATCGAGTAGATGTCGTCGTTGAAGCTCATGAAGATGAATGGGAACGTGTCGGGCACGCCAGTCGAGAACGCGCCCATGCGCTTGCCTCGGTTGGGGTAGACGTCGACCCAGCGGCCTTGAAGGGCGCCGCGGCGCAGGATCCGCACGTACTCCTCGCCCAGCGGCTTGACGCCCTCGGCGACCCACTCGACTGCCTGCGCATAGGGCACGTTGAGGGTTGACGCGCCGATCGAGGCACGCGTGTCGTAGGGCTTGAGCGCGGAGAGCCCCAGCGCTTTGCGCCGGACCCGCCAGTAGCGATGCCACGTGCCCACGTTCTCGCGGAAGGTCCGGATGACGTTGTGGTAAACGTCCGGTGGGACGTAGCTGGGCTCCAGTGCCGCCGCAAGCGATGACGGGAACCCCCGGGCGCGCGCGTAGAAGACGTCGCGCTTGATGCCGCCGGCCAGGCTCGCGGCCATGGAATGCTGCATCGCGAGGTGAGCATCGGCATAGTTTTCGAACGCCGTGCGCCGGATTTCTCGATCCGGACTCGTGAGGAGCGCACCGATCGTGCCTTGAGCCACCTCGTGCTCTTCGCCATCAAATCCGACGGCCGGGCTGAACCTCAGGTCGGCGTTCGCGAGCACACCGTGCACCGAGAGCGCTGTCGCGAGTGGGTCCGACGCCTGGGTGAGGACCTCCTCCACCTCGGCGCTCCGAACGTGCTGCTGCAGTTTCTCGACCCGGTCGAAGTAGTGTCCGAGGTGAGCCAGCCGCGGCGAGGTGGACACCCACTCGCGCAGCCTGGGGATGCCGATCGCGATCATCTCCGGGAGAGCGAAGGCGATCGCCGCGCCTAGCAGAGCCGCGGTCGAGCGCGCCCGGTCGGCCCGCGCAAGCGCACCCTGGTTGCCGGTGTCGACCGAGTACGACATCGTGCTGTAGACCATCACCTTGCCCATCAGCCGGTGCACGCTTTCGGTCGCGTCGAACCAGTCCGCCAGGGCGTCGGGTGAGTCTCCCAGGTGGCCTTTGAACTCGGCCAGGTCGGGAAGGCGCGCCTTGATCGTTTCGACCGCCTGCTCCCAGGCCGCCTCGTCCGCGAAGACGCTCTCGGCGTCCCAGGTGAATCGCATGTCCACCTCGGATCGAGCCGGCAGCGTCCTGTTCACGTTCGCTAAGGGTAGTAGGCTGGGTTCGTGCCGCGAGCCAGGGCCAACGGAATCGAGCTCGAGTACGACACGTTTGGCGGTCCCAGCGCTCAGCCGCTGCTCTTGATCATGGGCCTGGGCGCCCAGATGATCAGCTGGGATGAAGGCTTCTGCGCCCAGCTGTCGGACCGCGGATTCCAGGTCATCCGCTACGACAACCGCGACTCCGGCCTTTCCACCTGGATGAAGGACGCCGGTCCTCCCGATGTGTTGGCGGCGCTCAGCGGGAACCCGCAGCCGGCTTACGAGCTGGACGATCTCGCGGCCGACGCCGCCGGCCTGCTCGACGCCCTGAACATCCGCGCCGCGCACGTCGTCGGCGCGTCGATGGGCGGCTTCATCGCGCAGCTGGTCGCCATCAACCACCCTGAACACGTCCTCTCGCTGACCTCGATCATGTCCGGACCAGGAGGGACCGATGCTGTTCCGCCGAAGCCAGAGGGCGCGGCGGTCTTGATGGCCGCGCCGCCGGACACGCGACAGGAGCGCATCGAGCAGTCGATGTCGATCCGCCGGGCACTGGTCGGCTCTGGCGATCCGCTGGACGAGGCGCTCGAGCGGGTGCGCTCGACACGTGCCATCGATCGCGCGTACTACCCCGCAGGAGTGGGCCGGCAGCTCGTCGCGATCATGGCGGCCAACAGTCGCATCGACCGTTTGAGGCGACTTCGCGTGCCGACGCTCGTGATCCACGGCGTGGATGACGTGCTCGTGCCTGTCGAGAACGGTCGCCTGGTGGCGGCGGCAGTCCCTGGCGCTCGCTTGATCGAGTTCGACGGCATGGGCCACGATCTACCGAAGCGCGTGTGGCCGCAGGTCGCCGACGCGATCGCCGAGCTCGCCCAACAGCCGAACGCCCTACCGGCCGGGTAGCGGTGTCAGGCCTGCTGGCGATGGGCACCCTCGACGGCGTCAGCCCTGCGCTGGCGTTCCTGGCCGGCCTGGTCTCGTTCGTCTCGCCCTGCGTGCTGCCATTGGTGCCCGCCTACCTTGCCTATTTGGGCGCGCGCGCGGGGCAGCCGGTTGCGGTATCGGACGACCCCGGGGGAGCCATCGCCGCAAGAAGTTCGCCGTCGCTCCCGGTCGCGGCGGCTGGGCTCGGCTTTGTCGCCGGCCTGTCGCTGGTCTTCGTCCTCTTCTTCTATCTCTTCTCGCTCGTGGTTCAGCCGGTTCGCGCGTATGTGCCGGTCGTGGCGGGGATGTTCGTCATCGTGCTGGCGCTTCACGTCGCGGGCTTGGTTCGCCTTCCGTTTCTTTCCGGCGAGTATCGCGTGATGAAGAGCGCGCCCCAGGGCACTGGGGTCGCGGGCGGGTTCGTTCTGGGCATGGGGTTTGCCAGCGGCTGGACGCCGTGCATCGGGGTCACGTTGAGCGCCGTGCTCAGCTCGGCGGTGACAGCCGGCACCACCGCGCAGGGCCTTGGCCTCATGGTGGCCTACTGCCTTGGGCTTGGCCTTCCGTTCGTCGCGCTGGCCTTTGCGCTGGAAAGCGCGAGGCCGTTTGTCCGTTTGATCAACAGCCATCGCCGCGCGATCGACCTGGCGTCCGCCGCGGTGCTGCTCGTCATGGGTGTGCTGCTGCTGACCAACAAGCTGACGGTGCTTTCCGCCGGTCTCTCGCAGCTGGTCCCGGGGTGGCCGTCACCGACCATTTGATCCTGGCCACTGGCGGGGTCGGACCTCCTATTTTCTTTGGCAACCTCGGAGCGACGCCCGCGTCGGTCATCGCGTTCTGGGTCGTGTTTTACCTCTGGATCGGAAGCGAGCTCTGGCTTGGCTACCGGCGCAGCCGCCTGCCCGCGGGCGCGTCCAGCCACGACTCCGGGTCGAGGACGCTGTTGATCAGCTCCGTCTGGGCGAGCGCGGCACTTGGGATCGGTCTGGCGTTCGCGTTTCCCGGCGCGGCGATCCTCAGCGGGCGGACCGCGGTGTTCATCGCCGGCCTGGTTTTGATGCTGGCCGGAATGGCCCTGCGCTGGTATTCGATCCGCGTGCTGGGCACGTCGTTTACGTGCGAGGTCTCGACGCATCCCGGCCAGCAGGTCGTGCAAACGGGACCCTACCGATGGGTGCGGCATCCGTCCTATACCGGAGGGATTGTGACCGTGCTCGGCGTCCTCGTCTGCTGCTGCAACCTGGCGTCGCTGGCGGCGCTGATCGTGGTGATTGCGGGCTATGCGTACCGGATCCGGGTCGAAGAGAGCGCGCTGGCGAAGGAGCTCGGTCCGCCTTATCAGGACTACATGCGACGGACGAAGCGGCTGATCCCTTTCCTAGTCTGAGTAGCCCCGGCGGCTGAAGACCATCGGGACGGCGCCCTCGCGGTGCTCCCCCTCTGTGACGAGGCCGATCAGGATCCAATGGTCGCCAGCCTCGATCGTATCGCGGAGTGTGCACACGGCGTACGCGGCAATATCGTCATCGAGGACAGGCCCGCCGATAGGGCTTCCTGGACGCCGCCATTTGATGGCATCGAACTTATCCGTGACCTTGGTCGCCATGCGTCGCGCCAGCTGCTCGCGGCCGGCGGCCAGGATGTTCGCCGTGAAACCGCCCGTGTGCTGGACGGCGGGAAGGGTGTTGGAGTTCTTGTCGATGCAAGCCAGTGCCAGCGCCGGCTCGAGCGAAACCGCGCAGAAGGCGCTGACCGTCAGGCCTCGGGGCCGGGCGTCGTCACCAAACGCAGTCAAGACCACGACCCCGCTCGGGAAGCTGGCCATCACCTCGCGGAACCGCGCTGGCTCGATCACACGACCAACTGTGCCCGAATGGCCCTACCCGCCGCGCCTGATGCGACCGTCTGCGGCCGAACGGCGCAATTCCACTCTCAACGAACACCTGTTTTGGGCTCCCAGAACCCGTCAAACTGTTTCAGGTGGGGAACGCTCTCGATCTCTTTGCCCCGGCCACGCGCGACTGGTTCAAGGGGTCCTTTGACAGCCCGACCGAGGTCCAGGAACGCGGCTGGCAGGAGGTGGCCGCCGGCCGGCACGTCCTCATGGCCGCGCCCACCGGCAGCGGCAAGACGCTGGCCGCATTCCTGTGGTGCCTCGACCGGCTGACCAGCGAACCGGTGCCCGCCGAGGCCGAACGCTGTCGCGTCCTTTATGTATCCCCGCTCAAGGCGCTCGCCCACGACGTCGACCGCAACCTTCGCTCTCCGCTGGTGGGCCTCCGCCACCAGATCGAGGCTGCGGGCGAAAAGGCGCCTGAGATCTCCGTCGCCATCCGAACCGGCGACACCCCGACCGACGTACGGCGCTCGATGGAGCGCCACCCGCCCGATATTCTGATCACCACCCCCGAGTCGCTGTTCCTGCTCCTCACCAGCGCCGCTCGCCGGATCCTCGCGCCGGTCCGCTGGCTCATCGTCGACGAGATCCACTCGGTCGCCGCCACCAAACGCGGCAGTCACCTCGCACTCAGCCTCGAGCGCCTGAGTGAGCTGACCAAGGTGGAGCCGCAGCGGATCGGTCTTTCGGCGACGCAGCGCCCGCTGGAAGAGGTCGCCAAATTCCTGGGCGGCAGCGACCGCGAGGTCGCGATCGTCGACGCGGGACGGCTGAAAACCATGGACGTGCGCGTCGAGGTCCCAGTCGAGGACATGGCGAGGATCGCGGTCGAGGACGAGACTGGCAAAACGGCAAACAGCATCTGGCCCGCGATCTACCCGCGACTGCTGCAGCTGATCCGCGAGCATCGCTCCACGATCGTCTTCGTCAACTCGAGGCGGATGGCCGAGCGCATCGCCGCCCGCGTCAACGAACTGGCCGGCGAGGAGCTGGTGCGCGCCCACCATGGATCGATCGCGCGCGAGCAGCGCATGCTCATCGAGGAC
>DATNML010000134.1:0-11275 GCA_035602315.1 Candidatus Dormiibacterota bacterium
CGAGGCGTGGTGCTCCTCACCGATGTAGAGAACGATCTGCTTCGCTCGCACTGAAGCCGCCGCGACTAGAGCGCCATCGAGGATGAGGTGAGGGCGCGAGGTCATCAGATGGCGATCCTTCTTGCTGTGAGGCTCGCCTTCGGCCCCGTTGACGATGACGACTGCCGTTCCTTGCGATCCGGCTGCGACGGCGCGCCATTTGAGCCCTACCGGAAACGATGCGCCGCCGCGCCCAGTAAGACCGGTCCGGACGAGCACTTCGATGAGGGAAGGGCCCCACTTCGTCACGGGGCCGAGCCGGGTGAGGTGATCGCGGAGTCGCTCGGGTCCAAGCGAAGGGTCAGGGCCCGCGAGCAACCGAAGCTGGGTCATCGCGGGTCCCGCCGGTCGACCGCGGACTGAAAGGAGGATCGCGCATCCGCGAGAGGATCGCGGGAGCCGGTCATCAATCGATAGCCGATCGCGGCCAGCACCGCCACCACGCACGCCGCCTGCAGGACGAACAGCCAGACCGACCACGCGTCGGTCCCGGTGCCGATTCCGTGAAGGACCGCGATCGGCCACGAGGCGTACGAAAGCCAGTGCACCAGGCGCCAGGCGACCTGGCCGATGAGGCCGCGAACGAGGCTGGTCACGACGATCGCGAGCAGCAGCTCGAAGGCGATGGTTCCGAGGCCGAGCCAGAAGGTCCGGTAATAAGAGGAGAAGGGCACCACTGCCGCCAGCCATCCGAGATGCGTGAAAGGGTCGACGACCGCGGTGACGATGTGCAGAGCCAGAAAGACGAGCGCCATGAGGGACAGGTTGCGGTGCAGGCCCACCGTGAGGAAGCGGGGCCAGCCGGTGGACTGAACCCTCAGGACCGAGAGGATTCCCAAAACGACCACGGCGCTGAGGAGGAGGAGGCTGACCGCCCCGGCGCCCCGAGTCGTGTACCAGAGAAGCTGATTGCTCACCGGATCATGATCCGCCCGAGACTGCGACTCCGGAGCTGGATGAGCTCGTGACCGGTGTGGTTGACGTCGCCAAACCCGACGAGGTGCTGGTCGACGAAGACGACGAAGCGGTCGCGGTGGAGGTGGTCGCGGTGCCCGGAATCGTGTTGGCGCTGATGGCTCCGAAGAGGCCAACGCCGATGACTGCGCTGATGGCGGCGCCGGTGGTCAGCCGGTTGAGGAGGCGCACGGCCGCGTCGCGGGCCCGCACCCTGGCTTGGGTCGTGTCTTTGGTTTCCATGCGTGTAAGTGTTGCCGTCCGCACTAAATCCAGACTGTGAGGAAGCTGGGATCTTGCTGTGAAGCTAAGGACTCAAACGCCGGGTACCGGACGCGGGTTACGGCGCACTCAATAGACTTCGAACGGTGCCGCCCCGTAGCTCAGGGGCGCCGCGCGCAGCGCACTCAATAGACTTCGAACGGTGCCGCCCCCGTAGCTCAGGGGATAGAGCAGGACGGTCCTAACGTCAAGGTCGGGGGTTCGATTCCCTCCGGGGGCACCAGTCTGGCGGGCTAGCTCGTCACTTCAGCAGGTACGGCATCGGGTCCACCACGGCGTCGTTGATGCGCAGCTCGAAGTGCACGTGCGGGCCGGTGGACCATCCGGTCGAGCCCTCGAGGCCGATCCGCTGCCCGCGGGCGACCATGTTCCCGACCACGACGTCGGTCTCGAGCAGGTGCCCGTAAAGCGTCATGATGCCGCCGCCATGGCCGATCACGACATAGTTGCCGTACCCGACAGCTGAGTGCCCGACCGCGACGATCACTCCCGCCGCAGCTGCATTCACAGTCGTGCCGAACGCCGCCGCCATGTCGATGCCGGTGTGGAAGTGCTTGAAGGGCCCCAGTGGTGGCTCCAGCGCAAGGGTGCTCGGGCCGAAGGGCTGCGTGACGCGAGCTCCGGCCATCGGCCACGACAGCGTCAGACCCGCGATGGTCGTGCCGGTCGGGAGCATGTGCGTGACAAGCGCAAGGCCGACACCGACGTGCGCCTGGTTCCACGCCGCCTGGTTGGCTTGCTGGATCAGGTCCTGCTCCTGCGTTTCGAGCAGCGCGGCAAGGGCCGCGGTCACTTCCGGTGGCTGGTTCGGCAGGTCGTTCTCAGCGGCCTGTATCTGCGCGATGACATCAGCCGCCTGGTTGGTGATGTCGGACTGGGTGCTGAGCAGGTCGTTCAGCGTGCTGAGGCTCTCGACGAGCTGGTCTCTCGTCGCGTTCTCGCGATCGAGGTCGGCCTGTCGAGCGTCACGATCCGCCTGCAGCTTGCGCAGGTCGGCCTCGAGTCGAGCTTGCAGGGCGTGGGCTCGCTGGCCGGCGACGACCATGTCGGAGGTCGCCTGCAAGGCCTCGCGAAGGCTTCCCGTGCGCGCGATCAGCATCCAAACCGAGTCCGGCTGGCGGTAGAGCGCCCGCGCCATGGCAGCGACCTGCTCTCTCTCGACGTCGATTCGCGCCTGCGTATCGGCGATCTGGGTGTCGAGCTGGGCAATCTGGTCCTCCAGGGTGGCGATCACCGTCTCCTCCCGGCTGACCTGGTCGGTCAGGATCTGGATGCTCGCGGAGGTCTGGTTGAGCGCCGCGCTGAGGCGCTCCTCGGTGGCCAGCGCGTTGGACAGATCGCCGCCGAGCCTCGCGCGGAGCTGGTCGTAAAGGACCTGCGTCGGGTCAACCGGACATGTCAAGCGCGTCGGGGACGCGGCGGTCGGAGGACACGGCGATGGGCTCGTCGCGCCGGCTGCGGAAACCTGGAGCGCCATCAGTGCGCCGGCGACGGTGAGCGCTCCGACGGCTTGTCTCACGCGTGCACTTTGCGAAAGCCGAGCAGCGCCGTCAGCGACCCGAGCAACAGGCCGGCGGCCATGACCGCCGCGAGGACGTACTGGACCTCGGTAGCGCCGACGCCCGGAAGCACCTGCGCGTACGTCGCGGATTCGAAGCGAATCGCGAGCAGCCAGGCGCCCGCGACCAATGCCGCAGCCAGCGCTCCAGCGAGAGCGCCGATCATCAGGCCCTCCACCACGAACGGGCCGCGCAGCATCCAGCCTCGCGCTCCGAGCAGCCGGATCACGGCGACTTCCTGGCGGCGCGCGGTCGCGATGCCCCGCATGGAGTTGGCGATCACGGCGTACGCGACCACGCCAAACAGCAAGAGGAGCCCGGCTGCAACTCCTCCGACCACCAGCGCGACTCGGCGCAGCCGCGAGTAGGTGTCGGGGTCGTACGACGTCGGATAGGCAGGGTCTACCGCGGGGTCGCCCTTGACCGACGTGGCGACTGCGCCGACCTTGGTCACGTCGCGCACCTTGACGTCGATGCTCGCCGGGAACGGGTTGGTCGTGCTGAGGCTGGCGAGGTTGTCGAGCCCGGGACGGCTGCTCGCCTCAGCCAGCGCTTGCTCCCGGCTGACCTCGGTGATCGACGCGATCCGCGGATCGGCGGTCAGCCGGCTCTTCAGCGTGGCGACGGCGTCGGGCGTAGCGTCGGAAGCCAGGTAGATGCGGACGATCGAGGCTTGTGCGGCCTGCTGTACCGCAGCGCGCTGGATCGCGATGCCGACCATGGCGAGGGTCCCGCAGAGCAACAGCAGGAGCGCGATCGTGCCGAGCGCCGGCGCGGTCAGGCGAATGTCGCGGCTCCAGCTCCGCAGGCCGCTCAAAACGACGATCCGGAAGCTGTTGGCGAGCAACGCTGCCGTGCGCCGCCACAGCGGAAGCTGTTTCGGCTTAAGCACGTGCTTGCGCGGACGCTCGTGGATGGGGAGAAGGAGGCGCCACAGCGGGGGCGTGGCGTGTGAGCCGTTCCCATTGGACGCTGCCTTCTGCGAACCGTTCAGGTGGATCTTGCCGCTTGGCAGCCGGAGTACGCGGCTCGATTGAAACGTGTGATTGTGGCTGGCGACGATGACCGCGGCGCCCCCGGCTGCGGCGTCCTCGAGCAGGCGCATGACGATCCGGGCGTTGTCGTCGTCGATGGAAGCCATAGGCTCGTCGGCCAGGATCACCCGAGGCTTGGCGGCGAGAGCTCGCCCGACTGCGATGCGCTGGCGCTCGCCGGCGGAAAGCTG
Source organism: Candidatus Dormiibacterota bacterium (assembly GCA_035602315.1). Lineage (GTDB taxonomy): Bacteria > Chloroflexota > Dormibacteria > Dormibacterales > Dormibacteraceae > Palsa-870. Next base: position 4,060 of record DATNML010000134.1, read on the forward strand.
CCGCGGGTAGGCATTCCGTTTGTTGAGGAGGCCCAGCGATTCCAGTATCTCGAGGGCGCGTCGCTTGATCGTCTTAAACGGCACCTGCGGGTCGGTGACCTGCAGTGCGAGTGTCAGGTTCTCGAGCGCGGTGAGGCGTGGAAGCAGGTGGTGCTCCTGGAAGACGAACGCGACATCCCGGCGAACTCGGCCGAGGCCTCGGCGCCACCAGCGGTGTAGGCCACGCCCCTCAACCCATACCTCGCCGCGGTTGGGCCGCAACTGTCCGTGGACCAGCCGCAGCAGCGTGGTCTTGCCGGAGCCGCTCGGCCCGGTGACCTCCACGACCTCTCCGGCGGCGACCGACAGGTTGATCTCCTTGAGGACCGCCGTGCGCCCAAAAGATTTGGTGACGTGGGCCAGCTTGACCATCGGCTGCACCTTGGTGACAGCGCCGTTGGTCCCCGGGCGATACGAACTCGCCCCATTTTTTGCGCGCAACCCGTTCGGGGCATGGCCGTTGGCGGCGCCATTTACGGCGCCGTTCACGGCTCCATCAGTCAAGACGCTCGTGCGCACGCGGGTGACTGGTCGGCTACCCACCCTGTCCACGTCCAGATTAGCCCAAGCCCGGCTCAGGAAACTCTCATAAACGACTGTGAGTCGGGTCGGTTACCTACTTAAGTTAGCCGCAGCCGGCCAGGGCCAGCGGCGCTGCCGCGACGGCGATCGTAAGCAGCCCTCCCGAGGGCGAAACCGACACCAGCCGGCTTCCATCGGAGAACTTCCCGGTGTCTAACGCGACAGAGCCGGAGACGGCCACCGATCCAGTCACCTCCGGCGGAATTGAGACGAGCGTCGGCGGGTCCCCGGCGCGCGCCTGCGCGCTGAGCGTGAAGCTGCCGGTGTCGGCGTTGTAGTGGTAGATCACGTGGGGATCGATCGAAGCGCGCGGATAGACCCTCGCCAGCAGCCGCTCGCGCGCGGCTCGAAGGCAGCCGCTGGACTGCATCGGCGAGACGTCGTTGCTGGTCGGGTCGAAGACCCCCCAGCTTCCGGTGCCGCCGTTCTCCTTCCAGGTCCAAAACGCGAACCCGACGTTGTGTTTCTCCTGCTGCAGGACTTCGTTGGCCAGCAGCACCGAGTCGTACTTCGGGTCATTGCCAAACTCAGACACGAAAAGCGCGGCGCCCATCGCTCTTGCCTCGCGCTCGCCCAGGCTGTAGGTCTGGTCGTAGCCACCCCACGGGTACGCGGCTTTGGACGGATCGCTTTTCCCCAGCAGTGCCTCGAGGGTGAACCCGTGCGTGTAGGCGTGGATGTCGAAAACCAGGTTCGGGTAAGAGCTCACCGGCAGGCCGAGATGGGTCGGAAAGTCCGTCATCTGCCGCAGCAACCCGGGCTCCAGGAACATCAGGTGCCGGGCGTCGTGGACACCGGCGTCGGCGTAGCCGCAGAACGCGGGCATGAAGGCTCCGGTTGGACACGGCAAGCCGTCGTGCGCACCTGTCACCGCATCGATGACACGGCGATAGAACGGGAACAGGAGCAGGTCTTCGAACCCGGGCGGCAGGTTCCAGCCCGGCTGGGGTTCGTTGAAGATGCTGTAACCGGCGACGGTGCTGTCGTCCTTGAACCGTTTGGCCAGAAAGCTGACCGCGGCGATGTACTCGTCCTGGATGCCGCTGCGGTTGTACCAGAAGTTGCTGAACGATTCGAAGACGGCCCCGTTGGCTTCGCGCTGGCTGTTCAAGAAAAGCCCCGAAGGCAGCCCGTCGGTCAGCGTCGCCCATGCGGGCGCGCCGCTGTTGGCCGACAGGTCCACGCCCTTGCCGGGTCCGACATAACGCGAGTACGCGTTCTGATGCATGTCGATGATCACGTAGATCCCGAGTGCTCGCGCCCAGTCCACGACCTGGGCGGCGCGATCGACGTAGGTCTGGTTGAAGCGACCGCGCTCCGGCTCGAGCAGGCTCCAGGAGAGTGGCAGGCGCAGCGAGTTGAAGCCAAGTGCCGCCATCTGAGCCAGGTCCGACTGGCACAGCGGCGGGTAGTGGTTCGCGACGATGTCCGGACAGCGACCCCCCTCGTACGCCGCAGGGTCGATCGGATAGACGGGTGGTGCGTCGGGCCTGGCGCTGTTGCCGAAGTCAAGCAGGTCGGCGGGCACCGCGCCGTGGAAAAGCACCATCCGTTTCTGGTCGTCGGCGATGTACGGCGTGTCGTTGGCGGGATGTTCGACATGCAGCCAGGGCATGACTCCAGGTGGACCCGGTGATGAAGCCGGCGCTGGCGTCAAGCGGGTCACCATCGACACCGCGACAGCGCCCGGATACGTGAAGGCCGCCACCCCGATGACGAGCAGCGCTGCCGCGATCTGCGCGATTCGTTTCATGACGCGAGGAACCAGTAGGCGGTGCCGGCGATGAAGGCGCCAATCCCGAGCAAGCCGGCCGCGAGCCCAAGGGAGGCAGTGGTTTCGCCGCCGAGCTCTCCATTGGCAGCACGGATTCGTCGCAGCGACCGGAGTCCCGACCACACGGCGAACGGGGCGAAGATCCCGAATGGAAGACCGAGCAGGCCGAGCACCAGCGCCCGGTTCGCCGCGCCGTCTCTACGCTTGATTGGCGCCGCTACCAGAACTTGCCGCGCCCGAGAAGGATGTACAGAATCGGGCCGATACCCCAGAAGAACGTGATGATGATCCACAGCACCTTCCACGCCCCGCTGAGGTCTGTGCGGTTGACGATGTCGATGATGCAGAGGACGAAGGCGATCGGGTGCAGGAAGATCGCCAAAAGCACTTCCACGATGAACTTGATCACCTAGGTCCTCCTCAGCTATTGGCTATAAGTTTTTTGGGTGTGGCCGAGGTCTTCAACGCGCTCGGCATGCGCGGCCATCCTCCGGCCGGAGCAAATGTACCGTCGCCCGCCTGTTCATAGGTCGCCTTCAGCCTGCCTCGCGCGATCTGGGTCACGGCTTCTACGAACCGGTCGACCTCCGAGGCGGTGTTGTAAGGCGCAAGGCTTGCCCGCACCGCGCCGGGAAGGGCCTTCCGATGACCCGCTGTCACCTCGCCTTCGACCGCCTCGACCGCCTGCCTGTCCATGTGCAGCAGGTGGAAGACGTAAGGGTTTGCGCAGAAGCAGCCGTTGCGAACGGCGATGCCCCACTCGTGGCTGAGAGCCGCCGCGGCCAGGCCGTGATGGAGGCCGTCGACGACGAAGCTCGCCAGGCCCAGTCGCTGCGCCCCCGGATACGCCTCGGTTCCACCGAGCACCGCGACGCCGGGGATACGGCTCAAGCGCGCGAGCAGGCTGGTTCCGAGCTCGACCTCGTGACGCAGCATCTCGTCGAAGCCGAGCTCAAGGAGCGTTTCGATCGCAACGCCGAGCGCAACCGCGCCGATCACGTTGGGCGAGCCCGCTTCCTCGCGATCGGGCAGGTCGGCCCAGACGGTGTCGTCCCACGTCACGATGCTGATCGCTCCGCCGCCCATCACCTCCGGCGCGCCGGAGAAGAAATCGCGGGGCGCGACCAGCACGCCCGCTCCGTAGGGTGCGTACATCTTGTGACCCGACAGCGACACAAAATCGAGGTGACCGGGGTCGCCGGCCGGGCCGATGTCGATCCGGTGGTGGGGCGCGAGCTGCGCCGCGTCGATCGAGACGAGGGCGCCATGGCGGTGCGCCAGCTCGGCGACCTCATGGATGGGAGAGACGAAGCCGGTGACGTTGGACGCCCCGCACACAGCGACGAGGCCGATCTTTCCGTTGCCTTCCTTCAACGCATGCTCGATCGCGTGGAGGTCGATGTGGCCGTCGTCTGACAGACCGACCATCACGTGCCCGCTGCGATGCCGCCAGGGCAGGAGGTCTGCGTGGTGCTCCATCTCGGTCACCAGCACTGCGCGGCCGTCGAGTCTTGCCTGTTCGGCCGCGATCCGGTTCAGCGCATCGGTGGTGCCCTTGACGAAGATAACGACCTGCGAGCGCTCATCGGCGCCCAGGAATCGGGCTGCGAGATCGCGAGCGTTCTCGTATGCCTCGGTCGCGAGGCGGGACTTGTAGCCGGTGCCGCGATGCACGCTCGAGTAGACCTCGGAGAAGCCGTTGACGGCATCCCGGACCCGCTTCAGCGGGGGCGTGCTCGCCGCGTTGTCGAAGTTGATGCCGGTGACCGTCCCGCCCCCGGCGACAGGGACCGGCAGGTCGACCCCCGCGAAATGCTCACGCCACTGGCCGGAATGGGGGGAAGTCACTCTTGTGCCTAGCCTAACGCTGATCGGCTACAACTGAGGTTCGTATCAGTCACACTATTCAAGAGGGCATCGATTGTGCTTTTGACACGAGGTTGAAGAGCCGCCGCAAGGTGAACGATGTTCCGGTGGCGACCACCACCAACGGCGACACCAGCCTGGCCGCCCGTGAGCTCAGCTTCCTCGTGCGGCTCGCACAGGCGGCCGCAGCGACACAGCGACCTGATGAGCTGCTCGACCTGATCATTCGCGAGGCGACGTCGGCGATGGGAACCGACGTCTGCTCCCTCTACTTGCTCACAAGTAAGGGCAGCGAGCTCCGGCTGACGGCCACCAACGGGCTCAACGAGAGGATGGTCGGGAAGGTCGTGATGCCCGTCGGCGACGGGATCACCGGTTGGGTGGCGGAGAGCCGGCGGCCGGCGGTGGTGCCCGATGTGAGCAAGGAACCTCACTGGAAGTGGGTGCCCGGCCTTGACGAGGACCGGTTCCATTCGATGCTCTCAGTGCCCATCGAGTCCGGCCCGCGGTTGGTTGGCGTGCTCAACGTGCAGAGCGCCGAGAAGCGTGATTTCAACTCGGGCGACATCGACTTCCTGCGCGCGATCGCAGGCCAGGTGGCCGGCATCCTCGAGCGCAGCGAGCTGCAGCGGCGCACCGAGGTGCAGCTTGCGGAGATCCAGCTCTCACACGACATCCACGAGCGCTTCACCAAGCTGTCGCTGGAGGGCGCCGGGATTCGCTCGATTCTGGAGGTCGTCGGCTCACTCGCCGGCGGCCATGCCGCGCTGTACTCGCTTGACGGTTACCGGGTCCGTGGGGCGGGGGAGTCGTCGGACGGCATGCCGCCACGCATCCATGTGCCGACGCCGCTGGGCCAGGCTGGAGCTCGCGAGGTGCGGATAAACGCCGGCCGGCCGGCGCGCGCGCTCGACGTGGTGCCGGTGCGCGCAGGCGCTGACGTGTTGGGCATGCTGGCCGTCGGCGTCGATGAGAAGACTGTGGATTCAGCGGGACGCCGCCGAGCCCTGGAGCACGGGTCTACGGTGCTCGCCCTAGAGCTCTCGAAAGAGCGCGCAGCGGCCGAGGTCGAGCGCCGGCTGCGTGGTGACCTCGTTGAGGAGGTCCTGGCCGGCGGGCTCGAGGCCGACGAGGCAGAACGGGTCGCGCGCCAGGCCGAACGGCTCGGTCACCGGCTGCCGCCACGAGCGTGGGTGATGGTCCTGGAGCCGGATGACGATGAAACCGAGGCCGCCCTCGGGGCGCGAGGCGAGCTTGATCGCCTGGATGCCGCCCTCAGCGGGCTGGTCCGCTCACGGCTCCCCGGAAGCCTCACGTTGGTGCGGTCCGCATCTGCCGTGTTCCTCGTTCCTGACGAGGTCGCCTCCGACCTGGTCACAGTCGAAAAGCTAGCGAGCCAGGTTCTAGCCGCCGCAGCGCCGGTGATGAAGCCGGGGACGGCGTCGGTCGGCATCGGCAACCTGGCGAACGGGGTGGCCGAGCTGGCGCGATCGCATGTCGAAGCCCGGCAGGCGCTTCGGTTGACGCGCCGGGCGGGGGGACGCGGGCGCGTCGCCTCCTACCGTTCGCTCGGCGCCTTCAGGTTGCTGCTCGAGGTGCAGAGCCCGGATGCGCTGCGCAGGTTCGTCAACGAGCTGCTCGGGACGCTGTTGACGTACGCGCAGTCCCGCGACACGCCGCTGCTCGAGACGCTGGAGGCGCTGGCTGCGGCGCGGTGGGTGCGGCGTGCGGCCTCCCGCCAGCTGGGCATCCACATCAACTCGATGTCGTATCGAGTCGAGCGCATCCAGTCGCTCACCGGCCTGCAGCTCGACGACCCCGAGACGCGGGTGGCGATATCGATCGCCCTCCGCGCCCGCGCGATGCTTGGGATGTAGTCCGGCGGGATTTGGCCTCCTGAGCCCGCCCAGCTCCCGCGGGTTTGCGGCCCACTCCAGAGCCGCGAGTGCCTTCCCGCGGGTAATTTGATTCAAGGTACCTGGCTCATCAGCACCGGTGGGCCGGCGACCAGCTTGCGAGACTGCTCGAGGCTGCGAACTATGAAAATGATCATCGTCGTCACCAGTACGGCATCGAAGCCGCTCATTCCGATCCCATGTCCGGCGGCCATCGATACGTTCCACTCTAGGACGGGCAGGACGACCACGGTCAACGCTAGAAAGCTGCCCCCGATAAAGGTGAGGCGGTTGATAAGACCTCGGAGCTCTCGCGGTGCATCGCTGAAATCGCAGGCGACGACGAAGTAGGTGAATCCGAGCACGAGGCAGGCGTCGACAAGGGTGTAGGCGGCATCCGTCCACGGGTTCGCTCCATATGCGGTCACATGGTTCGCGATCCACGCGACTGCGCCCGGACTTGAACGCCCGAAATAGTTGCCGAAGATCACCGGAACAAACAAAACGGCTGTGGCGAAGAGCGACGGCCGCAGCACTCCTGACAGCAACATCCTCAGCTCGACTGGTTTCACCGCACGCGACTTCTTGCCTTCGATCGGCGCTATGCGGCGCACCGCGAGTAGAACGGCCACCGTCGCGGCGACCACACCGATCGAGAAAATCACCCACACTCCCAAAGGCCGATAAAGGGCTTCGAGAGAGGGCGATGAAGCGGCGAAAGCGGCCATCCGGTGCACTTCGCCGGCGAGTGCACCCAGGGCATAGATGAGGATGGCGCCATTGCCGAATCCCAGCCCGAAGTCGTCCATAACGTCGCCGAGAAAAACAAGGACCATCGTGGCGCCGGTCAGCTCGAGGGCGATCACCAGCCGCGCGAACCAGTCCATGGGCGGGAGGACGTTGTTCACTTCGTACAGGACTGTCCATCCATACGCCTGGCCCATCCCCAGGAGGATCGTGAGGGCCCGCGTCCATAGACGCAGGCGCCGCATGCCGTCGGGACGTCTTGCGATCGTCCGAACCCGGGCCGAAATCACGCGGATGAGCGTGATCACCATCA
>DATNML010000135.1:0-3121 GCA_035602315.1 Candidatus Dormiibacterota bacterium
CAGCCCGCCGCAGATGGTCGAACACAGGTCCACGGCGTCGGCCGCGGCCGGGCCCAGCCATGCTTCGTCGCGGCGGTCGGATGGGCGGAGGTCGAGCACGTTGAGCGAATGTCCGGACCCAAGGGCGAGCTCGACATCCACACCACCCAGCTGTTGCGCGAGACCTCCGTATTCGTGCTCCGGGTCGATGACGAAGACCTGGACTCCTCGACCCAGAGCGCCCAGCGCGAGCGTCGAAAGCAAATACGTTTTGCCGGCGCCCGAATGGCCGAAGACGCCGATGTTCGCGTTGGTGTAGAGCTGCTGGTCAAAGGGGTTGACGAGCACGGGGGTTCCTGTTGCGAGATTGCGCCCGACCGCCAACCCGCCTGGCTGCTGGAGGTCGGGTTCGAGCCACGGAAAAAATGTGGTAAGCGCGCTCGTGTCCAGGACTCGCTTGCGTTCGAGGCGATCGACGCCGACTGGCTGCGTGGCGAGGTAGCCGTCGAACATCCGGAAGGTGGAGGGCTGGAGCTGGCAGAGGATCGCGCGCGCGGCAGCCTCGACTTTGATCGAGCCGGCCTCGAGCTCGTCTCGAGTCGGCGATGTCAGCGTGATGTACAGAGCGACATGGAAAGCCTTGTCCTGGCTTGATGCGAGGCGCCGCTGAAGGTCCTCGGCATTCGGGACCGCGCCGGCCAGTATCGGGTCGGCCGACCCGACGTCGTGCTCGAGAAGGCGCGTGGCCCGCATGTTGATCAGCTGGCGCTGTAAGTAGTCGACGATCCATGCGACTGGCAAAGGGGTGGCGTGCCATGAAAGCGTCAGCCTGAGTCCGGGCGGCAGCAGCCGGTAAAGCCAGCCCGCCTCCAGCTCCGTTCCAGGCAGGCGCTCCACGTACCACGTGCGGCTGTGCCCGCCCGAATGCAGGTAGCGGTGCGCGAGCTCTTTGCCGACGCCGAGATCGATGGTGGGTGGGAGCAGCTCAAACGACACACCGATTTCGCGCAGCGCCGGTTCCAGTCGTTTGACCTGCGCTTGCCGCGTGGTTAGGGACGTCTCGAATCGATGCGCCGATGGTGATTGCGAGACCTCGTCGACGAAGGACATGTCGGCGGGACGCATTTCATCGAAATCGACCGGCGTAACGTGGGTTGCGGTGACGGTGCCGGAACCAGGGGTGACTTCGATGACGACTTGCAGCGGGCCGTCCAGGCCGTCAAGCAGGCGACGAAACGAGTTGAGGTAGCGCATGCGGTCGTCGTCGGCCGCACCCGCAAAACCAAGCGGGCCGGTCTTGATCACAGCCATCTCACACGCTCGTGCCCAGAGCACTGCCGGCGCGCGAGGGACGACTCGTAGTAATCCCAGGTTCAGGTCCGAGCTCACGCCGGGTCGATAAGCGCCTCCGCTCGCTGAAGCAGGACGGGCCACCGAACGTTCCATTTCACACGACGCGTCCTAACCGCGAACAGAGCGATGTCGACGAGCCAGACATCGGCGGGCCTGCCCCGCCACCCTCCCCATGACACAGCGGCCCCCACGCCAATAACCAACAGAGCGGCACTTGCACGCACCGGCAACGGTGCCCATGGCGACGACCAGAGTGCGAATCCCGCGAGCAGCGCGACAACTAGGTAAGCCAGTCGGGTCGGAGTGAGGCCGTACAGCAGCCGATCTTCCAGGTCGACGTCGAGTGGAATCCGCGCAGGCATGCCCGACAAGTTACGGTTGGGGCTGCGCGGCTGGAACCCAGGTTGTTAACGGCCGTGGTTCCTTAGAATCGACAGTCGGCCCACGTCACGATGTGCTCGCGTAGCTCAACTGGCAGAGCAGGGGACTCTTAATCCCAAGGTTCAGGGTTCGATTCCCTGCGCGAGCACCAATGTCCTGTGCAAGTTCGGCTGATGGGTCACGAGAGGCCTTCGGCTGATGGGTTACACACCTTCGGCTGACGGGTTACACCTACTTCGGCTGATTGGTAACACTCCCTGCCATGAGCGAATGGGTGTGTCTGAGCAACGAGCACCATGGCTCGCGATGCGCATATCGGTTGAGCTACATCTCCGACGCTAACTGCGCCGGTCAGATCCAGCGGTCCTCGGCCACGTTTCGAGCACTCCGGATCTCCGAACGCACTATCACTACGGTGGCAGGTGGCTAGGGTAGGTCCAGCTCATAGCTTTCGGCCTCGAACGTCCCGAAGCCACCCTCCGGCCGCCAACCAAGCGCCCCGACATGCACGAAGCCCAACTTTGCCGCCACCCGGCGGCTCGGGTGATTGTCCCGACCCGCCCACAGAGTGAGGCGACGCACACCCAGCGCTACGGGGGCCCATTCGATCAGCGCGCGACACGCCTCCGTGGCAAGCCCGATCCCGATGTGGTCCGACCGGATCCAGTAGTGCAGCTCCGCCGCCGACCCACCCTCGCGGTTCAGCCCGACCACGCCCAGAATCGCCCCGCTGCTGCGTTCGACCGCCACGAAATGAAACTCACGGTCCTCTCGCCACGCGTCCTCGCTGCGCGCGGCCGCCTCGCGGCCGCCGTCCAGGCTGGGCTCGCGCGCCCACGGCATCCATGGCAGCAGCTCTGGACGTGAGTCGAGGATCGCCTGGTGGAGCGCCTCGGCATGGGCGCTTGAAACGGGCTTGAGCCAAAGGCGCTCTGTTTCCAAGCGGGCACGCCCGACCATCACAAACGCATTCTTCGGGATCGCTGCGACGATGTCGAGAACCGACCACGTGTTCCTACCACCTGATGAGAGCGCCCAAGCGCCCAAGAGACCAGGCGCGACAACCGGGATAACAGCCCGCTAGTTGGTCGGCGTGTCGTTAGTGGCTGCGCTTCTCCTTCGACAGCTCCACGAGGAGCTCAGCCAGCCGGTCGTTGGTTTCGGTCGCCCCCTTCTGCATGCCGGACTGCACCATGCCGTCGCGATCTTCGACCGACTGGAAGACGGATTGCTGCACCATCCTGGTTTTGCCCCCTTGGTCCTCCAGCGTCATCGTCTCGAGTGCGACGTGTCCAGGCACGCCTTCAAACTCGAAGGTCTGCACCACGCGATTGGGCGCATCAATCAGGTGATAGACGCCGTGGAACCCGTACTCGTTGCCGCCGGAGTCCACGTTGATGAATCGCCA
>DATNML010000136.1:0-17923 GCA_035602315.1 Candidatus Dormiibacterota bacterium
CACCCGGACCACCGCATCGTCGGGCGCGTCGCCCTGGACGCAGCCTGGCCGAGCGCCCGAGATCCCCTCACCTTTCCGAAGGCCGGGCCTCCGCACGAAACCGCAGAGGCCTGGTGCTTTGCCGGTCTGCAGCCGACGCTCGAGATCGACGTGAGCGACGTGATCAGCAAGAAGATCGAGGCGCGCCTGGCGCACGCCAGCCAAACGCGAAGCCCGGCCGCGCTGATGCGCCGCTGGCGCGCGATGGCCCGGGTCGAGAAGTTCCACCAGGTGAACCTGAGATAGAAGTGTGAGAAGGAACCGGACTGTTCCTTCTGCGCGCCAGGCGCGTGCAGGATGGGACTAACTGATCGCACCGCCCGGTCGGCTGGGCCGACGGGGCTGCTCATCTTCCCGGGATCGGATTTTCGAAATGGTTACTCCTCGCCATGCCTGGAGCCATGCATGCACGCTAGGGACGGCCGGAATGAATCCGGCCTACTCGCCCCATTTGTCTAAATCGCCTTGACCCCTATCCTTACCACTCGTGGAACCACCGGTCGCTGGCCCACGCCTCGGCGTCAAGACGCCAGTATTCGAAGGGCCGCTCGAGCTTCTCCTGGCGCTCGTCGAGCGCGAGGAGCTCGACATCTTCCAGGTGTCGCTGGCGAGGGTGACCGACGCGTACCTGCTGGAGATCGCTGCGCGCGAGGTCGCGGACCCGCACGAGATGGCCGAGTTCCTGTGGATCGCCGCGCGTCTCCTGCTGCTGAAGTCCATCCGACTGCTCCCCGGCGAGCCGCCGTCCGAGGAGGAGACCGACCTCCTCGGATGGGAAGAGGAGGTCCGTCAGCGACTCGAGGAGTACCGCGCTTACAAGGAGATGGCCGGTCAGCTGATGGAGCGAACGGAGAACGACTCCTTCGCCTTTCCACCGCCGGCGCGCCCAGTCGAGGCCGGCGGACAGGAGGAGCCGTTGGAGGTCGGGCTCCTGCTCATGGCTTTCAACAGCATCCTCGCCCGTATCCCGCCGCGTCCGCTGGTCGTCACTGGTCGCACGTGGACGCTCCAGGAGAAGCTCGACCTCATCACCGACCGGCTGCGGCATGGACCCATCGAGCTCGTGGAGCTGATCCTTGAGTCTGAAGACCGCCTCGAAGCCGTCGTTACGTTCATCGCTGTGCTCGAGCTGCTGCGGAGGTCGCTGGTGAGCGTGCGCCAAAAGGAGCGATTCGGCCCGATCCACGTTGAGGCGAGGGCGCCGGCAGGTGAGTGAGATCTCAGCGGCATTGGAAGCGATCCTCTTCAGCTCGAACCGCCCCCTCAAGCTGCGCGAGCTGCAGCAGGCGACGGACAGTGATAAGACCGCCGTCGAGCAGGCACTTGAGGAACTGCGGGTAGCCCTCGATGGGCGCGGGGTGATGGTGATGAGGCATCACGACGACATCCACCTGGCGACGCGGCCTCAGTACGCGGGCGCGGTGCGGCGCGCGCTGCGCCCGGAGGTCTCTGGCCGGCTCTCGCCCGCCGCATACGAGACGCTCGCCATCGTGGCTTACCAGCAGCCCGTCGCGCGCTCGAAGGTCGAAGAGGTCCGAGGGGTCAACTGCGAAAGCGTCCTCACGAACCTGGAGCTGCGGGATCTGATCACGGAAGTCGGGCGCGGACCCGGGCCGGGCCAGCCGAAGCTTTACGGCACGACGATGCGATTCCTGCAGGTGATGGGTCTCGAGTCGCTCGATCACCTGCCCACGCCGCGACTCGAAGCGAGTGCACCATCGAGCGAACGAGCCCGAACCAAGAACGCCTGAATCGCTTCCTCGCGCGATCCGGCGTGGCCAGCCGGCGCGCCGCCGATGAGCTGATCGCTTCCGGCGTGGTGCGCGTCAACGGAGAACGTCCACCAGCCTCCGGCCTTCTCATCGACCCTGATATTGACCGCGTCACCGTGGATGGCCGGGCCGTCAAGCCTGTGACGCGGCACCGGTACCTCATGTTGAACAAACCGCTGGGCGTCATCACCACCGCCAAAGATGAGTCGTCGAGGACCACCGTGCTCGACATCGTGGGTGAAGAAGGCATGGCGGGCCACCGCCTGTTCCCGGTCGGCCGCCTGGATGCTGACAGCACAGGCCTAATGCTGCTGACCGACGATGGCGACCTCGCGTTCCGCCTCACTCACCCGCGCTACAAAGTGGCGAAGGAATACGTCGCCAACGTCACCGGCAACCCGAATGCGCAGGACCTAGAGAGCTTGCGCACGGGTGTCACGCTCGACGATGGAGTGACCGCGCCCGCCGAGGTGGATGTGCTTCGCATCACACCTGGGAGTCGCGACTCGGGCATCGCTGAGCTTCGGATCGTGATCCGCGAGGGCCGGCACCGCCAGGTTCGCCGCATGCTGCATGCGGTCGGACACAAGGTGCAGTCGCTCCGGCGCGTGGGCTTCGGCCCGTTGAAGCTTGGACGCTTGAAGGTCGGTGGCTGGCGCGTTTTGGGTGAGGCTGAGATCACAGCCGTCCGCCGCAGCGTCGAGAAGAATTCGTCGTGATCGTCGCCATCGACGGCGGTGTAGCCTCCGGCAAGTCGGCCGTCGGCCGGCGCGTCGCTGAGGCGCTCGGCCTTCCGTTCGTGGACAGTGGCCTGATGTATCGCGCGATTACCAGGCTCGCGGCGGAGCGCGGTATCGATCCGCACGATTCGGATGCGGTGACGCGGCTGGCGCAGACCACCGACATAAGGATTGACGGCGAGAGGGTCTGGGCGGGCGGTGTCGAGCTCACCGACGGTATCTACGATGCCGACTACGCCGAGTCGCTGCCGTTGATCTCTGCGATTCCGGGCGTGCGGCAGGCACTGGTCGCACAGCAGCGCGAGATGGGAAAGGGCGGAGTCGTGATGGCAGGGCGCGACATCGGCACCGTCGTGTTTCCGGACGCCGACTACAAGTTCTTCCTCGTCGCGAGCCTCGACGAGAAGGTCCGGCGCCGAGCGCTTCAGTTCGAGCGACGGGGTGAGCGTGTGGATCCCGAGGCGATGCGCAATGAGGTTCAGGAGCGCGACCGCGTCGACAGCCAGCGCGTGGTGGCTCCGCTGCGACCGGCTTCCGACGCCGTGGTGATCGATACCGACCACCTCGATCTCGAACAGGTGGTGGGCCGGATCGTGCAGCACATCAAGTCGCGGCCTTGATCTACGAATTGATGCGCGCGCTCATGCGCACGATGACGCGGGTCTACCTGGTCGGCCTTTTCAAGGTGGTCGGGGTCGAGAACATCCCACGCAGCGGCGGGCTGCTCATCTGCCCCAATCATTCGGCTACGCTCGATCCGCCATTGGTGCCGGCCTTCGTTCCGCGCGGCGATACGTGGAGCATGGCGAAGTCCGAATTCTTCCGGAAGCCACTCATGGCTTTCATCTATCGCAGCTACCACGCCTTTCCCGTCGTGCGGCACACCGCGGACCGGACTGCGCTGAAGCGCTCGTTCGACCTGCTCAAGGCCGGGCAGGCGCTGATCATCTATCCCGAGGGAACACGCGTCGAGTCAGGCGTTCTCGCGAGCCCGGAGCCTGGTGCCGGCTTCCTCGCGCAGAAGGCAGGATGCCCTGTCCTGCCGGTCGCTCTCACGGGGACGCGCGAATGCTTGCCCAAGGGCGCTTGGTGGCCGCGCCGGACGAAGGTCACCATCACTTTCGGCAAGCCGTTCCTCGTGCTGCAGAAACGCTCCGACGGCACGCGGGTTACCCACGAAGAGGCTTCGGACGCGATCATGCTCGCCATCGCCGAGCTGCTTCCGCCCGACCAGCGCGGAGTGTTCAGCGACCTGGACTCGCTCCGCCACCGCCTGGCCGGAGTAACGAAGCCGCTCTAAACAGTCACCTCCCCACTCGTGGGGAGGACGGGCCAAAGGCCCGGGTGGGGAGGCGGGTCCTGTACTTAGCCGATAGCGGGTCGGGCCCAGTCGTCCTCGGTGAGGCTGCCCAGCGCGGGGTTGAAGCAGGCGTCGAACGCCTCCTTCAGCGTCTGTGGCGTCAGCCGCGGCGGTTCCTGCCGGTAGTTGGCGAGGTCGACGAGCCGCGCGATCAGGGCTCGTGGGTGCGAGCCCCGAAGCGGCTTCTTCCCGTAGAGGTTGTTGAGCAGGTACCCGATCGCCTTCTCGTCGAACTGCACGCCCTGACGGTCGCACTCGTACCGGAGGATGCGGCCGAAGGACTCCGGCGACGGGTTGCCGACCCCGATCTTGTAGGCCATGCGTCGGAGGAAGGCCTCGTCGACCAGCTCGGTCGGCGAGAGGTTGGTCGAGAACACGACCTGGCACAGGAACGGAAGCTCGATCTTGCGGCCGGACGCCGACAGGTCCAGGTAGTCGACCTTCTTCTCCATCGGAACGATGAACCGGTTGAGGAGCCGCATCGGCGGCACTTCCTGGCGGCCGAAGTCGTCGATCACGAACACGCCGGCGTTCGCCTTCCACTGCAGGGGCGCCTCGTAGTACCGGTTGGACGCGTCGTAGGTGAGGTCCAGCTGCTGAAGCTTGAGCTCTCCGCCCGCAACCACCACAGGTCGCTCGACCTTGACCAGCCGGCGATCGATCGGCTGCTCGCCTTCGGCGATCTTGTGATAAACGGGGTCGATCACGCGGATGATCTCGTCGCCGACAGCGACGGCATGCGGAATCTCGATCGGCGCACCCATCAACAACGCCATGCGCTCGGTGATCGTGCTCTTGCCGTTTCCAGGGGCGCCGAATATGAACAGCGACGCGCGGGAGACCATCGCGCCGCCGATCTGGTCGATCACGTGCTGCTCGAGCTCGAGCGTCCCGAGCGCCTTCTTTAAGAGCGCGTCGGTGACGTTCGCCTTGCCTGTCACCTGCGAGCGGACCAGGCCGAGGTAGTCGTCGAAGTTGATCGGACACGGCCCCAGGTATCGCGTTTGAACCGCGGACATCTCGGAGGCGCGCTGCCGGCCGGCGCTCGAAACCACATAGTTCATGCGGACCGGGATCGGACGGCCCTCGACGCCGGGGTCATTGGAGAAGCCCATCGTGTCCATGAGCTGAGACTTCTGGAACTCTTCGATGATCGGCTGGAGTGTCTCGAAGGGCAGTCCTAGCCGCGTCTCGATCGCGGCTCCACTCAGCTGGTCGGCGAACGCAATCGTGCGCAGGAGAAGGCTCGCGACGAGGTCACGGCGTACGTGAAGGTCCTCCAGCCGCTTAGGTGCCTCGATCGCCCCGGTTTGCATCGGGCGCAAATATAGCAACCGCCGCATGGCTTAACACCCGGCTTAAGACCACCCTTCGAAACCTCCTACATCGCTCTCGTACGTAAGATTCGGTGGCGGTGCCGGAATACGCAGCCCTCGACCTCGAGACCACCGGCCTGGATCCGGCTCGAGATCGAGTCATCGAGATCGGCGCGGTGGCCTTCACCCCCGACCACGTCACGACGACCCTCGAACGCCTGGTCGATCCCGGCCGCGCAGTCCCCGAGATGGTTCTCCGACTGACTGGAATCAGACAAGAGGAGCTTCGTGGGGCGGCGAGCGAGGAGTCGGCGCTCCGCGAGCTGGCGGACTTCCTCCATGGCCGGCAGCCGGTCGGACACGGCGCTCGGCTCGACGTGGACTTCCTGGCCGCCGCGGGTTTCTGGGATCCCTCGACCGAGATCCTCGACACCCTGGACGTTGCTCGCATCCTTCTGCCTGCCGCGCCGAGCCACAGCCTTCCGCTCCTTGCGGTGGAGATGGGCTTTACACAGCCGCGACCGCATCGAGCGCTGGACGACGCGGATGCCACGCGCCAGCTGCTGCTGCGGTTGCGTGACGAGGCCGCTGCGCTCGACGAGGCCTTGAAAGAATCGATGCTCGCCCTCGTGGCGCCCTACGAGTGGTCGATCGCGCGGTTCTTCGCCGAAGCTTTGATCGCGCCCAATCCCGACCCTGGGCCGGCTTCCACGGAGGTGGTCGATTCCATCCACCGCAGGTCTGGCGACGCGCCCCCGGACGATCCCGCGCTCATGGTCGCCCTCCTGGGCCCAGAAGGACCGCTGGCCGGCGTCCTTCCGGACTACGAGCACCGCGAGCCGCAGCTCCAGATGCTGCTCGCTGTCGCGCAGATCCAGGCCAGGGGCGGCATCCTGGTCGTCGAGGCGGGCACAGGGACGGGCAAGAGCCTGGCCTACCTCGTGCCGTCGATCGCTCGCTCGGTGCGCCATGGCGAGCGGGTCGTCGTCTCGACCAACACGCACACGCTGCAGGAGCAGCTGATGGGCAAAGATCTGCCAGGACTGCGCGCGTGGCTGCCATGGGACTTCAAGGCCGTCCTGCTCAAAGGCCGGTCCAACTACGTCTCTCTGCGGCGCTGGCGACGGTTCCTGGCCGAGCCTTGCAGAGACTCCGAGGAGCTGAGGTTCAAGCTCAAGATCCTGATCTGGCTGCATTCGACTGAAAGTGGCGACCGCTCAGAGCTGCGCCTACACGGTCGGGAAGAGGTCCTCTGGGCGAACATCGCCTCCGATCCGCTCGACTGCGTCGGGATTCACTGCACGAAAGAGGATTGCTACGTGCACCGCGCCCGTGCGGAGGCGGAGGCCGCTGACCTGGTCGTCGTCAATCACGCGCTGCTGCTGGCCGACGCAGAGGTGGGGGGCGGGCTGCTTCCAGACTTCGACCACCTCGTGGTCGACGAAGCCCATCACCTCGAGGAAGCCGCGACGCGTGGGCTGCGCCAGGAGGTGGACGGCCCAGGTCTGCTCGCGCTCCTGGAACGGCTGGCCAAGGCCGGGGAGGCTCCGTCCGGTTTGCTGTCCGAGCTCCAGCGCCAGCCGCACCTGGGTGCGGCGGACGAAGCCTTCGGGCTGGCGATTCCGCTGAGCCTCAGTGCGGGTGAGCGCGTACAAGAGCTTTTCCAGGGCGCCGCGAATTGGGTCGGCGCCCGGCTGGGCGACCTCGAGCGCAGGGACGACTCGCTTCGCCTTACCCCGGTCCTCCGCGAAGACGCGGGCTGGGCGCAGGTGAACATCGCCGGCGAGAACGCGGTGACAGCACTTTCCGCCCTCGACGCTGGGCTGCGCCGCGCGGTCGCCGGCGTTCGTGACTGGCTCGGCGGCTCCGAGCCGGACCAGGGCATCCGCGAGCTAGAGATCATCAGGGGCCGCCTCGCCGCGGCGACCTCAGTGCTCGACGAGGCGCTGCTTACGCCCGACCCGAATCGCGTCTACTGGTTCACGCTGCTCGCGCGGACCGACAACTTCGTGCTTCGCGCGGCGCCGATCAACGTCGGCTCGCTGCTGCGCGATCGCGTGTACGCCGAGCGACGCTCAACCGTCTTCACGTCGGCGACGCTTGCGGTGGGCGGAAACTTCGACTACTTCAGCTCGCGGGTGGGCCTTGGTCCGGGAATCGAGGAGCTGATCCTTCCGTCGCCATTCGACTTCCTCCACCAAGCGCTGGTTTGCCTGCCCACGGACTTTTCCTCGCCGGAGCAGGAGACGTTCGACCAGGAGGTCACGGAGGTCGTCGCGTCCGTGGCGCGCCGGGTCGGGGGCCGCACGCTCGTGCTCTTCACATCGCATCGCCAGCTGCGCGATGTTCACGCTGCGTTGAAGCACCGGATCGACCTCGACGAGGTGCTGATCCTCGGCCAGGGCATCGACGGTCAGCGGCGCCAGCTCTTGAAGGCGTTCGAAGAGGCCGAGCGTCCGCTGCTGCTCGGCACCGCGAGCTTCTGGGAAGGCATCGACGTGCCCGGTGAGCGGCTGAGCTGCGTGATCATGGTCCGGCTTCCGTTCCCGGTGCCGACGGAGCCGGTATATGCCGCGCGTGCGGAGCAGGTGCGCGACGGATTTGCGCAGCTCGCTCTGCCGCAGGCAGCGCTGCGACTGAAGCAGGGGTTCGGCCGCCTGATCAGGCGCTCGACCGATCGCGGCGCCGTGGTGATCCTCGACAATCGCATCCTCGGCCGTGACTACGGGAAAGCGTTCCTCGACGTGCTGCCGCCCGCGTCACGCTTTGTCGGTCCCAGCTCAGAGATCGCGGACAAGGTTGGTGACTGGTTGGGGAGGGATTGAGCCGGCTGTTCGTGGTCGGGACCCCGATCGGCAATCTCGAGGACGTGAGCGCGCGTGCGTTGCGAATACTCGGCGAGGTGGGCGCGATCGCTGCCGAGGACACACGCGTCACGGCAAGGCTCCTCGCCCGACACGGAATCAGCAAGCGGCTGATCAGCTATCGCGCTCCGGTGGAGCGGCGCGGTCTGCCCCGGGTCATGGCGGAGCTCGATCTGCACGATGTCGCGCTGGTCAGCGACGCCGGCACTCCGACGGTTTCGGATCCCGGGCAAGCGCTGGTGACGGCCGCGTGGGCCGCGGGACACACCGTGGTCCCGGTTCCGGGGCCAAGCTCGGTGACTGCCGCCCTGTCGGCCGCCGGCTACAGTGGCCCTGGTTTCACGTTCCTCGGCTACCTGCCACGCAAGCCGGGCGAGATGCGGCGACTGCTCGCAACGCTGGCTCAGGACGCACGGCCGGCCGTCGCTTTCGAGTCGCCATATCGGATCAAGAAATCGCTGGCGATCATCGCCGAGGTCATGCCCGACCGTGAGCTCACCATCGCGCGTGAGCTGACGAAGATCCACGAAGAGCTGGTGCGCGGGACCGCGTCGGAGGTCCTGGCGGCACTCGGTGATCGAACGCGCGGCGAGTTTACGCTTGTCATCAGTGGGCAGGATCGGCCACCAGCGGCCTGAGCTCGCGGCAGGCGACCGTAGGTCGCCGGTCGGGGCGCCGAGGCGAAGGCAGGGGTGGCGCGAGGAGGAGCGCATTCGTTTGGGGTCCCCGCGTCGTGGTCGCGGGGGCAGCGACAAGCGCCGGGCCCCCTAACGCACGCATCGGCGTCCCGAGCCGATGAGATCAGGTCGCGGGCTGGCTGATACTGTCCACCAGGTGCCTGAGCAAAGAAGAACCGTCCTCGTCGCGCCGGCATGGCCTTATGCCAACGGCCCTCGCCACATCGGCCACGTGGCCGGCTTTGCGGTGCCCGCCGACGTGCTCGCCCGCTTTGAGCGGCTTCGCGGCTCACGCGTGCTGATGGCGAGTGGAACGGACGAGCACGGCACTCCGATCACGTACGAGGCCGACAAGGCAGGAGTCCCGCCACGAGAGTTCGCCGACCGCAACAACGCGCTGATCGTCGAGGACCTACGCCGCCTCGGGATGACCTACGACATCTTCACTCGCACGACAACTGCGAATCACTACCGCGTCACGCAGGACCTGTTCCTCAAGCTCTACGAGAAGGGCTACCTCGTCAAGAAGACCCAGATGGGCGCTTTCGACCCGGCGAGCGGGCGCACGCTGCCGGATCGATACATCGAGGGCACATGCCCGATCTGCGGATTCACCGGAGCGCGCGGCGACCAGTGCGACAACTGCGGCAACCAGCTCGATCCGATCGACCTGATCGAGCCGCATCAGCGCGGAAGCGATGCTGCAGTCGAATTTCGCGAGACGGAGCACTTCTTCTTCGACCTGCCCGCGTTCGGAGAACAGCTGAAGCAGTGGATCGAGAGCCACGACAACTGGCGGCCCAACGTACGGAAGTACTCTCTCGAGTTCGTCCACAACCTGAAACCGCGCGCCATCACGCGCGATCTCGATTGGGGCGTGCCTGTGCCGCTGCCAGGTTGGGAAGACAACCCGAGCAAGAAGATCTACGTCTGGTTCGACGCCGTGATCGGGTACCTGTCGGCGTCCATCGAGTGGGCGGCAGAGCGCGGTGAGCCGGACGCGTGGAAGGATTGGTGGCAGAACCCCGACGCCTGGCATTACTACGTGATGGGCAAGGACAACATCACGTTTCATACCGTGCTGTGGCCGGCGATCCTGATGGGCGCCGGCGAACTGGAGCTGCCGGATGACATCGTCGCCAGCGAGTTCCTCAACATGGGGGGCAAGAAGTTCTCGACGAGTCGGGGACAGGTGATCTACGTCCGCGATTTCCTCGAGCAGTACGACGCCGACGCCCTGCGCTACTACTTGATGATTGCTGGCCCGGAGAACCAGGACACCGATTTCACTTGGCCGGAGTTCGTCCGCCGCAACAACGACGAGCTCGTTGCAACGTGGGGCAACCTGGTCCATCGCACCCTGGTCAACGCGCAGCGCAACTTCGGCGCGGTGCCCGAACCGGAAAAGGTCACCGATGCCGACAAGGCGTTGATCAAAGAGTTGGAGGACGCGCTCGACCATGTTGCTCTGCAGCTCGACCAGGCGAGATTCCAGCTGGCTCTCAAGTACGCCATGGCGATGGCGGCGAAGGTCAACGTTTACCTCGGAACCGAACAGCCATGGCATGTGATCAAAACGGACCGCTCGAGGGCCGGCACCGTGCTGTACGTCGCGCTCCGGTGCGTCGACAACCTGAAGACGATGTTTGCCCCGTTCCTTCCTTTCTCTTCTCAGCGGCTGCACCGCATGCTTGGCTACGACGACGTCATCGCACCCCAACCCGACGTGCGAGAGTTTGCCGAGGACGGTGTTTTGCACACAGTGATCACCGGCGATTACGCAAGCGACGACCGGTGGCGGCCCTCAGAGCTTCCGCCCGGCCGCAAGCTGCCGGTTCCCGAGGCGCTCTTCAAGCGGCTGGACGACGTGGTCGAAGAGGAGCAGATCGCATCTTCGTAGACACGCATCTCCACCTCGAGGAGCTGGGCGAGCCGAACGGAGTGGTCGAGCGCGCGGTCAGCGCCGGCGTGACGCGAATGATCGCTATGGGCACCGACCTGGAACGAAGCCGTGGCGCCGTCTCGCTGGCCAACCGCTTCCAGGAGGTGTGGGCGGGCGTGGGGCACTACCCCTTGGAGCCGTCCGCGCCCGACGTCGACACGCTCAGGGAGCTCGCAGCGGACCAGATGGTGGTGGCCATCGGGGAGATCGGCCTCGACTTCGAGCACGTCGGCGGTCCCGACCACGGATTGCAGCGTGACCGGCTCGACGAGATGTTCACCCTCGCGCTCGAGCTCGATCTACCCGTTTCGGTCCACAACCGTGGAGCCGACGCCGAGGTCGCCGATGCGATCTCCAGGCATAGAGGGCTGCGGGGCGTCATGCATTACTTCGCGCTCGAATGGGACTGGGCTGAACGTTACCTGGACCTCGGGTTCTACCTGTCCTTCGCCGGTCTGATCACGAGGCCGAGCCGTGCCGCGCTGCGCGAGGTCGTGAAGCGCTGCCCGGCCGATCGATTGCTGCTCGAGACCGACTCGCCGTACGGAAATGCTCAGAAGCGAATGGGAGTGCCCAATCGCCCCGAATACCTGCTGGACACGGCAGAGGTTGTAGCCGAGCTTCGCGGCACGACCCTGGATGAGCTTGCCGAACTAGAGAATTCGAACGCCTACGCGCTGTTTCCCAAGATGAAGTGATCGACCCGGCCGACGCCCATTGGCTCGACCAGCTGCTGCGCCGTCATAGGATCGAGCTCAAACATTCACTCGGGCAGAATTTCCTCATCGATCCGGCGTTGCGGGACGCCATCGCCGACCAAGCCGGGCTCTCGGCGGAGGACGAGGTGCTCGAGGTGGGCGCCGGCGTCGGCACGCTGACCATTGCGTTCGCGAGACGTGCTCGGCGCGTGGTTGCGGTCGAGCTGGACGGCCGCCTCATCCCGGCCTTGCGCGAATCGCTGGCGGGACTCGAGAACGTGGAGGTGGTGCGGACGGACATCCTGAGGTACAACCTTCGGTCGGCCTTCCCCCGCGGCCGAGAGATTGTCGCGGGGAACATCCCGTACAACCTCACCGGCGCATTGATCCGCAAACTGCTCGACGATCCGCCTCGTCCACGCCGTCTCTCGCTCGTGGTGCAGAAGGAGGTCGCGGAGCGTTGGACGGCGTCGACCGGCGCAAGCCTGGCCACGGTCGCCGTGCAGGTTTTCGCAGAGGCCAGGACCGCTTTCACCATCCCCAGGTCGGCCTTCACCCCGGCGCCGCGGGTCGACTCGGCCCTCGTGCAGCTCGACGTGCGCGAGCGTCCAGCCGTCAGCGTCGATGATCTCCCCGCCTTCTTCCGGTTCGTCGAGGCCGTCTTCCAGGGCCGCCGGAAGCAGATCGGCGGGACGTTGGGCCGGATCAGTGGCCTCGGCAGCACCGAAGCCGGAGCGCGCCTTCGCAAGCTCGGCGTCGATCCTCAGCGGCGGCCTCAGACGCTCAGCCTGCCTGAGTGGGAGGCGATTTATCAGGTTTTCCGCAGTCCCGGCGGCTAACCTCTAGCGCCTACGTGGAAGAACCGATCCGTTTTCCGCTCGAGACGCCGGGGGCCGGCGGCTTTCGGGCGGTGCTCGGGCACACCGCATTCCGGAACATCTGGTTCGCGCAGCTCGCTGCTCAGCTCGCGGACAAGTTCCTGCTCTTCTCGCTGATCATCCTGGCGTACAAGATCTCGGGCGGAAGCACCCCCGTCGCCATCACGCTCCTGACGTACACAGTCCCAGCCGTGCTGTTCGCACCACCCGCCGGCGTGATCGCAGACCGCATGGACCGCAAGCAAATCATGATGTGGTGCAACTTCGGCCGCGCAGCCGTCGTGGCGCTCATCCCGCTGGCGGCGCTCGTCCCCGGTTTGAAGGGCGACTTCGCGCACCTGCTTGTCATCACGCTGATCTTTTCAGCCGTGGGCCAGCTGTTCGGGCCGGCCGAGGCCGCTGTCATTCCCACGATTCTCCCGCGTTCGGCCCTCATCACCGCCAACTCAATGGCGCTTTTGACGATGGTGCTGACGCTGGTCGTGGGTGGGGCGCTGGCGCCGGTGGTCTCGAGGATCGACCTCTACGCGCCGTACTGGTGCGCGGTTGTGCTGCTGGTCATCGGCGGAACTCTGATCTTCGCTTCGGACATCCCGCACCTGCAGCGGACGACCGAACCTCCAGTGGCGGACAGTCGGAACCGATTTCACTCCATGCTGGTCGACCTGAAGGAAGGCGTCGACGCGCTCCGCGCATCGCGCGGCCTGATGCTGGCTTTCGGCCAGGTGAGCATCGCGGTGCTGGTGCTCTTCATGCTCTTCGCGCTGGCACCTGCCTACGTGAGCAGAGTCATCGGCATCGCCGCTCAGGACACGTACGTCATCCTCGCCCCGGCCACGGGAGGGGCCATCCTCAGTGCCGTGCTGCTGGGCCAGTTCGTTCGCAACATCGACCGGACGCGTCTCCTGGCCGGCTCCCTCGTGGCCAACGGGGTGACGATGCTGGCGCTGGCCGCCGTGCCCCAGGCGATGGCGCAGTTCCCCGACCTCCAGGTTCACAACCGGATCACCGCCGCCGCCTTCAGCTTCCTGCTGGGCGTCGAGTTCGGGGCGATCATGATCCCGGCAATCACGTACCTGATGGAATCGACGAGCGACGAGATCCGCGGGCGAATCTTCGCGCTCCTCTACATGGTCATCAACGGAGTAACCGCAGTGCCCGTGCTGGTCGCAGCCGCCCTGTCCGACACCATCGGCACCGCCCACGTCATCGGCGGTCTTGGGGCCCTGCTGGTCGGGGGCGGCGTTGCGATCATCGTGGCCGGCCGGACGCCTAGGCCCGGCGGCGCCCAGCCACGAACAGAATGACGGCGACCAAAACGAGCACGAGCAGACCACCGACCCCGATGTCCCGGATGATCGACTCGAGCAGGGCGAGGTTGCTGCCCAGCAGGTACCCGGCCGCGCCGATGATGGCGGCCCATGCCAGGCCGCCGATGGCGCTGAAGAGCTGGAAGCGCCAGAACGGCATGCGCGACATGCCCGCGAGCATCGAGCCCCACGTGCGCAGACCGAGCACGAACCTCGCCAGGAGCACAGCGCGGTCGCCGTGCCGCGCGAAAAAAAGCTCCGAGCGGGCGATGTGCTCCGGACGAATGCGGAAGATGCTGCCGAACCGCTCGACGAACGGCCGGCCGCCTTTGTAGCCGAGGTAGTAGCCGATGTCCGCCCCTCCGGTCGCACCGAGGAAACCGAAGAGGATGACCAGCACGATCGAGTGATGGCGCGCAGCCGCCCATGCTGCTGCGGCGAGCAAAAGCGCCTCGCCCGGAAAAGGCACGCCCGCGCTTTCGATGAGGATGCCGAGCCCCGCGGCCGGATAGCCGAGAGCATCAACGATGGCGGTCGGATTCATCAGACAGTCACTTCCCCGCTAGCGGGGAAGGTGGCGCGAAGCGCCGGATGGGGAGGTGGAACCGGCCAAAGACCTTTCAGAACGGTCCATATACTGGACGACCCCATGACCGAGTACGGCGATCACGAGGCTAGCGACGATCCACTGCAGACGCTGCGGCACTCGACTGCGCACCTGCTTGCCGCCGCAGTCATGGAGCTTTACCCGGATGCGAAGTACGGCATCGGACCCGCGGTGCAGGACGGTTTCTATTACGACTTCCAGTTCACCAAGCCCGTGTCGGAGTCGGATCTCGGCGCGATCGAGTCGCGCATGCGGCGCATCGTCAACGAGAACCGACCCTTCGTCCAGGAGACGCTGTCGCGCGAGCAAGCCATCGAGGAGTTTCGCAAGCGCGGCCAGGATTACAAGCTCGAGCTGATCGCCGACAAGGTCGAGGGCGACGAGGTGAGCGTCTACAGGACTGGTGACTTCCTCGACCTCTGCCGAGGCCCGCACGTGAAGTCGACGCGCGACCTGAAGGCGTTCAAGCTCCTCCGCGTCGCCGGCGCGTACTGGCGCGGCGACGAGAAGAAACCCCAGCTGACTCGCATCTATGGCACCGCATGGCCGACCCCGCAGCAGCTCGACGACTACCTCAAGTTCCTCGAAGAAGCCGAGAAGCGGGACCACAAGAAGATCGGGAAAGAGATGAAGCTCTTCATGGTCGACGAGAGGGTCGGCCCCGGCCTCCCGCTCTGGCTTCCGGATGGGGCGACCATCCGGCGCGAGCTCGAGCGCTTCATAGTCGATGAGGAGCTGTCACGTGGATATCTGCACGTGCGCACTCCCGATGTCGCGAGGCTCGATCTCTACCGCCAGAGCGGCCACGCCCAGCTCTATGCCGAGTACATGTACCCGCCGATGAAATTCGAGGACGGCGAGGAGCTGGAACTACGCCCGGTGAACTGCCCTCACCACATCGTCATCTACCAGTCGGACCTGCGCAGCTACCGCGACCTGCCGATGCGGATTGCCGAGATCGGCAACAACTGGAGATATGAGCGGTCCGGCACGTTGATCGGCATGAACCGCGTGCGCGCATTCGCGCTGAACGACGCGCACATCTTCTGCACGCCCGTTCAGCTGATGGGCGAGGTCAAGGGAGCGATCGAGCTGTCGCTCTACTTCTCAGACGTGCTGGGTATTGAGGATTTCTCGTATCGGATCTCGACGCGCGACGACGTCAAGGAGAAGTGGCTCGGTGACGAGTCACAGTGGCAGTCGGCCCAGGCCGCGCTCATGGAGGCCCTTGAGTCGATGGGCCAGACCTACCAGCTTGGCGTTGGAGAGGCTGCCTTCTATGGACCGAAGATCGACTTCCAGGTCAAGGATGCGCACCGGCGTGAGTTCACCAACTCCACGGTCCAGGTCGACTTCCAGCTGCCGCAGCGATTTGACCTCGAGTACGTCGCGGAGGACGGGTCCCGGCAGCGGCCGATCATGGTCCACCGTGGCGCTGCGGGCTCGATGGAGCGACTGTTCAGCTACCTGATCGAGCGCTACGCGGGTGCATTCCCGACCTGGCTGCACCCGGTGCAGGTGATCGTCATCCCGATCACGGACGCGCAGCTTGACTACGCCCGCACAGTGGCCGATCGGCTGCGATCTTTCCGCTTGAGGATCGAGGTCGACGCGCGGCCCGAACGCATGCAGCGAAAGATTCGTGACGGCCAGACGCGCAAGGTGCCGTACATGGCCATCGTCGGCGCGCGGGAGGCCGAGACCTTGCACGTGAACATCCGGGACCGGTCCGGCGCGCAGGTCGACTCGACGCTGGAGTCGTTCGCGACCTTGGTCGCCACCGAGGTCGCCGAAAAGCGCCGCTAGCTGCTGAGATCGATCCTGATCTCGGTGCCCGAACCTCGACCGAGCAAGTCAACGGTCCCCACCGTTAGCGGTCTCGACGCTCGTTGAAACTGAATCTGCCCCGTCGATTGATTGAATGTGACCACCTTCCAGTCGCCGCTGCCGAGCTTCTCGTTATAGAAAGCCGTGACCGTCGCCACGTTGTCGTTCGAATCCAGTGTCATTTGGCATGACTGCGTATCGCCGGGTGCGACTCCCGTTCCGTAGAAGGTGTGCTCGTTGATCACCGTCGCCCCCGAATAGCTGGGGAAATCGGACGGCAGGCAGGTCAACCCGCCGTGCTGGAACGAGTTGACGAGGGATGTGATACCAATGGCGCCAACCACCACGGCCAGCACGAGCACCAGGGCGCATCCGCCGGCGACCCACCAGATCCAGACCTTCGATCGCCGTGCGCTGGGCGTGCCTGAAGTCGCGGCGACCCACTGCGCGCCATCCCAGCGCCACCTGCCATCAGGCGACAGCTGACCCGGTTGCACAGGGGGTTGGGCGGACACCGACCTAATTGTCGCGGAGCCAGAGCGTCCTCATTTCGAGATCGGTTCCTGGCATAGGACTGTGAGATGCGGGTTTCAAGCCGCGAGGTTCCCCGCATGGCTCGAATGCGGGTATGAAACGAGATTCGCCGGGCTTACAGGCCGCCCGGCAGGCGGCCGGCGCAATCTCCTTGCGCGGCGACCGCGACGGCGTTGCCGTTCGTGACGTCTCCTACGCGGGGTTGGTGCTGAGCGTCTCCACCCGAAAGCACGTGGTTGTCATCGATCCATCCGCACGCTTGCATCCCGGCCAGGGTGCGGCTGGTCTCCTGGATGACGGTGTCGCCGCCGCCAAGCGCCACGATCGCGACCAGGCTGCCGTTGGGCGACAGGTAGGCGAACGTCGGACCCTGGATCGAGAAGGAGCGGGTCGAGGTCCCAGTCCAGGTGAGGACGCTGGCCTGCACGTCTGTCTCACAAACCACACCCGCCGGGGAGGGCGCCCCCGCGAGCTTGCACGTCGGGTCTCCGACGGTGAAGCGGCGCACCGCGGTCGCCGGGTCGACCACATGGAACTCCTGTGGACCGCAGCAGAAAGGCCCCCCACCCTGGGTGCAGGAAGGAACCTTCGACAGCACCAGGTTGCCGGTTCCATGCCAGCCTGTCGGCCACAGCGTGTACGCGCCGGTTTCGCTGAACAGGTCAAGGTGATGGCCGCCGCCGTTCAGGTCTTCGACGTACAACTTGGTCGCTGCACCAGTAGCGTCGAAGTCGTCGACGATCACCGCGATGCGCTGATCATCGGGGCTGACCGCGAACATGCTGCGTCGCGCGGGACCGATCGGAACGCTGGTCGCGCGACCGGCATCACCATTAGGGGCGAGGAAGCGGACGACGCCCTGGGCGTCCATGTAGTAGACGCGGGAATTGCTCGTGCTCACGGGCAGCGAAACCAGAGCCCCGGCCGCGTTGGCGCAGTTGACGCTGCCGGGTGCGGTGGTCTGCGCGCTGGCCACGACCCTGCCGTCAATCCCGACCAGGCTCACGGTGTAGTTGGTGCTGCTCATGGCGCTCACCAGAACGCCGTAGGGGGCTGTCACCGGGGCGGGGGAGGGGTTTGGCGCCTGGGTCCCCGAAGGGGAGGCCGAGGGAGGCGAGGCCGAGGGCGAGCTCGGGCGAGATGAGCTCGCCGTTGGTGAAGTGGACCTCGCCGTGCCCGGCAGGCTGCAGGCGCCGGCCAGGACCAGGGCCATCACCCCAAGTGCTGAGGCGCCGCGCAGCGTTCTCACAATCAAAGGCAACGCCACGATACGCATCGGGTTACGTTTCCGGTACCATCCAGCACCTGAAGCAGGGTCACCTAC
The DNA here is from genome assembly GCA_035602315.1 of Candidatus Dormiibacterota bacterium. GTDB lineage: Bacteria > Chloroflexota > Dormibacteria > Dormibacterales > Dormibacteraceae > Palsa-870. Next base: position 17,889 of record DATNML010000136.1, read on the forward strand.
CCTCACCCCCAGGGCTTCGCTCGAAGGGGTCGCGG
>DATNML010000137.1:0-2031 GCA_035602315.1 Candidatus Dormiibacterota bacterium
TGGACGGACGGCACCATGTCGCCCGAGGAAGCAGTCAGCCACGCGGCCGAGCTCTTCACGCAGCACCTGAACCTGTTCGTCAAGTTCCGCGACTCGATCGAGAAGCACGAGGCGGAGCTGCGCGGCGAGAAGGGCAGCCAGAACCGGCTCATGGACACGCCCATCGAGGAGCTCGACCTCTCGGTCCGGGCGTTCAACTGCCTCAAGGCGAACGAGATCCAGACGGTCGGACAGCTGCTCCAGAAGCGAGAGGAGGAGCTCCTCGCGCTGCGGAACTTCGGGCGCAAGTCGCTCGACGAGATCAAGGAGAAGCTCGTCGAGAAGGGCTTCATCAAGCCCGAAGAGATGGGCACGGTCCTCCGGGGCTAGCTCTTCATGCGACATCAGAAAAGCGGCCGCCGCTTCAATCGAGACACCGACTCGCGCAAGGCGCTGATGCGCAACCTGTGCACGTCGCTGCTCGAAAGCGGCCGCATCACCACCACCGAGGCCAAGGCCAAGGAGATGAGGCGGTGGGTCGAGCGGCTGATCACCACGGCCAAAGGCCAGGACCTCAACGCGCGCCGGGCCGTGGCCCAGGAGATCTCCAAGCCCGAGGTGGTGGAGCGGCTGTTCTCGAACCTCATTCCCCGCCTCGCCGAGCGGCCTGGCGGATACACGCGGATCATCCACAAGGGCCCACGCCTGGGCGACGCGGCGCCAATGGTAATCATCGAACTAGTTGATTAAGTCACTTCCCCGCTGGCGGGGAAGGTGGCGCGAAGCGCCGGATGGGGAGGCGGAATCCCTACAGATCGCCGAAGTTAACAAGTAAATATCAAAGTCGTGCTGGAGTACGACGGGAGCGACTTTGCCGGCTGGCAGCAGCAGGCGAAGGGCCGCACCGTCGAAGCTGAGCTGAAGCAGGCGCTGCGAGCCATCACCGGCCAGAACCTCAAGGTGTACGCGGCCGGGAGGACCGACGCCGGCGCCCACGCCGAGGGCCAGGTCGTGAGCTTCCAAACGGATGGGCGGATCTCGCCACGCCGTTTGGTGGCGGCGTTGAACGCGAAGCTCCCCGCCGACGTGGCGGTGCTCTCGGCCGAAGAGGTGCCCGACGCCTTCCATGCTCGCTACTCCGCTCGCTGGCGGCGGTACCGGTACCGCTACCTCGACCGGCCGTCGAGGCCGGCCCTCGAGCGAGGGCGATGCTGGCACGTTCGCGGTCCGCTGGATGTGGACGCGATGTCGCAGGCGGCGAAGGCGCTCGCCGGCAAGCACGACTGGACCAGCTACTGCTCGGCCTCCGAGCCGCCCGACGCGAGGGTGCGCGAGATGCGCTCTGCGCGCGTGCTGCGGCGCGGAGAGTTCGTCGAGCTCGAGCTGGTCGCCGAAGGCTTCCTCCGCGGCCTGGCAAGAGGCATCGCCGGCGCGCTGGCCGAGGTCGGTCGCGGGCGGCGGCCGCCGGAGTGGGTGGGAGAGGTCCTCGCGGCGCGAGATCGCCGAAGGGCGGCTCGGACGGCCCCGGCGGGGGGCCTGACGTTGGTGGAAGTGATTTACTAGGGAACCCGTAAGAAGGAAATGAGCAAACAAAAGACGTGGACGGCGAAAGCCGCGGATCTCAAGTCGGACTGGTACGTGGTCGACGCCACAGACCAGATCCTCGGCCGCCTGGCGTCATGCGTGGCCAAAGTTTTGCGTGGCAAGCACAAGCCGACCTTCACGCCGCACATGAACAGCGGCGACCACGTGGTGGTCATCAACGCGGCGAAGATCAAGGTGACCGGCGCCAAGCTCGGCGGCAAGGAATACACCCGGTACAGCGGCTACCCCGGCGGCCTGCGCAGGCGATCGCTGGAGCGCGCGCAGCAGATCGACCCGACCTTCCCGCTCACCAACGCGGTGAAGGGGATGCTCCAACACAACACCCTTGGTGCGGATATGCTCACCCGACTTCGCGTCTACGCCGGTGCCGAGCATGGACACCAGGCACAGAAGCCGAAGGCTCTCGCCTTCGACGAGAAGGGAGACCTGAAGATTGGCTGATTTGTT
>DATNML010000138.1:0-6893 GCA_035602315.1 Candidatus Dormiibacterota bacterium
CTGCCCCCAGCATGGCCATCCCGCCCATGCCCGCCATCGACGCGGCTTGTTGAGCAGTCACGAGCCAGGCGGCGGCCGCGCAGACGAGAAGCACGGCGATGACCGCCGTCGCGACCGGACGTGGCAGCGCTGCCGCGACTGTCTGCGGCCGCATGTTCACGGGTTGCGCTCCGGGGTCAGCCTGCCCAGTTGAAGGGCGCCGAGAAAGCGCTCTTTCCGGCGTTCTTGAACTCCATGCCGAACGCCTTGATCCTGGACGCGATCGGCTTCGCGATAGTGATCGTCGAGTTCGACGGGTGCGCTACGCCGGTCAGCTTGGTGGTCTCACCGGCCCCTTCGGGGGTATAGTCCTCGACCTCGATCGCGACGTCGTTGCCGATTCGGATGCTGTGTCGATTGCCTTGGTCGGAGTATTCGATGGGCAGGCGCTCGATGCCGAGGAGCTCGCCGATCAGCGGCGCGATGTTTGCCATCGGCCCGCCCGCCTTGCCGGCGAAAACGCCTGTGAGCTTGTCAGCCTGCTCCTTAGATGCTTTGTCGTCGATGATCACGCCAACGCGCCATCCGCCATCCAGCATCCGCTTGGGCGAGTCGGCGACGATTGAGACGCTCCGGCCGCTGACGTCAACCCCATCGACCTCGCCACGCCGGACGTGGTAGTTGAGGATCACCTGGCAGCGGTCCTGCGTCGCCGGCGAGCCAAAGCTGGTCACCGTGCACGGGCAGACCCAGTCACAGTTGCAGTTTTCGAAATAGGTCCCTTCCAGCTTCCACGCCATTTCGTTAATCCCCCACGCTCCTGCCGATTTGAACACGAAGAGCGTAGGTTGGTACCGAGCGTGCGTCAAGCGCAACCTCAGGCGCTGGCGGCGCTGGCCTTCGCGGTCTCCTCGACGAGCTCGCCCTCGATCCGGATCTCGATCTCGTTGCTCACGATGAACCTGCCATCCAGCATCGCGTCGAATCGCATGTTGAAGTCCTTGCGGTTGATCCTTCCTTCCCCCGTATAGCCGATCCGGTGGCCCATGGTGGGGTCGTTGAACTCGCCGAGCCTAACCACGTCCAGTGTGATGGGCTTGGTGACACCCTTGATGGTGAGATCACCCGTGACCTTGTAACGATCCTTTTCGACCGGCTCGATGTTCGTGCTCTTGTAGTGGATGGTTGGATTCTTGTCCGCTTCCAGGAAGTTCGATGAGCGAAGGTCGTTGTCCCTGATCTCGTTATGAGTTCGAATGCTCGCAGCCTTGATGGTCGCCTCGATCTTCGATCGCTCGGGGTGCTCCACGTCGATATCACCGGTCGCGGTGACGTCGGCGAAGTGGCCACGCACAGTCATCATGCCAAGATGCTTGGCCGAGAACTCGACCTGCGTGTGATAAGGGTCGAACTTCCAGGTTCCCACTGCAATTCTCCTTTACAGCCGTGGACGGCGAGCCCACTTTAAGATCACAACTGGTTGCGCAGGCAACTTATTTCTTGGCCGGATCTGGCCCGTGGCGAGCGTAAGCTCGGCAACTTAAGTAAGCCCCGACTTAGGACTGCCCTAGCGGGGCGGTTGCCGCGGCGATCGTTTTGGACGGAGCACTCGAGGCTGCTCGACGCCCCGACGTGCGGGCGCCCGGCCGGGGGGCTGCATGGGCTCTTCGCGCACGGGGATTTTTGGAATCGGCCTGGTCACCGAACGTCCCGACGCCAGTCGCAGTGCCTTTCCGTAGTGGTCGAAGGCCAGTGAATTGCCACGGACCAACGTGTACGCGACGCGGTTGCGGCTGACAGCCACCTTGAGCAGGCGGCCGAGGAATGTCATGCGGAACGTCAGAGCCTGTATGCGGGGAGGGAGGCGAGGCGCAAACCCAAGCGAATCCCCGTGGTGGCGCATTCCACCGAGGCCGGCCACCGCCGCCTGCCATGCCCCGGCCAAGGAGCCCATGTGCACGCCGTCGCGCACGTTGTGCTCGAGGTCGTTCAGGTCCATGAGCGCGGCCTCGGCCAGGTAATCGTGAGCCAGTTGGAGGTGCCCGACCTCGGCTGCGATGATCGCCTGGGTCGATGCCGACAGCGACGAATCGCGAACGGTGATGGCCTCGTAGTACGCGAAGTTCCGGGCCTTCTGCTCGTCCGTAAAGGCATCTCCTCGGAGGTGCATCGCCAGCACCAGGTCCGCCTGCTTGACGACCTGCTTTCGATAGAGGTCGAAGTAGGGGAAATGGAGGAAGAGCGGGTACTGGTCGGCCCTGGTCCGGTCGAAATCCCACCGTTCGTGGTGCGTGAATCCGCTCGCTTGTTGATGCACTTCGAGCGCTTCGTCGTACCCAATGAACATTTGATCCGCCGCCTTGCGCCATGCCTTCACCTCTCCGGCGCGAACCTTCAACCTGTTCGCCACGTCGGGATGGCGCCCGACCGCGTCCGCGGCCGCAAGCAGGTTCCGCTGCGCCATCAGGTTCGTGTAGAGGTTGTTGTCCGCGATGGCACTGTATTCGTCGGGGCCAGTAACACCATCGATCCGGAAGTGGCCGTTCCGGTCGTGGTGACCCAGCGAGATCCAGAGCCGTGCTGTTTCGACCAGCAGCTCGACTCCCACTGTCTTCTCGAATCGCACGTCGTGCGTTGCGCTGACGTAGCGCAGCACACCGTCCGCGACATCGGCGTTGACATGAAACGCTGCGGTCGAGGCCGGCCAGTAGCCAGAGCATTCCTCGCCGTGAATCGTCCGCCAAGGAAATGCAGCGCCTTCCAGGCCCAGGTCTCGCGCGCGCTTGCGGGCCGCCCCCAGGATCTGAAACCGCCACCGAAGGATGTCGGCCGCGGCTTCCGGAGCGGTGTAAGTGAGCACCGGCAGCACGAACGTCTCCGTGTCCCAGAACGTGTGTCCGTTGTAGCCAGGGCCGGTCAGGCCTTTGGCGGGTATGGCCCGCTGCTCCGCCCTGGCCGCCGCCTGCAGCACATGGAACAGCGCGAACCGGATCGCCTGCTGGACCTCCGGGTCGCCCTTCAGCTCCACGTCGGCGCGCGCCCAGAAGTCAGACAGGTAAGCGCGCTGGGCCGCCGCCAGGCCCTGCCAGCCATGGCTCAGTGCGGCGGCGAGGGCTCCTTCGATTTGTGAGCGCAAGGCCGGCGGAGTGCGCTGGCTGGACCAGCCGTATGCGACGAACTTAACAAGGCTCAAGCGCTGTCCCGGGGCCAGCTGTGTAGTGACGGTGACCCGCGCAAGATCGGCGGCGCTCTCGGAGGCGACCTGCGTTCCACGCGGGGCCTTCACCAGGTGGTCCATCCCGGCGACGATCGTGAGCTCGCTCTTCTTCGTTGAGTGGACGAGGATGCCGCGCGTGCCGTCGTTTCCCGAAAATCGCGAGGTGAGCGGGGCATCGACGACGGCGGTGGCGCGCGGATCACTAGTCGCGGGCCGACCCACCGGCTCGTTCGCCACGAGCTCGGACTGAAGGACGAACTCCGCCGATCCATCGACCGGCTCCACTTCGTACAGGATCGCCGCGAGCGCGCGATGAACTAGGGACACTAGGCGCGTCGAACGCACCTTGATCACGCGATGGCTCGGCGACTCCCACTCCACTGTCCGGCGCAGCACGCCGGCCCTGAGGTCGAGAACCCGCTCGTGGGACCGCAGCTTGCCGTAGCGGATGTCAAACGGTTCGTCGTCGACAAGGAGGCGGATGATCTTGCCATCGGTGACGTTGACGATCGTCTGCCCGGCTTCCGGATAGCCATAGGCCGTCTCGGCATACGGCAGCGGGATCTCCTCGTAGACGGCGTTGAGGTACGAGCCGGCGAGCGCATGAGGCTCTCCCTCGTCGAGGTTCGCGCGCCAGCCGATGTGTCCATTCGATAGCGCGAAGATCGATTCCGTCTGGCCCAGCAGGTCAAGATCCAGGTCTTGCTCGCGCACCGCCCATGGTTCGCAGACAAAGCCTCGGTTGGCGATCACGAACGCTTCATCAGGTCCGCGAGATCTTTGACCACGATGTCCGCGCCATGCTCGCGCAGCGCCGCGGCCTGGCCCGCGCGATCGACGCCGACGACCAGGCCGAAGCCGCCTGCCCTCCCGGCCTCGACCCCCGCCAGCGCATCCTCATAGACGGCGGATTGGGGCGGCGTCGTGCTCAGCATCCTCGCCGCTTCAAGGTACGTGTCCGGAGCCGGCTTGCCGGCAAGTCCCCTCGCGTGCGCTACTTTGCCGTCGACCTGGGCGTCGAACAGACCCTGCAGCTGGGCGGCCCGGAGGACCTCGCCGCAGTGCCTGCTCGACGAGACCACCGCCAGCCTCAGCCGCGCGTCGCGGGCGGCGTGAAGATACTGGACCGATCCCTCAAATGCCTGTACCCCTTGCGTATGGATCAGCTGGAGGAAGAGGCGGTCTTTCCGATTGCCGAGGCCGTGGACGGTCTCCGCTTCCGGCGGATCCTTCTCTGAGCCGTCGGGCAGGCTGATCTCACGCGAGGCGAGAAAGGACCGAACGCCTTCCTCCCTGGGTTTGCCGTCGACGTATTCGTCGTAGTCGCGGACCTCGTCGAAAGGCCTGAACGCGCTGCCCGTGCTCCGCGCCCGCTCCTCCAGGAACGCGTCGAACACTTCCTTCCATGCCCTGGCATGGACCTTGGCCGTCTGGGTCAACACGCCGTCGAGATCGAACAGGCAGGCCTTGATGTTCGGGGGCAATCCAAGCGAGCTGCGATCCGCGCTCACCGGCTGATCGTAGCGAGAGGAGCGGCTTCCCTACGTGTACCCGGGCCGGATCGGCACGGGCCAGACCTGCTGGGCGAAGATCACATACCGCTGAGTGGCGAACGCGCCTGCCCACAACGGCCAGCAGGTGGTCAGCGTAAGGCGATACCCGTCCGAGTAAGGCACCAGGACGGTGCGATTATCCGGGTTCACCACCTCGCTTCCGGTCATGCGATATCGATACACGCCGTAACGTGTCTCGACTTCGATCTCGTCACCCTTGGTCAGTTGCGGAAAGTTGATCCAGTAGACGTTGTGCGCAGCGACTCCAACCGTCCCGGGGTCTCCCGGCCACATCGTGGTCGGGTAGTGACCGGGGCCGGAGTACAGGACTCCGGCGTCGATGCCTTCCTTCACGGCCGCGAAGTAGCCGAGACGCGGGATGCGGATCGCAAAGTCGACTCCGTTCACGGGGTGCTTGAGTGCAGGGTCGACGCTTTTCGGTGCGGGTAGCCGCGTGCCGATCTCCCCTCGCCACACCTGGTTCAAGCGCTGCTGCTCGTGGACCCCGCTCAACATCCCGTACGCGAAGCTTCCCAAGAGGACCAGGCCGACCAACATGCTCAGGAGCCAGAGCATGCGCATGGGGTGGAAGCGGCGCGAACGGGCGCTCGTGTGGGCGCCAGACGACGCACGTACCACTGCCATCTCAGTTAGAACGCGCAGCGAGGCCTAGATCACGAAGTAGAAGGTGGCTCCCTCTCCGGCCGCGCCCTCGGCCCAGATCCGGCCGCCGTGGCGGTTGACGATCCTGCGCGCGGTGGCCAGCCCGATGCCCGCGCCTGGGAAGTCACTCTGGCTGTGCAGCCTCTGGAAAGCTCCGAACAGGCGGTGCGCGTAGATCATGTCGAAGCCGACCCCGTTGTCACGCACGAACAGGCGCGACTCCCCGTCGACGATTTCCCTGCCGACCTCGATTTTCGGCTCCGCCTCCAGGCCGGTGAACTTCCAGGAGTTGTTGATCAGGTTGGACACCAGGATCCGAAGCAGGCGTTTGTCTCCTGACGCAGTCATACCTTCGGCGACGTGGACCTTGACCTTGCGCTCGGGATTCTCGGCCCGAACCTCGTCGGCAATCTCCCTGGCGAGCTTGGTGATGTCGAGCTCTTCGCGATGGATCTCGCCGCTGGTCAGGCGAAACAACGATTGGAGGCCGTCAAAGACCGTGGTCATGCGCTGGCTCGCGCGTCTCATCCTGACCAGGTAGTCCTTGGCCTTCTTGTCCAGCCGGCCGCCATAGTCTTCGAGCAGCGCCTGGCTCAATCCGTCGAAGGCCAGCAGCGGCGCGCGCAGATCGTTTGAAACGGAGTAGCTGAACGCCTCGAGCTCGCGGTTGACGGCAGTGAGGGCGGTGGTACGCTCCTCGACCAGCATTTCGAGCTGGCTGCGGTAGCGGCGCAGCTCCTGCTGCGCTCTATAGAGCTCGACGAAGACTGCGACCTTCGCGCGGAGGATTGCTGGGACGACCGGGGCGAACACGAAGTCCACCGCGCCGAGGTCGTAGCCCCTGCCCATATCGGTCTCGGCCCGGTCGAGCGCGGTCACGAAGATGATCGGGGTCAGCTCGGAGCGAGGACGCTGGCGGATGAGCTGCGCGGTCTCGAATCCGTCCATCATCGGCATGCGAACGTCAAGGAGAAGGACGGCGAATTCCTGTCGCAGCAGCTGCCGCAGCGCGTCCGCTCCGGACGAAGCCTCGACCACGTCCTCGCCAAGCGGGGCCAGGATGGTCTTGAGCGCGAACCGCTTCGTGGAGTCATCGTCGACGATCAGGATGCTCACGGTCGATTGGGGCCGTGGCTGAGATTCCACGAGGCCCCGGCGCGGGCTGGTCATCATCGGGCTTTCCGGAACAGGTTCACATCGTCTCGAACCTGTTCATAGCGACTGCTGTCGGGCGAGAAGACCAGTGACTCTCCCTTGCCGAGAGCCAGGAATCCCGACCGCACGAGACTGTCGTAGAAGAGCCGGTGCGCGCGCTCTTGCAGCGACGGCCGGAAGTAGATCAGCACGTTGGCGCAGATGATCAGGTGGAACTCGTTGAACGACGCGTCGGTGACGAGGTTGTGACGCGCCCACGTAACGTTGCTCTGAAGGCTGCGGCTGAACCGGGCGCTGCGCCCGGAGACGGTGTAGTAGTCCGACAG
>DATNML010000139.1:0-6839 GCA_035602315.1 Candidatus Dormiibacterota bacterium
CCCTCGCCGGCGGCGCCCTCTCCGCGGGCGGCGCGGCGGCCATCAACTGCTGGTTCGACCGCGACATCGACGCCGAGATGAGCCGCACCCGCCGCCGGCCGCTGCCCGGTGGCCGGATACCGCCCTGGCATGCACTCGCGATCGGAGTCGCCCTCAACGTCCTTGCATTCGTGGTCCTGTGGGCGGCCGCCAACCTGCTCGCGGCCGGGCTTGCGCTGGCCGGCACGCTGATTTACGTCTTCGTCTACACGATCTGGCTGAAGCGCTCGACGCCCCATAACATCGTCATCGGAGGAGCGGCCGGTGCAGTGCCCCCGCTGGTCGGCTGGGCCGCGGCGACCGGCCATCTCGACCTCACGGCCCTCGCCCTGTTCGGTGTGATCTTTTTCTGGACGCCGCCGCATTTCTGGGCGCTCGCGCAGCTGATCAAGTCTGATTACGCGCGCGCGCACATTCCGATGCTGCCCGTCGTCGCAGGGGAGCGATCCGCCAAGCGCCAGAGCATCGTCTACGCGGTGCTTACCGCCGCGGTCAGCGTCGTCCCGTTCTTCACACGCTCGGCAGGCGATATTTATCTGGCTGGCGCGGTCGTGCTGGGCGTGGGGCTGGTCGGCATCACTGTGCTCGACCTGGAAGGCAAGCGCTGGACGCGGCGGCTTTTCGCCTACTCGATCATCTATGTCGCGCTGCTCTTCACCCTTTTCGCAGTCTCGCCCTTCTTGCCGTAGTGGAGATCGTCCGGCTCCACCTCGGGCGGATCGGCGCGCTGAACGACATCCCCGTGCACGGTTTCGTGATCAGGCATCCGCGCGCCGGTGCCATCCTCGTCGATACCGGCGTGGGCTGGCCGACCGAGCTCGTCCAGGAGTGGAGGGTGGTCAACCGTCACGCCGCCGACGCCCTGGCCGAGCACGACCTCAGCCCGGCCGACGTGCGCATCGTCATCAACAGCCACCTGCACTTCGATCACTGCGGCCAGAACGCGGTGTTCAAGCACGCGCCGTTCTACATCCAGCGTTCTGAGCTGGCCCGGGCTCGGGGTGAGAAGTCGGACGTGGCCGAGTGGTTCGACTTTGCCGGCGCCCGCTTCGAGCTCATCGACGGCGACGCGGAGATCGCCGAAGGCGTGCGCGTGGTGGCGACACCGGGACACACGGTCGGCCATCAGAGCGTCATGGTCGACACCCCCGACGGCGGGGCGGTGATGATCGGCGATGCGGCCTATACGGCGGACATCTATCGCGAGGGGGAGATGGCGGACCTGTCGAGTTGGGGCGGTGGTCAATACAGCGATCGGAAGGCGTGGTCGAATTCGCTCCGCAGGCTGCACGCCATGCGTCCGCATTCCGTCCACTTCTGCCACGACACCCGAGTCGTCTCGCTGTGACCTTCGGCCCGCTGGTCAGTGCCGCGTGGTTGAGGGCCCACATCGCCGGGCGCGCGCAGGGCGCACTCATCGAACCGGACGTGCGCGTGATCGACTTTCGCTGGTATCTGGCCGGGCGCGCGCAGGGCGCACTCCCAGTCCGGAACGGACGCGAGGAATACCAACGCGCCCACATTCCGGGCGCTGTCTTCGTCGACCTCGAGGCGGTGACAGGGCTCGATGGGGCCGGTCGTCACCCGCTGCCGCCGGCCTCGCAGTTCGAGGCCGAGATGCAAAGGGCGGGCGTGGATGCCACGACACGCGTGGTTGCCTACGACGATTCGGGTGGCTCGGTGGCGGCGAGGCTGTGGTTCCTCCTGGGCCGGTTCGGCCATGACGCTCAGGCCGTGCTCGATGGCGGGCTGCAAGCCTGGGGGCAGCCGCTCGACGATCTGATTCCAACTGTCGAGGCCGGCAACTTTCGCGCCCGCCAGCCGGACCGCGCCCGCGTCCTCGACTTCGACGCTGTACTGAAGGTGCGAAGCGTGCCGATCCTCGACGCCCGCGCCGGCGAGCGATATCGAGGCGAGAAGGAGCCGATCGACCCGAAGGCGGGCCACATCCCGGGTGCGATCAGCGCGCCATGGATGGAGAATCTCGGCCCGGACGGACGCTTCAAGTCGCCGGCGGAGCTGCGCGAGCGCTTCGCGGCGCTGGGAGCGGAAGAAGGCGCAGTTGTCTACTGCGGTTCAGGCGTCAACGCGACCCACGACCTGCTCGCCATGGAGGTGGCTGGACTGCACAAGGGTCGCCTCTACGCCGGTTCGTGGAGCGACTGGTCGCATCGGGACGCGCCGGTCGCCACCGGCAAAGATCCCGGCGAAAACCCCACGAAGTCAGAGGTTTCGCCGTGACTTCGCGGCGACCCCTGTTTTAGGATCTTGACGTGATTCTCAAAGGCAAGAAGATCCTGATCGCGGGCATGTCCGATCGCCGGAGCATCGGATACGCAATTGCAGTCGAAGCCCAGAAAGAGGGCGCAGAGCTGATCCTGACGAGCTTCGGACGGATGATGACCATCACCCAGATGACGGCGAAAAAGCTCAATCCCGTGCCGGAAATCCTCGAGATGGACGTGCAGAAACCGTCAGATATCGCAGCCGCAGCGAAAGCGATCGGCGAGCGCTGGGACCGGTTGGATGGAATCGTGCACTCGGTGGCGTTTGCGCCCGCGGACGCGCTGGGCGGGAATTTCCTCAATACGCCGTGGGAAAGCGTCGCTACGGCGATGCAGGTCAGCGCATTTTCCTTCAAGGAGCTGGCCGCGGGATTTCTTCCTTTGATGAAAGAGCACGGCGGTTCACTTGTCACTCTTGATTTCGACAACTCGACGCAGGCGTGGCCCAAATACGACTGGATGGGCGTCTCGAAAGCCGCGCTGGAATCGGTCACGCGATACCTCGCCAGGGACCTCGGCCGCTACAAGATTCGTGTGAACGCGATCTGCGCCGGACCGCTGGCCACGCTTGCCGCAAGCGGGATTCCCGGGTTCAAAGACTTCGAGGAGGTCTGGGAAAAGCGCGCTCCCCTTGGCTGGAGCCTGCAGGATAGGACGCCGGTCGGGCGCGCGGCCTGCGCGCTGCTTTCCGACTACCTGGACATGACCACAGGGGAGCTCGTGCACGTCGACGGCGGCTACCACGCGATGGGGACAGAGCTTCCACCAACCTAAGGGGCCCCCGCGAACTCACGGCGAAGCCTCAGAGTTCGTGGGGATTCCACCCTGACACCACATGTTGTGTCCAGGTGCGGACAAGGGCGCAACATCATGCTAGGCTCTCTCAAATTCTCCTTTGGAGGGATGCAGTTTGCGGGAGTGCCTGGTGATCTATGTGGACGCCGCTCTCGACAAGAACGGCCGGGCCGGATGTGGCCTGGCCGTTTTTGTTAGGGGCCGCGCGGTGTATACGGAATCGTTCGGCTTTTCGCATCTCGGGGGGTCGGCTCAGCTCGAGGCACACGTGTGCGCCGGCGCCCTCGATCTCGCCGCCGCCCGTTGGCCTTATCACCGCGTGATCGTGCGCACGGACTGCGCACCAGTGGTTCGCAGTCGGATGCCGTCCAGTGACAGTTTTCGCATCGCGGTATACGAAGTTCGCGAGCGATGCAGGCGCGGTTGGCGCGTCGTTCGTTATGTGAGTCGTAAAGCAAATCCTGCACATGAACTTGCACGAGAAGGACTCAAGAGCCTGTCGAGACAACAGGTGCTGGTGGCCGCATAGACTAGGTCTAGACCCAGGCCAGATTCTTTTCCCAGGAGTCATATGTCTGCCGAGGATGCAGCGCAAGGAGGCGCACCTGCCCGTCGGCGTCGTGGTCGCCCGCCCGGCGCAAAGAGCACAACCAGGACACGTACGCGACGCAAGCGGCTTGGAGGTCCCGAGCTGACCGAGCAGCTGAACCACATGGTCGCCCAGCTGATCAAAGAGAATCGCAAACTGAAGCGGCAGGTCGTCAAATTGACCGAGCGCGGAACGAAAGTAGCCAGCAGCACGGTCGACCGCACTCTGCGCACCATCCAGCGCCGCGTGCAGAAAGCGTTGACCGCGCCGGCAAAGCGGAAGCGCAAGAAGACCGCAGCGGCGGCGCCGACTCGCAAGCGCACGGTGACCCGGAGGCGGCGAAAGGCGACCTAGAGTCTAAGCGCGGGCGGTGGCTGCGTCGGCTTCCATGTGCCTGGCGGTTCGATACGCATCGACAATGCTGTAGATCCACAGCGTTCCGCCGCCCAGCTCCAGCGGCACCCCGATCGCCGCGCCGATCACGGTGAGATCGAGGTCGAAACCGAAGAACTGAAGGCCGCCGATGCCGAGCAGGTAGGCGATGCCTTTCTTGTTGTGGCCGAGATAGAAGTGGCCGCAGCCCGGGATGATGGCCAGCGCCGCGGCGACGAGCGGGCTTTTGCGGCCCCTCACTGCGCTTCCCACGTAGCGACCCGAAGCGGGGGCGCCACAGCGCGGACACGGCGCGTTGGCATTCACCAGCACGGCGCCACATCGACCGCAGAAGACGTCGGCTGCCATGTGTCCAATATGCCCGATTTGCTGCCGTGTAAATCGTTGCCATTCCGCACGTTCGGCGTCACCCATGCGGTTCGAGATGTTCGGATTCGCGCGTTTGGCGTCAGCGGAGCGCTTGGCGCATTTGCCTTTCATAATTTGATCGTGGATCTCGCTTTCACGGCGGAAGAGGAAGGTTTCCGCCAAGTAGTCCGCTCGTGGCTCGATCTCAACCTCCCGGCTGAGTGGCGGCATCGCGGCGTGGGAGGGTTCCGCGAAGACGATGACACCGAGCTTCAGCGCCAGTGGCAGCGCCGGCTGAACGACGGCGGCTGGCTGAAGCTGGCCTGGCCTCGCGAAGCGGGGGGGCGCGCCGCATCACCGGTGATGCAGTCCATCTACCAGGAGGAGATGGCGAAGGCCGGCGCCCCGATCATCCTCGGCCGCCTCGGCGTCAGCCTGCTCGCGCCGGCGCTGCTCGTCCACGGTTCCGACTGGCAGAAGGAGACGTATATCGACGGAATCCTGTGTGGGGACCTGATCTTCTGCCAGGGCTTCAGTGAACCTGACGCCGGCAGCGACCTTGCAGGGTTGCTGACGCGCGCGGAAAAGCGTGACGGGAAATGGGTGCTGAACGGCCAGAAGACGTGGTCGAGCGGAGCGCACTATTCGGACAAGAGCTTTCTGCTGGCACGCACCGACGCACAGGCCGAAGCTCATCACAGCATCGGCTTTTTCCTCGTCGACATGCGGCAGCCTGGCGTCGAAGTGCGCCGCATCCGCCAGATGACCGGTGGCGGCGAGTTCTGCGAGATCTTCCTCTCAAACGCGACCGTTGATGATCGAGACATGGTCGGCGAGCCTGGCGCAGGCTGGAAGATCGCGATGACGGTGTTCGGGTTCGAACGCGCCGGGCTTGCGCAGGCAGCTCGGTTCGAGCGCGCGGTCGGTGAGCTGGCGTCGCTGGCCCGCGAACACGGAGCTGGAGGCGACGCACGGGTCCGCCAGCAGGTCGCCCAGGCGCAGATCGAGGCGCACGTGTTCCGCCTGATCGGCCTGCGCAACCTGACCCAGGCACAGCACGGCCACGCGCCGGGTCCCGAGGCCAGCCTGACCAAGCTCTACTGGAGCGAGATGGACAAGCGGATCCAGGAGACCGCCGTCTCGCTGCAGGGCCAGTACGGTGCGCTCGCACCGGAGTCGCCATTCGCGATCGAGGACGGGCGCTGGCAGTACGGCTGGATGTGGGCGCAGGCGGAAACCATCTATGCAGGTTCCTCGGAGATCCAGCGCAACATCATCGCCGAGCGCGTGCTTGGCCTCCCTCGCGGCCGGTGAGCACCGCTACCTCCGTCGTCGAACGGCTTCGCGCCCGCATCGGAAAACCGGCCCCTTCCGCCGAGGCGACGGTCGAGGCGGGACACCTGAAACGCTTCGTGGAGGCGATCGGCGATCCGAACCCGCGGTGGACCAACGAAGCGCCGCCCACGTTCCTGGTCGCGCTGGTACCCGTTTCGATGCACCTCGCCGAGGCCGAGGAGTACGGCAAGGGCTGGCTGAACGGGGGCAACCGATTCGAGTACGTGGAGCCGGTGAAGGTCGGCGATCGGATCACAGCCACCGGCCGGGTCGCAGACGTTTACGAGAAGACGGGCGCCAGCGGCAGCCTGCTCTTCATCATCTTCGAGACCGAGTACGTCAACCAGGACGGCCGGACAGTCGCGCGGCTTCGCGGGACGGCGATCCGGCGATGACCATCAAAGTCGGAGACGAGATCCCGGAGCTCGTCAAGCATCCGACGACGCGGCAGCTGGTGCAGTACGCGGGAGCCCAGGGCGACTTCTACGAGATCCACTACGACCAGACGTATGCGCAGAGCGTGGCGCTGCCGGGAGTGATCCTCCATGGCCTGCTCAAGGCAGCGTTCCTCGGACAGCTGGTCACGGACTGGCTCGGCGATCGGGGCACGCTGAAGACATTCGAGGTGAGCTATCGCGGGATCGACGTTCCGGGCCGGCCCTATCTCTGCCGCGGCCGCGTGTCGAAGGTTGAGGGCGCGCAGGTCGAATTAGAAGTCTGGGGCGAGGACCCCGAGGGTCACCGCACGACCGTCGGCAGCGCGACGGTCGAGATGAGCGGCTGATGCTCCTCCTGATCGTCAAGTACATCCATGTCCTGGCGGCGATCGTCGCCGTCGGCTTCAACATCAGCTACGCGGTTTGGATCATCAGGGCGCAGAGGGATCCCGCTCACACTGCCTTTGCGCTCAAGGGGATCAAGTTCATCGATGACCGCATCGCCAACCCCTCGTACGGGGTGCTGCTGGTCACTGGGATTTTGATGGTGTTCCTGGCGGGGTACTCGCTGACGACGCTCTGGATCGACGTTCCGGGCCGGCCCTATCTCTGCCGCGG
>DATNML010000140.1:0-4159 GCA_035602315.1 Candidatus Dormiibacterota bacterium
GCCTCGAGCGATGACGCCAGCCCGCTGGCGAAATTGGCCAGGGAAAAGCCGGCGACCCCGATCGCGATCAGCCTCCGCCGCCCGAAGCGGTCGGCGAGCGTGGCGAGGGGGAGCGCGCCCAGTGCGCCCAGGGCCAGCACGGAGCCGAGGTTGGACAGGTCAGGGGTGCGGGCGTGGAAGTCGGTGGCGATGGCCGGAAGCGCAAGCACAAGCACTGAGCCGTCGAAAGCGGTGAGAACGACGGCGAGACCCGCCCAGGTCAGGGTTCGTCGCTGCTGCGGGTCAAGCTGCACCACGCACTGTATATTCGGCTGACTCATGACGGCAGTGGTCAGCGTTGAGGGGCTGCGCAAGCGCTACCGCCGCCGCGATCCGTGGGCGGTGGATGGCGTCAGCTTCGCCCTGGAGCCCGGTCAGGCCTTCGGTCTGCTTGGGCCCAACGGCGCCGGCAAGTCGACCGTGGTCAAGATCATCGCCGGTCTCCTGCGTCCCGGCGAAGGCAGGGTCCAGCTGTTCGGTTCAGATCCTGGAAATCCCGCGGCTCGCAAGGACCTTGGCTTTGCGCCGGAGGATCCCGACTTTCCGAAGTTCCTTCGCGCGACGGAGGTGCTCGACTATTTCGCGAGCCTGCTCGGCCTGGACGAAGACGAACGCAAGCGGAGGATTCCCGAAACACTCGCGTTCGCCGGGCTGGACAAGGAACGCCGGCAGATCCGGCAGTTCTCCAAGGGCATGAAGCAGCGCCTGGGCATCGCCCAGGCGATCCTGGGCCGCCCGAAGCTGCTGATCCTCGACGAACCCACCGCGGACCTCGACCCGCTCGGAAGGAGGGACGTGCGCGCATTGATCGACCAGCTGAAGGTCAGCGGGGTCGCCATCCTCCTCAACAGCCATTTGCTGAGCGAGGTTGAGCTCGTTTGCGACACCGTCGCCATCCTCGCCAAAGGCCGAGTTCTCAAAGAGGGCACGATGGCGGAGGTGGTCCCCGAGGGCCGGACCCTCGAGGACGTTTTCGTCGAGCTCGTCCAGGCCAACACCCCTCCACGCGACCAGCTTCCTTCGTTCATCACCGATCAAGACAAGCCATGAACGGAACCTTTGCGGTGGCTCGCTACACCCTGGTCGAGCTGTCGAGGCGCCGCATCCTGCTGGTCTTCTTCATCATCGGCGCGATCGGTATCGCGCTGATCGGGTTCGGGCTCAAGGTCTTCAGCGGCGCGTTCAGCTCAGTGGTGATCAGCGGGCCCAACGGGACGGCGCCCGACCCCGCGAAGCTGCAGCGCGCGTTTGAGCTGGGCTTCGTCAACAACCTCATCGACGTCCTGGGTTTTTTCGCCCTGCTCATCGCCTTCGCTATCGGGATGACGGTCATCTACCACGACCTTGAATCCGGGGCGGCGGTCGCCATCTTCTCCAAGCCGGTGTCGCGAGCGGCTTTCACCCTCGGCAAGCTCGCAGCCGCGATCGTCGCCATGATCGCGATCGTCGGAGTGCTGAGCATCGAGGCAAGGCTGCTGATGCTGTTGTTCGGGACTGGCGGCCTTGGGGTCGCCCTGTGGGTCGAGACGGTGGCTCAGGTGGCGAATGCGCTGACGATCATGCTCCTGGTCATGGCACTGAGCACGTGGATGAACAACATCGTCGCCGCCATCGTGGCGTTCGTCTACAACGCCATGGCCGGGTTCGTGGTCTTGCTGCACTCGCAGCTCGCAGCGGGCTACCTGGGGGACAACCAGGTGCTGAAGATCGGGCTGAACATCGCTTACTGGCTCGTCCCACATCCGCTCATGAGTGACGCCAAAAGGCAGATCGCGCTGGCGCAGTACGACCTTTTCTCGTCGATCAACCAGGGCGCACCGCCTGGGAGCAAGGCACCGACTGCGGACCAGATCGTGGCAGGCATCCCGGGAGCGTCGGGAGCGGGCGACATTATCTGGTGGGTATTCGTGGTGTGCCTTTTCGCGGGCCTGGTCTACTACGCCGTCCGCCGACGACAGGTCTAGACCAGGTTCAGCTTCTTCAGTAGATAGGGACCTGGGCCCAAGAACCCGCACGTGGCTGCGATGTGGACGATGGAAATTCCGAGCAGCGACGGTGGACCGGGCAAGAACCAGAAGGCCAGCCCCAACGGAACGCCGACGAGCGCAGTGGCAAAGGTGTCCGGCCACGTCCACCGGCCCAGCCGGTGATAAAGGACATAGGTCGCCGTACCGATGACAAAGCCGACCGGCGTTCCCCACAACATTCCCAGCCCGCCCTGCATCAGGCCGCGGAAGAACGCCTCTTCGACCGGCCCGTTGAGCGCATAGAAGGCCGCCTGAAACCCGGCGTCGCGCGCATCGGCGGGGACGCTGAGCACGCCGCGCCGGCGGGTCAGCCACAGCTGGACCAGGAGTGCGGCGACGAACATCACGGGCGCGCCCACGAGGGCGAAGACAAGCTGCACGCCGGGGCGGCCGGCGCTCAACCCAAACCAGGCCGGTCGCGAGGCCAGCGCGTAAACGATGGCGCAGACCGCCACGAAGGGCGCGATCCGGACCAACAGGTCGGAGCGCATCCAGGCCCAGCTCTGGGGAATATCCGTCCTGACCAGACGCGTTGAAGCGGTGAGAGTGGTCGAACCTGAGGTCATCGAGCTAGAGGTCTTTTACGACTACTTCTGTCCGTTTGTGTACCGCGCATCGGTGCTGCTCCAGAACGTGGGCCGAACCCGCCCCCTCAAGGTCGCCTGGCGCTACTTCTCGCTCGCACAGGTGAACTCCAAGGATGACGGATGGACGGTGTGGGACGCCCCGGCCTCTGAAAACGTGAGGGGCCGTTTGGCCTTCAAGGCCGCCGAGGCGGCTCGCCGCCAGGGACGTTTCGAGGAGCTGCATATGCCCTTGCTCGTCGCCCGGCATCGGGACCGGCTCGACATCGACCAGCTCGAGGTCGTCGAACGCGTTGCTGTGGACGCCGGGCTGGGTCTCGAGCGGTTTCGCAAGGACGTCTCAGACCCAGAGATTCTGGGCTCCCTCGCGCGCGACCACCGGGAAGCGGTGAGCAAGCACGGGGTCTTCGGGACGCCGACGCTGGTGTTTCACGACGGCGCGTCGGCCTACGTGCGGCTGGCGGAGGCGCCCGAAGGACCAGACGCGCAGCGGGTGTTCGACCACCTGGTGACGGTCGCCGCCGGCGAGCCTTCGATCCTCGAGATCAAACGACCCAGGAAGCCAGCTCCGGACTAAGGACTGTTTAGCCCGTAGATCACGACGCCGTCCACGGTCGCCACTTCGTGGTAGCGACTCGCGACCAGGTCGGCCAGCACCGGGTAGTTGCGCAGCGGATACATCGAGAAGTCGCTCCAGCCCGCTGAGGCCGTGTCAACGATGAGCGCGGGCGGGTGCGCGCTCAAGTCCGACTCGAGCAATGGCCACACGTCAGGTTTCGTGTCCCAGTTGTCGGGCGGAATTCCCGAGCCGCGCGCGAAGCCGCGAAGGAAGCCGGGAAAGCGGCTCGCCATCAGCCGGTCCGACTCGACATAGAGCGCGGGCCAGTCTCCCCACACGAACACACGCTGGCCCGGCGTGGTGTGATCGCGGATGTACGCCGCCACCGACTCGTGCTGCGGCACGGGAGGGCTGAAGTCGTAGGTCAGTGGGTCGGCGCCCAGGTCGTAAGCCCACCATCCGGCGGCCGGCAGCAGGATGCCGAGCGCAGCGATCGCGACCACCCATCTGCGTAAGGACAAGCGCTCGAAGGCAAGCGCCGTGGCCACCGCGAGCGGTCCCATGGCCTGGATGAAGTAGTGCCACGAAAGATGGCCGGCCGCGACCGATCCGACCATGGCGACCGCCAGCCAGACGACAACCAGCCTCTCCTTCATCTCCAGCTGGCGCCATCGTGTCGCGAGCGCGATGGCCGCGATCCACAACACGGCCATGTCCACCAGGAACGGCACGATGCTGTCCTTCGCGCGGAGCCACACGAAGCTGGGAATCCAGTTGGTCGAGGCGTAGCCGTACAGGCTGCTCACCGTCCAGCGCCAGAAACCGCCGAGCGACCCGGTGAGGAGCAGGGCAAGCGCGCCGGCGGCGAGCCCGGCCACAATCCCGCCGGCGAACAATGCGGCGGCGCGCCGGCGATTGCCCGCGGGCTCGAGCCAGAGGATGCCGGCCAC
>DATNML010000141.1:0-8542 GCA_035602315.1 Candidatus Dormiibacterota bacterium
GCCGGCTATGTGGGCCTCACCACTGCGGCATGCCTCGCTGACCTCGGAAACGACGTCACCGTAGTCGACATCAACCGGCAGAAGATCGCCCAGCTCAAGAACCATCGCGTCCCCTTCTACGAGCCCGGCCTCAGCGAGCTCGTCGAGCGCAACGCGAAGTCAGGCCGCCTTCGCTTCACGACCGCATACGAGGACGCGGTGCCCGGCGCCGAGTACGCGATCATCGCGGTGAGCACGCCGGAAGGCGAGGGAGGCGAGGCGGACCTTTCATACGTCGAAGCGGCGGCGAACTCGATCGCAGCCTGCATGGACGGGCCGCTGGTGGTCGTCAACAAGTCCACCGTGCCGCCGCTCACGGGCGACATGGTCTCGGACGTGCTGCGCAAGCCCAACCGCGGCTTTTCCGCAGCAGTGGTGTCGAATCCCGAGTTCTTGCGGGAAGGTTCGGCGATCCAGGACTTCATGCACCCGGACCGCGTCGTGATCGGCAGCCACGACCGCGACGCGGCGGAGAAAGTCGCGCGCCTTTACGCGCCGCTCGACGCACCAATCTTGATCACCCCCAACATCTACACGGCCGAGATGGTCAAGTACGCGTCCAATGCATTCCTGGCGGCGCGCATCTCATTCATCAACGAGATCGCCCGGATCAGCGAGCGGGTCGGCGCCGACGCCAAGCTGGTCGCCGAGGGAATGGGAATGGACAAGCGAATCGGGCCGAGCTTCCTCGACGCGGGGATCGGCTACGGGGGCTCGTGCTTTCCGAAGGACGTCAAGGCGCTGGCCGCGCTCGCGGAACGGTTTGACTACCACCCCGAGCTGCTCCAGGCGGTCATGGACATCAACCGCGACCAGCGGATGGTCGTCATCGACAAGCTGAGGGAATGCCTGGATGAGCTCCCCGAGCGGGTGATCGGGCTGCTCGGCCTCGCCTTCAAACCGAACACAGACGACCTCCGCGAAGCCCCGAGCCTCGACATCGCGAGGGTCCTGCTGGCCGCAGGCGCGCACGTGCGCGCGTACGACCCGGCGGCGATGGAGGGCTCGCGCCGGCTGCTTCCCGACGTCGAGTACATGAACGACGCGTACGAGGTTGCGGCGGCGGCGGATGCTCTGGTTGTGGTCACGGAATGGAACGAGTTTCGGGACCTGGACCTGGTGCGCCTGAAGAAGTCGATGAAGCAGCCGGTCGTCGTCGACGGCCGCAACATCTACGACCCCGCCGTGATGCGCGGGCTCGGCTTCACCTATCGAGGAATTGGCCGCGAGTAACTCCGATAAACCCCGAGCCGTGGTTTCTGGAGGGGCTGGGTTCATAGGCTCGCATCTGTGCGAGGCGCTGCTCGATCGAGGCATGCGCGTGCTGGCGCTGGACAATTTCATCACGGGGTCGCGCGAAAACCTGCGCGCGCTCGAAGGGAATCCGGACCTTGAGTTTCGCCAGGCCGACGTCAACCACGGGATCTTTCTCGGTGGGGACGTGCGCTATGTGCTGCACTTCGCCTCGCCCGCGTCACCACCCCAGTACGACGCGAACCCAATCCACACGCTGAAGGTGGGCACGGTCGGCACGATGAACATGCTGGGCCTGGCGAAAGCCAAAGGTGCGACCTTCCTACTCGCGTCGACCTCCGAGGTGTACGGCGATCCACTCGTTCATCCGCAGCCGGAGAGCTACTGGGGCAACGTCAACCCGATCGGGCCGCGCGGCTGCTACGACGAGGCCAAGCGAGCCGCCGAAGCATTCGCCATGGCCTACAAGCGAGCCCACGGCGTGGACACGCGGATCATTCGTATCTTCAACACGCACGGTCCCCGCATGCAGGTGTCCGATGGGCGCGCCGTGCCGAATTTCATGGCTCAGGCGATCCGCGGCGAACCAATCACGGTGTACGGGGACGGCTCGCAGACTCGCAGCCTGTGCTACGTGTCCGACCTCGTGCGCGGCGTGCTGGCCGTGCTCGAGCGTGGAGATGAGATGCCGGTCAACCTCGGCAACCCTCACGAGGTGACCGTGCTCCAGCTCGCGGAGACCATCGTCAAGCTGGCCGGCTCGAAGAGCGAGATCGTGCACCGTGACCTGCCGGTCGACGATCCGAAACAGCGCCAGCCCGACATCACGCGAGCGCGGAGCCTGCTCGGCTGGGAGCCTGAGGTATCGCTAGAAGACGGCCTGAGGCGGACGCTGGAATACTTTCGATCGGTCGTATGAGCACGCCGGACGAGCTGAAGCAATACGTCCGCGACATTCCCGACTTTCCGCAGCCGGGCATCATCTTTCGCGACATCACGCCGCTGCTCGCTCGCAAGGAGCTCTTTCGTGAGGTCGTCAACATGATGTCGAAGCGGTGGACCGACCCCGAACCCGACCTTGTGGCAGCCATCGAGGCGCGTGGGTTCATACCGGGCGCTGCGGTCGCGGTCAAGCTCAACGCCGGCTTTGTGCCCATACGCAAGATCGGAAAGCTGCCGTGGAAAACTGTCAGCGACGCCTACCAGCTTGAGTACGGCACCGACCAGCTCCAGGTCCATGCGGATGCGGTCGAGCCGGGCCAGAAGGTGCTGATCGTCGATGATGTGCTTGCGACCGGCGGCACTGCGGCGGCCGCGGTGCGCCTGATCCGCAAGCTTGGCGGTGAGGTGGTCGGAGTTCAGGTCCTGATCGAGCTCGAGGACCTGGGTGGACGGAAGCGCCTGCCCGACGTAGAGGTCGTCAGTGAGATCGTTTACTAGAGGAGAGACCGACGGATTTGAAAGTCAGCGCGAAGGGAAATGACGTCAAAGACCTGAACCTGGCGGCTCAGGGCCAGGACCTGATCGACTGGGCAGCACGCGAGATGCCGGTGCTGACCTTGATTCGAGAGCGCTTTTCGAAAGAGCAGCCGCTTAAAGGCCTGAAGGTTGCCGCGTGCCTGCATGTCACCAGCGAGACGGCCAACCTGATGTTGACGCTCAAGGCGGGCGGGGCCGACGTGGCGCTGTGCGCCTCCAACCCACTTTCGACCAATGACGCCGTGGCCGCCGCGCTCGCGGCTCAGCACGGGATCAAGACCTACGCGATCCGTGGAGAGGACAACGACACCTATTACCAGCACATCGAGGCCGCGCTCGACCACCACCCGGCGCTGACGATGGACGATGGAGCCGACCTGGTCTCCGTGCTGCACAAGTCACGCCAGGACCAGCTGCCCGAAGTCATCGGAGGCACGGAGGAGACCACCACCGGGGTCGTGAGGCTGCGCGCGATGGCAGAACGTGGGGTGCTGCGCTACCCGATCGTGGCGGTCAACGAGGCAGACACGAAGCACATGTTCGACAACAGGTACGGGACCGGCCAGTCAACGATCGACGGCATCATCCGAGCCACCAACGTCCTGATCGCGGGCAAGACGTTCGTCATCGCGGGCTACGGCTGGGTCGGCCGAGGATTGGCGTCGAGGGCCAAGGGCCATGGCGCGGACGTGGTGATCACCGAGGTCGACTCGGTCAAGGCTCTCGAGGCGGCGATGGACGGGTTCAGGGTCATGAAGATGGACGAAGCCGCCGTCGATGGCGACATCTTCGTCACCGTCACCGGGGACATCAACGTCCTCGACCGCAAGCACTTCGAGACTATGAAGGACGGGGCGATTCTCGCGAACTCCGGCCACTTCAACTCGGAGATAAACCTGAAGGCGCTCGACGAGATGGCGACCGGCGTGCGCCAGGTGAGGCCGTCGGTGCAGGAGTACAAGCTGGCCGATGGCCGGCGGCTGCATGTCCTGGCCGAGGGACGGCTCATCAACCTCGCGGCGGCTGAAGGGCACCCGGCCGCGGTCATGGACATGAGCTTTGCCAACCAGGCGCTTTGCGCGGAGTACATGGCCAGGCACGCGAAGACGCTGGAGAGCAAGGTATACGACGTGCCGGACGAGATCGACGCGGAGGTCGCGCGGCTGAAGCTGAAGGCGATGCGGATCGAGATCGACACGCTGACCGCAGAGCAGCAGCACTACCTCACGTCCTGGGAAGAGGGGACCTAGCACACGTTCGGGCCCGCTCGGCGCACGTGGGTGCTGGGCGGAGGCGGCGCGCGAGGCGCCGCGCAGGTCGGGGTCCTGCAGGCGCTGTTCGAGGCGGGCGTCGAGGGTCCCGTCGCGGTGGTGGGGACGAGCGTCGGCGCACTGAACGGCAGCGCGATCGCGGCTTACCCGTCTCTGGCCGGCACCATGATGCTGCGTGAGGTCTGGATGTCACGCCAGGCCGTGGACGTGTTCCGCGCGCACCCGCTCGGCGTGATCCTCGCCGGCCTGAGGCGCGACCAGGCGAGCGCGTTTCCGCAGCAGAACATCCGCCGCCTGATCGACCGGGCTCAGGCATTGACCGGCATCACGACCTTCGAGCAGCTGCGGGTTCCGCTGGCAGTGGTGGCCACCGACCTCAACGCCGGCAGGCCGGCCGTGTTCAGGTCGGGTGAGCTCACGCCTGCGCTGCTGGCTTCCACCGCCATCCCAGGCCTGTTTCCTTCGGTGCGAATCGGCGAGCGCGAGCACCTGGACGGCGGCGTCGTCGACAACACGCCGCTCAACATCGCCGTGGAGGACGGTGCGAAGGAGATCATCGCCATCAGCCTGATGGGCGGGGGCGAGTACCAGCTCGTGCAGACCAGCCTGCCCGAACTCATCGCAAGGACCCTTCAGCTGTCACTGCATCACCAGATGCTCGCCGACTACGAGCAGCTGCGCGATCGCGCCCGCATCGTCGTCCTGTGCCCCATTACCGTTCCGACGGCGACCTGGGAGATGAAGCGCGAGCACCTGGAAGCGGTGATGGAGGGCTCTCGGGTGGCAACGGCCTTGCTTCTGTCGCAGCGCGGCTCGAAGCTGTTCCGTCACTCGGGGATCCACTACCTGGAACTGCGCTAGCATCTTCGCGTCCCAGAGGTAAGAACCTGGCGCTTGGGGACCCGCCCAGACATGGTGGATGGTCCTAGCCGGCGCGGGAGATTCAGTGGAGGACCTGTAGCCATGGCGGCAACATCACTGTTCACATCCGAGTCGGTCACCGAAGGCCACCCGGACAAGGTCGCCGACCAGATCTCGGACGCCATCCTGGACGCCATCCTCGCCAAGGATCCGCTCGCCAGGGTTGCGTGCGAGGCGATCGTCACCACCGGGTTGGTGATCGTGGTCGGCGAGATCACCACCGACTGCTACGTCGACATCCCGCGCATCATCCGGCAGACGGTGCGCGAGGTCGGCTACACGCGAGCCAAGTACGGCTTCGATGCGGAGACGTGCGGCGTGGTGACCAGCATCGACGAGCAGTCCCCAGACATCGCGCAGGGCGTGGACGTCGGAGGCGCGGGCGATTCCGGGATGATGTTCGGCTTTGCGTGCGATGAGACGCCGGAGCTGATGCCGCTGCCGATCACGCTCGCTCACCGGCTGGCCCGCCGCCTGGCCGAGGTGCGACGCAACAAGACGCTCAACTACCTCCGGCCGGACGGCAAGGTGCAGGTCACGATCCGCTACGACGAAGGTGGCCGGCCGGTCGGAGTCGACAACGTGGTGCTGTCCACGCAGCACCACGACGAGATCAGCACAGAGCAGCTGCGCGCCGACATTGCCGAGCACGTAATCGACAAGGTCATCCCCGCGGAGCTCCGAGAAAACGGCATTCGCACCTTCATCAACCCGACCGGCCGGTTCGTGGTTGGCGGTCCGGTGGCCGACGCCGGGCTAACCGGGCGCAAGATCATGGTCGACACCTACGGTGGCTACGCACGTCACGGCGGCGGCTGCTTCTCGGGTAAGGACCCGACAAAGGTGGATCGCGCGGGTGCGTACGGCGCGCGCCACGTGGCCAAGAACATCGTCGCCGCCGGGCTGGCGACGCGCTGCGAGGTGCAGGTCTCGTACGCGATCGGCGTCGTGAAGCCAGTGGCAATCCGGATTGACACCTTCGGCACTGGAAAAGTTCCCGACGCCGCCATCTCCGGCGCCGTGAGCAAGCTGTTCGATCTCAGCCCGCTCGGCATCATCAAGGAACTGAACCTGAGGCGGCCGCTCTTCCGCCAGACGGCTGTGTACGGGCACTTCGGACGCACGGACATCGACGCACCGTGGGAGTCGACGGCACGTGCCAAAGAGCTCGCGGAAGAGCTCGCCGCACACGCTTGACGCGAACAGTCGCCGTCATCCCGGCGGGAGGTATGGGCACCCGTCTGTGGCCGCGCTCGCGTGGGTCGACGCCGAAGCACGTGCTTCCACTAGCCGATCGGGGGCGTCCGCTTCTGCGTGCGACGTACGACCGCGCAAAATCCTTGGCCGACGAGGTCTTCGTGCTGACCGAGCAGAGGCAGCGGCCCATCATCGAGGCGGTCCTTCCCGAGGTCGACGGCGCCCACTTCATCCTCGAGCCGCAGGCCCGGGGCACCACCAACGCCTATGGCCTTGCGGCGCTCACCTTGATGGAACGCGATCCGTCGGCGGTGATGCTGGCTCTACCCGCTGACCACGTCGTGCATGGCACGACGAAGGTCGCGAAGGCGGTGAAAGCCGCCGTTCGGGCAGCTGCTACGACCAATTCGCTCGTGACAGTCGGACTGAAACCGACGTTCCCATCGACCGGCCTCGGCTACATCCATGCCACCGGTCGCGTGAGCGGCGGCACGCTTCGCGTCCGGCGCTTCATCGAAAAGCCGGATCTCGCGAGCGCGCGGAAGTACATGCGCACCAGCGGTTACTACTGGAACCTCGCTTGGTTTTGCTGGCGAGTCGAAGTGTTCGTCGAAGAGCTGGCAAAGCATGCCCCACGGCATCTGGCCGGCCTTCGCAAGGTCGTCGCGGCGCGCGCGGCGGGTGATGAGCCTGAGGCGGCGCGACTCTACGGCCGGCTGCCCGTCGAGGTGGTCGACAGGAGCGTCATGGAGAAGACGGACCGGCTGCTTCTGGTGCCCGCAGATTTCGACTGGGCGGATATCGGAAACTGGGCGGAGTTTGGCGACCGCGTGCACGCGGATGATCGGGGCAACTCGGTGGAGGGTGAATCAATCCTCGTCGACACACGAGGAAGCCTGATCCTGGGCCAGCGCCGCCTGGTGGCCGCGATCGGCCTCGAGGACATGATCATCATCGACACGGAGGACGCGCTTTTAGTTTGTCCCCGTTCTCGGGCGCAGGACGTGCGGAAGGTCGTCGAGGCGCTCAGGCGGGCGCGCAAGACGCGTTACCTTTAGTCACTCAGCATGCCCCAGGACATCAAATTCGGAACCGACGGATGGCGCGGAATCATCGCCGACGACTTCACGTACGCCAATGTGCGACGCGTGGCTCAGGGCACAGCGGAGTACATGCGATCGCGTTCCAGCGATCCGCTGGCGGTCGTCGGCTACGACTGCCGCTTCGCCTCTGAGGATTTCGCCCGCACAGTGGCAGACATCTTCGCGACCAATGGCGTGCGGACGCTCATCTTCGACCGGCCGTCGCCTACGCAGGTCGCCTCGTGGACCGTTATCGACCGCAAAGCGACCGGGGCGGCGGTGATCACCGCCAGCCACAACCCGTACCAGTTCAATGGGATCAAGTACAAGCCGGAGACAGGCAGCTCCGCGCCGACCGAGGTGATCGCCGACCTCGAGCGCCGCATCAACGCACTTTCCGAGGTGCCTCCCATCGACCATCGCGCCGCGCGAGAGCTGGTCTCGATCTACGACCCGCGCGAGGCTTACTACGCGCAGGTCGCTCGCATGGTCGACGTCAACGCGATCAAGGAGGCCGGGCTGCGGGTGGTGCATGAGTGCATGTACGGCTCCGGTTATGGGTATGTGGCGGAGCTGATCGGTGGCGGTCGCACGAACGTGACCGAGCTCCACAACCAGAGGAACCCGCTGTTCGGCGGCATCAGCCCCGAGCCCATCCGGCCCAATATCGACTCCACGATCGCATTCATGAAGGTGGGCGGACAGGACCTGTGCATCATCACGGACGGTGACGCCGACCGGGTCGGCATCATCGATGAGACCGGACGCTTCATCAATCAGCTGCAGGTTTTCGCGCTGTTGATGCTCTATCTCTTCGAGGTGCGGGGCATGCGTGGACCTGTGATCAAGACTGTGAACATGACCGCGATGGTCGACAAGCTGGGCGCTGAATTTGGAACCCGCGTGTACGAGGTGCCAGTCGGTTTCAAGAACGTGGCGCCGAAGATGATGGAGACCGATGCGGTGCTTGGCGGTGAAGAATCCGGAGGATTCGGGGTTCGCGGCCACATACCGGAGCGCGACGGAATCCTGGTCGGGCTGTTGTTTGCGGACATGATCGTGAAGGCCGGCAAGCCCCTGTCCGCAATCCTCGCCGACCTCGAGCAGCGAGTCGGGCCACACGCCTACGCCCGACACGACATCCACCTGGTCCGCGAAACCTACGACGTGGATCGCATGCGAATCCTCGAGACGCTGGAGAAGAACGAGCCGCAAGAGGTGGCGGGCATCAAGGTGCAACGGGTCCGCGCCGACGACGGCTTCAAGTTTTATCTAGAGGATGGAAGTTGGGTGCTGCTG
>DATNML010000142.1:0-3546 GCA_035602315.1 Candidatus Dormiibacterota bacterium
GCCTTCGCCAACGAGGTGACGCGCGTCGCCCGCGAGGTCGGTACCGAAGGCCGCCTGGGCGGTCAGGCGGAGGTCAAGGGCGTCGGCGGCGTATGGCAGGACCTCACGGACAACGTGAACACCATGGCCGGCAACCTGACCGGCCAGGTCCGCAACATCGCCGAGGTCACGACCGCCGTCGCCAACGGCGACATCTCGAAGAAGATCACCGTCGAAGGGCAGGGCGAGATCCTCGAGCTCAAGAACACCATCAACACGATGGTCGACCAGCTCAATGCGTTCGCGGGCGAAGTGACGCGTGTCGCCCGCGAGGTCGGAACCGAAGGCAAGCTGGGCGGCCAGGCCAACGTCCGCGGAGTGGCCGGGGTCTGGAAGGACCTTACCGACAATGTCAACCTGATGGCTGGTCAGCTGACCGAGCAGGTGCGAGGTATCGCGCGCGTCGTGACGGCGGTCGCCGAAGGCGACCTCGGCAAGAAGATAACGGTCGATGTCCAGGGCGAGATCCTCGAGCTCAAGAACACGATCAACATCATGGTCGACCAGCTCAACGCCTTCGCCAACGAGGTGACCCGTGTCGCCCGCGAGGTGGGCACCGATGGCAAGCTCGGCGGCCAGGCCAACGTGGAGGGCGTGGCCGGAATCTGGGAGGACCTGACCGACAACGTCAACACGATGGCGAGCAACCTCACGGACCAGGTGCGAGGCATCGCGCGCGTGGTCACTGCGGTCGCCAACGGTGACCTCAAGGGCAAGCTGACCCTCGAGGCGAAGGGCGAGATCGCGGAGCTCGCCGACACCATCAACAGCATGACCGACACCCTTGCCGTCTTCGCCGACCAGGTGACGAGCGTCGCCCGCGAGGTGGGTGTCGAAGGCCGGCTGGGCGGCCAGGCGCGAGTGCCGGGCGCTTCCGGCACGTGGCGCGACCTCACCGACAACGTGAACCAGCTGTCGGCCACGCTCACCACGCAGGTGCGCGCGATCGCCGAGGTGGCGACCGCCGTCACCAAGGGAGACCTCACCCGGTCGATCGGAGTCGAGGCGAGCGGAGAGGTGGCGGTCCTCAAGGACAACATCAACGAGATGATCTTCAACCTCAAAGAGACGACGGAGAAGAACACCGAGCAGGACTGGCTCAAGACCAACCTCGCGCGGTTCACGCGCATGCTGCAGGGCCAGCGCGACCCGATGACCGTCTCGAAGATGATCCTCTCCGAGCTGGCTCCGCTCGTGAATGCCGAGCACGGCGTCTTCTACAGCATGATCGGGCCCAACGGGCGGCCCGCACACCTGGCGCTTCAGGCGGGTTACGCGTACAAGCAGCGCAAGAACCTGCCGAGGGAGTTCCACCTCGGCGAAGGGCTGGTCGGGCAGTGCGCGCTCGAGAAACAGCGCATCGTGGTGACCCAGGTCCCGAGCGACTACATCCGGATCAACTCGGCTCTCGGCGA
Source organism: Candidatus Dormiibacterota bacterium (assembly GCA_035602315.1). GTDB lineage: Bacteria > Chloroflexota > Dormibacteria > Dormibacterales > Dormibacteraceae > Palsa-870. The sequence continues at coordinate 1,455 of DATNML010000142.1, forward strand.
GGCCCCGCCCGCCAACATCGTCGTGCTGCCAGTCCTGTTCGAAGGCGACGTCCGAGCCGTGATCGAGCTCGCGTCGTTCAACGCGTTCAGCCCCACGCATATGGACTTTCTCGACCAGCTGATGGAAAGCATCGGCATCGTGCTCAACACGATCGAGGCGAACAGCCGCACGGAGGACCTGCTCAAGCAATCGCAGTCATTGGCCAACGAACTGCAGAGCCAGCAGGACCAGCTGCAGCGCACCAACGAGGAGCTCGCCGAGAAGGCGCGCCAGCTCGTGCAGCAGAACACAGAGATCGAGCAGCGGCGGGAGGAAGTCGAAAGCGCGAAGAACCTCGTCGAGGAAAAGGCCGAGCAGCTTGCGCTGACCTCGCGTTACAAGTCCGAGTTCCTGGCCAACATGTCGCACGAGCTGCGCACGCCGCTCAACAGCCTGCTGATCCTGGCCCAGGAGCTCGCCGCCAACCCCGACGGCAACCTGCTTCAGAAGCAGATCGAGTACGCGACCATCATCCGCTCGTCAGGCACAGACCTGTTGAAGCTGATCAACGACATTCTCGACCTGTCGAAGATCGAGTCCGGCACGGTGACGCTCGACATCGCCAACTGGCCGCTGGAGGAGCTGAAGCCGATGCTGGAGCGCACCTTCCGCCACGTGGCGGAGGCGACCAGGCTTACGTTCGCGATCGACCTGCGGCCGGGGCTGCCGGAGACCATGCCGACGGACCCCCAGCGCCTGCAGCAGATCTTGAACAACCTGCTCAGCAATGCGTTTAAGTTCACCGAGAAAGGGAAGGTCGAGTTCATCGCCCAGGTTGCGACAGCTGGGTGGGGAGCCGGTCACGAGCTCCTCGATCGAGCTCAGCAGGTGATTGCATTCAGCGTCGTGGACACCGGTATTGGAATTCCGACGGACAAGCAGCATTCGATCTTCGAATCGTTTGCTCAGGCGGATGGCACGACCAGCCGCAAGTACGGCGGAACTGGGCTCGGACTTTCGATCTGCCGAGAGCTCACAAGGCTGCTGGGGGGTGAGATCAGGCTCGAAAGCGAGCCCGGGGTCGGCAGCGTATTCACCGTGTACCTGCCGGTCGGGACGGCGGCGCAGACCCGGCGCGGTCCGCGCGGAGGATCGACCAACGGACGGTCCGACGGCGAGTCCTACCCTGCTGCACGGCTGGTCGGAGTGACGGCGGCACCCGGCGCCGGCTGGCGCGTGGAGGCTTCGCAGGCAGTCGCCGAACGCGACTCGGCCGTGGCTGAGAAGACGCTGCTCGTCGTCGAGGACGATCCCTTCCAGCGGCAGCACATCATCGATCTGCTGGCCTCGGTTGGCGCGAAGACGATCTCGGTCGGGACGGGTGAGGAGGCGCTCACCACGCTCGAGGAACAAACGGTGGACTGCGTGGTCCTGGACCTCGGCCTCCCTGGGGTCACGGGATGGCAGGTTATCGGCCACATACGCGGCAATAAGGCGCTGCGGTCGGTGCCCGTTGTGGTCTACACGGCCAGGGATCTGACCAAAAAGGAAGAGCTCAAGCTGGGGCGCGCGACCAAGACGATCGTCGTCAAGGAGGTCCGGTCACCGGAGCGATTGAAAGACGAGGTGACCGCGATCCTGGAAGGAGCCGGCGGCGCCCCTTCGGCGCAGCCTGGGATCAACGGCGACGAGCCGGATGACTCGCTGCTGGCCGGCAAGAAGGTCCTCGTGGTGGACGACGACATCCGGAACATCTTCGCCCTCACCGCCATGCTAGAGCGCCATGAGATGGAGGTCATCTCGGTCGATTCCGGACAGGAGGCGCTCGACATGCTGGGCGCGAGGGATGACATCGACCTCGCGCTGGTCGACGTGATGATGCCGGAGATGGACGGCTACCAGACGATGGGCAAGATGCGTGCGCTGGCTTCGTTCCGAGAGCGCCCGATCATCGCCCTGACCGCCAAGGCCATGAAGGGCGACCGCGAAAAATGCATCGACGCAGGAGCATCCGACTACATCGCGAAGCCCGTGAACACAGCGGAGCTGCTGTCAATGCTTAAGTCCTGGCTCGCTCCTTGAGCTTGAGCGAACCTGCCCTCCGGCTCGACG
>DATNML010000143.1:0-2135 GCA_035602315.1 Candidatus Dormiibacterota bacterium
GGCGATCTGCACGGCAAAACTACCCACCCCTCCGGAAGCGCCGTTGATCAACACCTTCTGACCTTGTCGAAGGCGTCCGTGATCGCGCAGCGCTTGCAAGGCGGTGATGGCTGCGACCGGGACGGCGGCAGCCTGCTCAAACGTGACGTTGGCAGGTTTCGCCACCACCGCTCCCTTTGCCGGAACGGCGACGTACTCGGCGAAGGTGCTGCGATCTTTGCCGCCGAACACCTCGTCGCCGGGCTTGAACTCGGTGACGCCCTTGCCAACCGATTCAACCGTTCCGGCAAAGTCGGTGCCGAGCACGACAGGTTTTGGCTTGAAGCCTCCGCTGAGCAGGCGCGCCGTGTACGCAACGCCCGAGAGCGGGAAGAAGTCGACCGGATTGACGGAGGCGGCATGGACCCGTACCAGCACGCCATCGTCGGCGATCGACGGCTTATCGATCTCGTCGAGTTCGAGAACTTCAGGACGGCCGGGCCGACGGCAAAGGATGGCTCTCATGCGGCCTGCTCCATCCACCGCTCGGAGTTCACACCCCCGCTGATCCCGGGCGCGACGACCGAGCCGAGGATAGCCGTCACAAAGAACAGCAGATAAACGACCCCGGTAAGCCTCGCCCTCGTGCGGGGCGAGGCTTTGCCCAGGCGTCCGGTCATACGATCAGCTGAGCTGGAAAGGCGGGTATTCATCGGTGACCAGGAGAAAGGCGTAGGCGGTGACCCGGTTGCTCCAGCGGATCACACCCACGACGTAGCGAAAGAGGTTCTCCGGATACCGGCCCGTGAAGATGATCGCGAACCAGGCCACGATCACCGCAACCACGGCGCCGATTCCGAGGAAGAACAGCACGATGTAATGGGGGATGGCGAGGAACCACTTGACCAGAGGCAGCCAGCGGTTCAACTGGCGAGCATCCGGATAGTCGAGGTTAAGGTGCACGGCCTGCTCCTCATCGGTTGACGGGTAGTGATCATCGAGCAGGGCGAGGTAGGCTGTGACGCGGTTCGAGAATCGAAACAGATTGACGTTCCAGTCAAACCACCAGCGCGGATACTTCTGGCGGAAAAGAAGCATCAGGACGATGGGCAGGAAGAGTAAGCCGACGGCACTCGCGAACGTCGTCGTCGTGTGATGGTCGCCGCCCTGCAGGGCGTCTTGCGACAGCAGGCCGAGCAGAATGAGGATCGGGATTGCCGCGAAGATCCGCAAGGCTGTCGTCAGTCGATTGAGCGGTCGAGTCGGGACGTCGACGTCGAACTGTACCGGATAGCTGGTTACCATGAGTTTCCTCCTTCGAGATTCGAGTGGATTTTCGGACGGTTTCTGATCAGTGCATTGGCTCCTCCGAGTTGGATCTGGGCGGCTTTGAATACCAGCCAGCCGACCACTGGCAGTTCGGCTACATAGCCCACGGTGACGATCCCGGAAACTACGGAGCCGAATGGCGGCGAGAGAAGGAAGTTGAGGCTGCCGAGAAGGTACGAGCAGCCGGCGACGATCAAGAGGTAGCCGAGAATCCTCGGGATGAAGCCGGATCTGATGACCAACAGGCCGAAAGGAAACAGCCACAGCCCGAAAAAGATCGAGTTCAGGGCGTCCGTGTCACCGCTCAAGCCGAGGAAGAACGTGGCCAGGCCGTTCACCTGACTCGCTCCCAGGCCGGAGACACCCGTTCCGTCGATGAGGCGTAGGGCGGCGACGTCGTTGAGCCAGCTCACAAACGAGATCGGAACCGAGAGCAAGACCAGGACAACCATCAGTGAGGCCCGCGTCGCGTTCACATCCTTGAACAAGCGATAGAGCTCCCGGCCGAGAAAAACGAAGGCGATCGTCCCGATCAGCGAGCTCACGATGCCGAGGCGGAACAGCGTCTCGGAGGACCTGATGTTGTGGGCGGTCGCATTGGCATCGTGCGGGACGATCAAGCTCTGCGAAGCGATTAGGCCGAAGATGCTCGTCACGACAAGAATCAGATAGAGGGCACCTGCCGCGCGGACGACGCTGGCCGCTGGTTGTCGCTTCGTGGCCTTTTCAGCGGCTTGCACGGTCCTTCCCTCCTTCGTTGGATATCGACCGCAGGCTGATGACTTCGTGCCCGCGCAAGGCCTCGAGAAATGGCTGAAAGCTGCCGC
>DATNML010000144.1:0-37023 GCA_035602315.1 Candidatus Dormiibacterota bacterium
TGGCATGCCGTGCGGTGAGTTCTTGGGGTCGGCGGGGTCGGCCGCAAAGATCACCACGGTCACGCCAGCGTGCGTCGCAACGATGACCGCGAAACGCACCTGCGCCGCGGTGGACCCGGCGCCGATCAGGTTTGCCGAGTACACGGCGCCGATCCCATCCTGGTCCCCGATGTGCGCTCCTTTCAGATCCGAAACCGGGGCTACGTTCTGCCACTGAGCGGTAGGCAGGTTGGAGACCGTGGTTTGAAGCACCTGGGCGATGGGCTGGCTCGCCTTCGAACCCGCGACTTCCAACAATCCGATCCGCGTGCCGAGCGAGATCCCGTTCGCGTCCTGGCTCCGCACCGTCCAGGCGGAGCTGTAGTCGACCTCGTAGTGGTATGCCGAGCTGCGATACGTGGCCGCCTCGGGCAGGGGCGTGACGAACTTGGGCGCGCAGTTGACAGTGCACGTCGTACGGTTTCCGATCACGCGTGAGACCGCGAAGGCGCTCACCGCCACTGTCACGACGGCGAGGATGGCCAGCAGCCCGCCCGCGACTGCGACCTGCGATGACCTGTACCGGCGTCGGGTGGGAAACGCCGCCTGCGGCGCCTGCGGGTAGTTGTACGCCGGCGGCCCCGCGACGGCCTGCGCGAGCTGGGGCGCGCCGCACCTTCCGCAGAACGGGGCGCCAAATGGCACCTGGGCCCCGCACCTCCCGCAGAACCGCACCGGCGCCGCCACGCTAGACCACCTGTCCGGCGCGCGGCCGGCCCAGCTTGGTGCCGGCGGCGCGAGCGGCGCCGCAGGCTGGACAGAATGCCATCGTCGGGACCATGCGGTGACACTCCGGGCAGGGTGCGTCTGGACCGATCTCGTGTTCCGCGCCCTCGACCATGAGAGCCTGGTGGATCACCAGCCTCACGTAGAGAAGCAAAGCCAGGGTCAAGACCAGGCGGATCGCGACCTCGGCCACGAGGTCGGAAACGACGAAGCTGAGCATTCCGAGCGCGACCTGCGTGCCGACCGAGACGACGAGGATCGGAAGGATGCCGGTGGTCCATGGCCGGCCGGCGCGCCGGCGGTCGTATCGCTGCAGCCAGACTGCGGCCGCGACGAGCCCTGTCGTGCTTGCGTTGACCAGCGCCACCAGGATGCCGGCGCGCAGCAGCCGTAGCGACCAGTCGAGGGGCGCTCCGCTTGCCACCAGGGGGCCGCTGATCAAGGGCCAGAAGGCCGTGAGCGAGCTGGTCAGCGAGAACCCAAGGGCGGAGGCCACCCCAAAGGTCAGGCCGTCGAGCGGCTCGCGAAACCGCGCGCCCCGAAATACATAAAGGAAGAGCGGCCCAACGAGCATGAGAGCCTGCGCGACGACGGGAATCGCTACCCCGGCAAGGACGAATCCGGTGTCCCGGTCGCCGGTCAGGCTCAGGCGCGATGCCGCCGCGCCCGAATAGGAAGTGAAAACGTAGCCGAGAGCAGCGCCGACCACCATCGTGGCCCCGATCACGAGCCAGGGCTCGCTCTCATAGACCTCGACCTCGTACAGGTAGAGCAGGTAGAGCACTGGCAAAAGGAACATCGCTGCGACTGTGGCCGGCGCAAATAGGTGCAGGCCCGCGAGCACGAGCACGGCGGCGGCGCCCGCGATCAGCGCCCAGCGGAAGGCGTTGCCACGGCGATGCGCCAGGTGCGGGAAGAGCGTGCTGACGATCGAAAGATGCGCGACATGCTCCGACGGCACGGCGGCGAACGCATGGCGCCGCGCAGTGTTGGCGGTCGAGAGGTGGGCGCCGCAGTGGCCGCAGAAGTCGCCCGCCGGCACCACGCTCTCACAGTGGGGACAGGTGACCAGGGGCGGACCGTCCGGCGCACGGCCGCCCGCGTCCCTGGCCCGGCGTCCTCCCTTCCGCCGGTCGGGGCCTCGCTGTTTCACGCCCCACCACCTTTGATGTAGAGGATCCAGGCGGCATCCAGGGCCGCTCCATCCATGCTCCCCCACCCGGTCGCGAAGTCCCAGCCCGTGCCGGCGTCGAACAGCAGATTGTTGCCGGTCGTGACGTCGTGGAACGGCCTCGCCGGCAGGTTGGACTGGTTCGCCCCCATCCAGTAGAGGGCGGGGTTGGCAAAACCAACCTGGCGCATTCCTTTCTTCTTGAGATCCTGGTTGATGAGTGCGACGGTCGCGGCCCACAGCGGAGTGGAGGCAGATGTCCCTCCCACCTGCCCATCCTTCCCGTTGAACACGATGTGGAAGCCCGTCGCCGGGTCGCCGTCCGCTGACACGTCGGGCACCTGCCTCTGACCCTGCCCGGACGCCTGGGCCACGTTCTTCTGATAGTCGGGGATCGGATAGAACTGGCTCGGACCGCCGCCGGTGCCGCTCTCGTCGAGCGGGCTGCCCCACGCCCGCTCTTTGAAGTAAATGCCCTGCACTGATTCGAACACCGTCGTTCCACCGACAGCGGTCACGGTCGGCAAGGTCGCCGGAAAGCTTCCCGCGGGGCCCTGGTTCTCGCCGCAGGTGTACGCGCCGCTGTCGCCGCTGGCCACGAAGTGAGACATCCCCTGGGCCGACGCCCTGTCCTGGACGGCCCCGTAAGTGTTGCGGTGGCCGCTCGGCGTGTCCGGTTCGCATGCGCCGAGGCTCTCCGAGATGATCGAGCCCAGGTGATCGGTGACCAGCTGGTCGAACGCTCGGTCGCCGTGTGCGAAATCCGCGGCAGACAGGTAGATGACGAGCTTCGCGTTGGGCGCCACCTCGTGGATGATCTCCAGGTCGAGGACGGTCTCGCCTTGAGGCTTTTCGGGCGTGCCCCAGCTGGAGTCGCGCTTGATCGTGAGCAGGGAATCGAACGGCGGCAGGCCGAACTCGCCGGCGAACTTATTCAGGTCGGTGAGGTTGGGAAGGTCGTCGATCTCGGGCAGCACGATCGTCTGGCCGGTGCCATCGAGCCCGGCCTGGCGCAGTGGTTGCAGGTTGTAGAAGTTGAGGACGTCGGTCGGGGTCAAACCGCCGCGACGCACCGCGAAGCTGCGCGCGCGCCGGTAGTTGTCGAGACCGCTCACGCTCGCCGCGACGTTGGCCAGAGGCTGCGGAATCCGCGGCCGGTCAAGGGTCGCATAGAACGTTGTGCCGTCCGCCTGGCGGTAGCTCTCGATGTCCACCTGGAGCAGGGCAGCGGCCAGCGGGGCGGGACCGTCGGCGGCGATCAGGCTGGAGCCCGGTCGCCAGGAGGCCTGGAATCCCGACCCCCGGAGCGCCGCCACCGCGCCTTCGACCTGGGCCGGATCAGCGCCAAATTCGGCCGCGTAGGCCTCGGGCGTCACAGTCTGCCCTGAGGCGAGGAGTGCGGCGAGCTGCTCGGGATTGCGGACCTTGAGCGCGAAGCTCAGTGAAACCGTGGTGGCGGCGCTCGACGGGCCGAGATGGACAGCGTTACGGATCGCGGTCGCAAGGGTGGGCTGCGGTGAAGCCGCCACCGGAGATATCCGCGCTGCCGGTGGGCGAGGGCTCGACGGCGTGGGTGCGCATGCGCTGAACGCGAGCACGATCACCAAGGCGAGAGCTTTCACTGGAAGGTAGCTTCCCAGACCTCGGTCTCGAACGCCAAGTCAAACCCAAGCGTCCGATAGGCATCGAAGGCACGGAACCGGCTCATCCCGTCGACATAGAGCGACGCGTGGCGGGCCCCGGCCTTCTGCAGCCGCTGCAGGCCCTCGGCCACCAGCCAGCTGGCAAGGCCGCGGCGGCGCTGCTCGGGCAGCGTGCCGACTGAGCTGATCAGGCCTACCGGTTGGGGTCGCGGGTCGTTCGTGTACGTCTCGACCTGGCAGAGGATCAAAGCGGCCGGTTCCAGCGAACCTGCGGAGGCCGCCATCAGGCACAGCCCCGGCTGTTTGCCCGTCATCAGCTCATCCTCGCTCCGCGGCGAAAACCGCCAGTGATCTGCGAAGGAACGGTTGTGCATCTCGGCCCATATACCTCGCGCCACCTGCAGCCCGTCGATGAGCTCGTAGCCGGCCACCGCCTGCGGGCGCGGCGGCTCGGTGGACAACGTGCGATCCATCCGCCACCAGGGCCTGACCATCACGAGCCCGCACGTTTGCAAGACCTCCTTCGACCCGGGACCTACCCACACCTGCGCCGACGCAGCCCCCGCGGCTCTGGAAAGCCCCAGGCCCCAGCGAACCAGGTCCCGCATCACACGCGCCGATTCCTTCCCGGCAGCGGCCGGGTCGATGCGCGCGAACGTGCCTTCCGGCGTCGTCCGGCTTGTCACCAGGACGGCACCCGCAACCCCCGCCGCGCCATCCTCCACGACGCGGGACTGTGCCTCCCAGTCGAAATGAGCCAGCAGGTGCTGCAGCTCGACCAGGCGTGGCGCACTGTCCCTGCGTCCTTCCCGTACCTCGGTGCCCCACAGCTCGGCCAGTGCGGGGAGATCCGTAGCCCGGCCGGGTCTCACTTAAAAAGGGGCCCCCACGAACTCACGGCGAAGCCTCCGAGTTCGTGAGGAAATTCTCATGCAGTGGCTCTGGCCACCACCTCGTGCACCTCCGGAAAGGCTCGCCGGATTCTTTCCTCCAGCTCGGTCTCGATGCGGTGCGCGTCTTCGAGGCTGATGTCGCCGGCGACCTCCGCCACCACGTGCGCGTGAATGCGCTGGTGGCGATCGCTCAGCTCGACATCGACACACCGAAGTACGTCCGGATGCGACTCGACGATTTCGCGCATCCGCGCCGCGAGCTCAGCGCGCCGCTTGGTCACGTCCTCGCCGCTGACCACGTGAGGCTCCATCGGCTCGAGGTGGATGTCGATTCGAGTCGCGTCTGGCAGCTCCGTACGCAGCGTCTCTTCCAGCCCGGCGCTGGCCCGTGACGCCTTGGCGAGCGTCATGTCGCCGGGCAGTTTCGCGTGCATCGTCAGGTGGAGCGAGCCGTCAGTTTCGCGCTCGACGGTCACGTTGTGAAGGTCGCGAACGCCGCCGTTGCGCGCCGCGGCCGCGTGAATTCGCTCCACCAGGTCACCCTGCTGAGCCTGGCCTTCAACGAGCACCGACAGGTCGAGCGTCGGCAAGACCGAATGCGCTTTGCGCTTGACTTCGTCGGCCAGCGCTCCCGCAGCCTCAACCGAAAGCATCCTGCGCGTGGCGATGCTGGCGTCCCCGATCAGGTTCGGGCCCGAGCGACGCACGCGCACCGAGCGAACCTCACGCACGCCGTTCACATCTCGGATGGCTGCACGGAGCTGCCTCTCAGCGCCGCCGGCGGAACGATCGATGAGGATGTCACCCGACCGCCAGGCGACACGCGCGGCGGCGCGGAAGATGATGCCCGCCACGAGTAGAGCCGCAACCGAGTCAGCCCACGTGAATCCCATCCGCACGCCCACCAGGCCGACCAGCACCCCGACCGTGGCGACCACGTCCGCCACGCGGTCCGTGGCGTCCGCCAACATGGCCTCGCTGGAGGCTAGACGCCCTACCCACCTCAATACGAATGCACGCCCGCCTTCGATCAACAAGGTTCCGATCAGCAGGAGGAAGGCGTAGCCCGCAGGGTTGACCGACACGCCGCCGGCGGTGAGGCGGTGGATCGCCTCGTATGCGATCCCAATGGCCGTAAGCAGGAGCAGTATGCCTTCGGCAAAGGCGGCCAAGTTCTCTGCTCGTCCATGGCCGTAGGGATGCTCCTGGTCGGCGGGCTTGCGCGCGGTGCGTATCGCGAACAGGGTGAAGGTGCTCGCAGCCAAATCGAACATGGAGTGGACCGCTTCGCTCAAGATGCCCAGGCTCCCCGTGAGCAAGCCGACGATGAGCTTGGCCACCACGAGGACGACGCCAATGCAGACAGAGCCCAGTGCGACCAGCTCCGGGCGCCGCGCCAAAGACCTCATTGGTCTCACTCTAGCCGCGAATTCGGTTCGGTTACTTCAGAAGCGAAGCAGCATTGAGGAGCTGGTTTTCCGAGCCCAGCGCGATCAACAGATCGCCTTCCTGGAGCTCGAGGTCCGCGCTCGGGCTCACGTGCAGGGTCCCGTCCGTTCGCCTCAGCGCCAGCAGCTTTGCCGCCGATGGATCCAGCAGTCCGGCCTCCTCGATCGTCTTGCCGACCGCCGCCATGCCTGGTCCGACCAGCAGCTCCTCGACACCGATACCCGCCTCGCCGTGGTGGAGCGTATCCAGCACATCGACCAGCGCGGGGCGCACGGCGAGCTCCGCGATGCGATGGCCGGCCATCCGGTAGGGGGAGATCGTCCTCGACGCGCCCGCGAGCTCGAGCCGCCGGATGGATTCGGGGCGCCCGGCTCTCGCGATGATGTAGAGGTTCGGGTTGAGAGCGCGAGCGGCCAGGACGATGTAGACAGCTCGCTCATCTGAGTCGACCGCAGAGATCAGCCCACGTGCGCGCTCGATTCCGGCTTGCTTCAGCAAGTCCTCGCTCGAGGCGTCGCCTTCGAGGTGGAGGCGTCCTTCTGCGCGAAGCCGCCCGACGGCTTCCTCGGTCTGGTCGATCACCGCGTATGGAACCTTGTGGTCCTCGAACTCCGCGACGATCTCGGTCCCGATGCGGCCGTAGCCGCACAGGATGAAGTGGTCGCGGAGCTGGTTCAGGCTGCGCTCCAACTGCCGCTGTCTCCTGTAATTGCCAAACGCGTTATCGGCCAGGGTTTCGGCGAAAACGCCGAAGCCATACAGCATGGTAGCCACGCCGGTGACGATCAGCGTCGAGGTGAAGATCCGTCCGGCCGGGGACTGTGGGTGGATTTCGGTGTAGCCGACGGTGCTGATCGTGATGATCACCATGTAGAAGGCATCGAGCAGGTTCCATCCGTCGATGAACATGTAGCCGGCGATGCCGTACAGGATGATCACGCCGAGCAGCACGACGGGGAGGCGAAAACGCGATAGCGGGTGGCGCAGCCGAGCCCCGGTCAATTTGCTGGCTTCTCCATCATGTCCATCGACCTTCCTCAGCTGGCGTTGCCGGGGCGACCGGGCCTAGCCCGGTCGCGACTTTGTTTTCTAGTCTCCCCGCATGTGGTGCTTCAGATTCTCGATCAAGTCCCATCGATATACCGGAGGGTGAGCAGCCCCGTCGCGAAGCGACCGGGCGATGAGCGGGAACCATTCGGGTTCCCGCTCATATCTCATCCGCCCGGACCTTCCAACCCAGGTTTGGTCATCTTGCCGAGGTCGAGCACCTTGTTCAGCGTTGCCTCGCTTACGCCCTTGCTGCGCGCCAGCTGGCGGATGCTGCGTCCGGTGCGCATGGATTCCTTCGCGATCTTGGCAGCTTCGTCATACCCCATGATGGGGGTGAGCGCGGTGGCGAGCATCGGGCTGCGCTCGACGAGCTCTGTACCGCGATCGGTCGCCTGCAAGCCTTCGACGCAGCGTTCGGAGAAATTGCGCACGGAAGCCGCCAGCAGCGTGATCGATTCCAGCGTCGCCGCGCCGGCGACCGGCATCATCACGTTCAACTCAAAAAAGCTGCCCGACTGTCCCGAGATCGTCACCGTCAGGTCGTTGCCGTAGACGCGGGCGATCACCATCAGCAGCGATTCGACGATCACGGGGTTGACCTTGCCCGGCATGATGCTCGAGCCAGGCTGAGTCTCGGGCAGCCGCAGCTCGCCGAGGCCGGCGATCGGGCCCGTGCCCATCAGCCGTATGTCCGAGCCGATTTTCCAGAGGCTGGTCGCGATGGTGCGCAGTCCGCCGTGCGCGGCCACGAGCGCGTCCAGCGTCGCCTGCGCGTGGAAGTGGTTCTGTGTCTCGCGCACGGGTAGCCCGGTCGCTTTGGCCAGCCGGGCGGCGACGTTCCGCGCGTACTGAGGATGCGAGTTGATCCCGGTGCCCACGGCAGTGCCTCCGAGCGGGATCCTCGACAGCTCGTCGATCGCAGCCTTCGCGCGCCGGATCGATTCCTCGACCTGCCCGGCGTAGCCCTTGAACTCTTGGCCGAGCCGGATCGGGGTCGCGTCCTGGAGGTGAGTGCGGCCCGTCTTGACGACCGGCCAGAATTCCTTGCTCTTGGCCTCGAGCGCGCTCGAGAGCCGCTCGAGGGCTGGGATGAGCTCGTCCTGGATCGCCATCGCAGAAGCAAGCTGGATCGCGGTCGGGATCACGTCGTTGGAGGACTGGCCGAGGTTCACGTGGTCGTTGGGATGGACCAGGCGCGACCCTCTCGCACCGCCCATGATCTCGGTCGCCCTCGTCGCGATGACCTCGTTGGCGTTCGTGTTGGTCGAAGTGCCCGAGCCGGTTTGGTAGACGTCGATCGGAAACTGGGCATCGAGGTCCCCATCGATCACCTGCTGCGCGGCGGCAGTGACGGCGCGCGCCCGCCGGCGGGAGAGAAGGCCGAGCTCACGGTTGGCCTGAGCGGCCGCCTTCTTGACCATGCCGAGGGCGCGTATGAATCGGCGCGGCAGCGGCTGTCCCGAGATCGGAAAGTTCAGGACGGCGCGTTGCGTCGAGGCGCCGTAATAGGCGTCGGCCGGGACCTCCATCTCGCCCATGGAGTCTTTTTCGATGCGCGTCCCCTTCCTGGCCACGCCCAGATTCTAGAGTTGGTGCGAGTATGCGACTTGCCGCGGTCGATATCGGGAGCAACACCGTGCATTCCTTGGTGGCTGACGTGGTTCGCGGCAAGCTCGAGGACGTTGCGCACTACGTCGAGATGCCGGAGCTGGGCGTGCAGGTGGCCAAGACGGGAAAGATCGGTGCGGCGGCAAAACCCGCGATCCGCGCCCTCCGCTCGGTCGTCGCGAAGGCACGCAGCCATAACTTCGAGGTGCTCATCGCCGGCGCGACGGAGGCGGTCCGGCAGGCGCTGGATAGGGACGTCTTCCTGCGCGACGCGGGCGAAGCCATCGGCGCGCCGGTTCGCATCATCTCCACGCAGAGGGAGGCAGAGCTGAGCTTCCTCGGTGTGGCCAGCCGGCATGCGGCACGACGCGAGTGGGTGATGGTCGACCTGGGAGGCGGGTCGACGGAGGTCGTGATCGCTCGCGGGCACGAGATGCTCCGGTGGGCGAGCTTGCCGATCGGCTCCGGGGTCCTGGCCGGCGCTTACCTGTCGGACCCGCCGAAACCGGAGGAACGCGCTCGCCTGCGCAAGGCTGCTCTGCGCGAGCTGGCGCATGCTCCAGACGCCGAGGTCGAGAGGCTGATTGCGACAGGAGGCACGGCCGGCAACCTGCCCCAGGTCCTGGCTCGCCGCAATCCGCCGCACGTTCTGACCACCGCCGATCTGCTCACGTGCGAGGCCCGGCTCGACCGCGGGCGGGCGTCCGAGGTGGCGACCCAGGTCCAGCTGCCTGCCAGCCGTGTGAAAGCGATGCGGGCCGGGGTGGAGGTGCTTCTCCTGCTGCTGGACTGGTACGGCCTGGCGCTGCTTCACGTCAGCCATGCCGGAGTGCGCCAGGGGATGCTCCTGGCCTATCTCGACAGGGGCAATGATTGGTGGCGGTAGAACGTTTAGCCCCGTGGGTAGGATGAGTTCATGGACGAGGTGAGATCGCGCGGATCCGTGCTCAAGGTCGCGCTTGCGCTCACGTGCGTGGTGCTCGCGGTTGAGCTCGCCGGTGGGCTGGTTTCCCACTCCCTGGCGCTGCTCTCAGACGCCGGCCACGTCCTGACCGACGTCTTCGCCCTCGGCCTGGCCTGGTTCGCGGTCTCGCAAGCGAACCGTCCCGCCGACGCTCGGCGCAGCTACGGCTACCACCGCGTCAGCATCCTCGCGGCTCTGGTCAATGCCGTGACCCTGATCGTGATCGTGCTGGTGATCGCCTACGAGGCGATTCAAAGGCTCGCCCACCCGGAACCGGTCCAGGGCGGCATCGTCATCGTCGCGGCGCTGGTTGGCATCGCCATCAACGCCTTTGTTGCGTTCGGCCTGCGAGGAGAGGCTCGAAGCTTGAACGTGCGCGCCGCACTGCTGCATGTGATTGGCGACATCGGTGCGTCGGTGGGTGTCGTCGTGGCCGGAGCGGTGATCCTGCTGACCGGTTGGCTCTACATCGACCCTCTGCTCTCGCTGGGCATCGCGGTCCTGATCGCGTTCGGCGCGTGGAGGATCGTGCGCGAAACGGTCAACCTGCTCATGGAGGGCACGCCCGCCGAGATCGACCTGGCCGCGGTGACCAAAGAGATTGCCGGCACTGAGTTGGTGACGAGCATGCACGACCTGCACGTATGGGCGCTGTCATCAGACGAAGTGGCCCTGAGCTGCCACGTGGTGGTCGGCGATTGCCCGCTCGGCGATGCCGAGCACGTCGTGCGTGACCTCGAGACCCGTTTATGCGCGAAGTTCGCGATCGGTCACACCACGATCCAGGTCGAGAGCTGTCATCCGTGCGGCGAGATTCACCACGGCGCCGGTGACCACAACCATCCCCACGAGCACGCGGTGTTCGTCAGCTCTGGAGGAGAGCACCCTCGCGCTGCAGGATCCTTCGCGCGACCGCGATAGCTGACGCGTACGTCGAATCCATACCTCGGTAGCTGAGCCCGCGCGCGCCAAGCGTGCGCGCCTGCGTGTACGGAGTGTCGGATGCGTAGTGCACGATCCCGAGGTCGAAGTTGATCTGCGCCATGTTGACGCTCTCGCCGAGGGGGTAGCGGTCAGGCTGCACGATCTCGTAGCAGGCGTCGAGATAGGGCCCGGCCTCCATCTCGACCACCGTGTAGCGCCCGTGGTAGTAGAAGTCGAGGTAGTCGCGGTTCTGCAGGAACGTACCGAACACGGTGACCGCCCGCTGGTTGTCGAGCGCCGAACCGTACACGAGGTTCGGCTGCACGTCCGTGGCTGTGAAGCAATTGGCGAGCCAGTACGTGTTGCCGGAATGCTCGTTGTGGACGACGTTGGGGATCATGACGTCGCCCACGTCCGCGTTGAGTGTTGCCGCCTTGCCGAGGACGTAGAGGCCCCTCACCCAAGAGGCCTGCTCAGCGACCTGACGCAGGATGTGGTAGGCCGCCTGACCGAGCGGATAGTCGACGTTGAGGATGCACGCGTCGGAAGCGCGCAGCCGCTGCTCGTCCACCGCTCCGACGCGAGGATCGATCGCTTTCGGGTCGAGCTTGGAGAGCATGAACACCTGCGTCGCCGAGTCGACTCCGGTGCCCTGCGCCGCGATGTGCCTCACGCCGTTGGCAGCCTCCATCTCGGCTCGCAGCCGGCGCATCCGCTCGCTGTCCGGATGCTGGTCGAAGACCTGCCGCGCGCCGTAGTACAGCCAGTTGTCGCGCGACGCGCGGATGTGGCCCGCCTCGAGCTTGCGCCGCTCCTCATCCAGCTCAGGGTGCTGCCTCCCGACCCAGTCCACGATCTCGTTCTCGAATTGGCGGGCGACTCCGGTCAAGACGTTGACGAGGCTGTGTGAATTGGAAGAGACGAAATAGATCGGCGCGTCGCGCGCGCCCATCTCATCCATGGCCGCTGCGATCGGAAGCCACCAGCGGCTGGCGTTCCGTGCGTAACCGAGATGACTCCCTCCGATCAACCGCAGGACGATCCGGCATTCCTCTTTCTTGATGGCGGCGAGGTTGGAGTCGAATGCGTCTCCCCAGGCCTCGTGCAGCCGGCGCCAGTCATCCTCCGTCGCGCCCGCCGCCTGGCGCGCCTGCTCGTCCGACAGCTCGACGTCCTGCAAGGCGCGATTCAGCTTGTTCCACTCGATCTGGTATGCGACCAGCGTGGGGACGAGGTCGTCGATGTCCGAGGCTGAAGCGATGAGCACGGCCAGCGTGTTCTTTCCATCGTGGTACCAGCGGCGCCGCCGGGCCGGGGCCTTGACCGCCTGCCAGGTGAGGATGTCCGCGTTGAGCACAGCACGAAAACCCTGCGGACTCTGGCCCATCACCACGTGCCGGCACCGGCTGATCGCCTCCGGCAGGCGCCGGACCGTGTAGATCAGCGCGCCCATGTCGCTCTCCGGTTGCGACGCCAGGGGATGGAGAACGGAGCCCATGCCCAGGTGCGCCTGCACGAGCGACTCGATCTTGATCTCGCCCGAGCTTTGCAGCATGGTCGTGTAGGTCCGCACGTAGAGCTCGACGGCATGCTTCCCGGACCATCCCGACCCGGGCGGTGACTCCATCCAGCGAATATAGAGCGGCGCGCCGTACGGCTTACAAAAGCTTGACGTTCTGGATGATGAACCCGGGCACGCGGCGTTGTGTAGTTAGAAACGTGATTACACGCATGGCCAGGCTCCGCTACCTCCGAGTCGTTGGTTTCGCAGTGGGCGGCGTGGCCGTCGCGGGCGCCGCGGTGCTGGTCACCGCCTCTGCCGCCGGGCTGAACGTCGGCCTCCGCGGTTCGTCGACGCAACCTACCCAGGCCGAATCCGCGTCGATCAGTCAGGCAACTGCCTCTGCGCTGTGCAGCAGCTTCACCTCCCATCTCGCGAGCGACCTGGGCAAGAACTCAGCCCAGGTGAACGCAGCAGTCCAGAAGGCCATTGGCGAGACGCTCGCCGACGAGGTCAAGAATGGGACTCTGACCCAGGCCCAGGCGGATGCGATCAAAAAGAGGCTGACGGGCCAGCCCCCGTGTGCCCTTGGCGGGTTCAACAAAGCTCCGGATCCTGGGCCGGCTGCCAGGATTGGGGCTTACACGCCGCAGTTGATGGCCGCGGCTGCCTCAGCGCTCGGCATCAGCGACGCGCAGCTGAAGACCGACCTCGCGAGCGGGAAGTCGCTGTCGCAGATCGCAGCCGCCCAAAAGCCACCGGTCGCAGAGGCCGAATTCCGCACCCGCTTGATCGCCAAGCTCAAGCCGCTGCTCGACACCGCAGTCACCAAGAAGCAGCTGACCCCGACCCAGGAGCAGGCGATCCTGCAGCTGCTGCAGAAAGGCCCGATTCCGATGTGGAACACGCCAATCAAACGCAAGACCACGGCGCCGGCAAGCCCAGCGACGACCTAAGCCGGCGGCCTGATCTCGCCTGCGGCAGCAGTCTTCGGCATCGGGCGCAGGGACCGCAACTACCTCGCGCTGCTGATGGCCACGTTTCGGCGATCGCCCCCACTTCGATCGGGGCGGCGGAACCTAAGGCAGTTCTTCGGGCGGGGTGCCGAGGCGGCGCATCAGCTCCTCCAGGAGCTGTCGTGTCTCCGGGTCGGCCATCAGGCGCTCCTGCATCTGCTCCGCTGACCGCCGGATCTCGGGGTCGGACATCAAGCGCTCGGACATGGCCTGGAACCGCGTCGTCATGTCCTTCATCGAGGACTCCTGCGCGACCTGGATCAGGATCGGCTGGCTGGCGGCGGCGACCACAGCCTCGGCCTGTGCGCGCACCATCTCGATGCCTTTGCACCCGAGGCATTCGCCCTTGAGCCCGCAGTGGCAGAGCTGGGGGCGAAGTCGATCCAGCGCCAGGTGAAGCTCGGACATGTCGGTCGAACCGGCCATGCCAGCAATTTACGAGGGTTTCGTTTTCCCCGTGTACATCGCTTCGATCTGGTCCCGGTAGCGCTCCTGGATCACTTTGCGCTTGATGTCCAATTTCAGGGATAGCTCGCCGTCTTTCTCCGTGAAGTCCTTTGGCAGCAGCGTGAAGTATTTGACCGTCTCCCAGTGGCCGACGCGCGAGTTGACCTTGTCGACGGTCTGCTGGATGCGGGCGGTGAGCTCCGGTTCGGCCAGGCCCTGGCTTTGGGCGGATGGCCAGTTGGGCACGATGAGCGCAGTGACATAGGGCCGTCCATCACCGACAACGACGGCCCGCTCGATGATGGGATCGCTCATCAATTCGTGCTCAAGCTGAACGGGGGCGATGTACTTTCCACCGGAGGTCTTGAAGAGCGATTTCTTCCGATCAGTGATCTTGAGAAAACCATCAGCGTCGATCTCACCGATGTCACCTGTGTAGAACCAGCCGTCCTTCACCACCTCCGCCGTCGCCTCTGGGTTGTTGTGGTAGCCAAGCATGTTGCCGATGCCCTTCACAAGGATCTCGCCGTCGTCCGCGATCTTCAACTCGACTCCCGGAAGTGGTTTGCCAACGGTGAGAAAGCGGTGCTCGTGGAGGGTGTTGGAGCACGCGCCGGATGACGTCTCGGTCAATCCCCATCCGTTGAGGATCGGCACTCCGATCGCCCAGAAGAACTCCTCGATGTTTTGTGCAAGGGCTGCCCCGCCGCTAATGAAAAAGCGCATTCGGCCGCCGGTCAGCTGTGTGCGCAACCCGGCGAGGACGAGGCGATCCGCAAGGCGGCGCTGAGCCGTAAGCACTGGACCGGGCTTATCAGTTTGCGAAAACCGAGTGCCAGCGCCAACAGCCCACCTGAAAATCGCGCGCCTCGCAGGGCTCGCTTTCTGGACGCGGGCCATCACCGCGGCATACATCTTTTCGTAGACCCGTGGGGCGCTGCACATCACGGTCGGCTTCACGTGCTGGAGCTCTTCGACAAGGTGGTCGGATCCGGCTGAGACCCATGTTTCGCCGCCGTACACCATCCCATCGAACATTTCGTTGATCCGCCCGAAGACATGGGCGAGCGGCAGCCACGACAGTGATGAATCCTGGTCGGTTATCGGGTGCACCCGAACGGCGGCGTGAGCAGTGTCGACAAGGTTGCGGTGCGCCAGCTCCACGCCTTTCGGCGTGCCTGTCGTGCCCGATGTGTAGACGATGGTGCAGATGTCCTCAGGCGTCAGGCGGCTCGAGCGCGCGGCGATCTCAATCAGATTCGGCGCAGGTTGGCGGACCCAGTCCGCGACCTTGCCGTCCATCGTGGCAATCTCGCGCAGGGCTCCACCCACTTTGAGCTTCGCCGCCAGGAGTGCGTCTGAGGCGATCCCGTAGGTCGCCCCGGAGTCCGCGGCGATGGTCTGCGCCATCTCTGCCGGGCTGTTCGGGTAGACGGGGACCGTGACCGCCCCGACGGTCTGGATTGCAAAGTCGCAGTACACCCACTCCACCCGGTTTTCCGAGATGAGGACCACCGAGTCGTGCGCCTTGACCCCGGCGGCGATCAGCGCTGATGCGACCGACAGCACGTGCGTCCGGAGGTCCGCCCACGTCTCGACCTGCCATTCGTCCCCGCGCCGGTAGTGAATGAGGGGTTTGTTCCCATAACGCGCGGCCTGGCGAAAGAAGACTCCGACCGTGGTGCGTTCAGGGATCGCCTCGGGATTCAGCTCCTGCGACGTAGCAGCCGGCGTCGTGACTGACGTGGTGCTACTTGACCGCTTTGATGGTGAGGGTCAGCGAGCCGGCCGGCACGCTCACAGTGATCTTGTCGCCCTTTTTCTTGCCGACCAGCGCCCGGCCCACCGGCGACTCCACGGAAATGCGGCCCGCCGAGGGGTCGCTCTCGACCGCGCCGACCAGGTGGTAGGTCTCGACGTCGCCCTCGTTGTCGACGACCTCGATCGTGGAGCCTGGCTGCGCCACGCTCGAGTGCGTGTCTTTGATGATCTGGGCGCGCCCGATCATCTCCTGCAGCTCGTAGATCCGGCTGTCGAGCATCCCGACCTCTTCCTTTGCCTGCTCGTACTCAGGGTTGTCCTCGATGTCGCCGGGCTGAAACGCCTCTTTGAGGCGTTCACCGGCTTCGGCACGCCGCTTCAACGCGATCTCCAGGTCGCGCTTGAGCTTCTCGAGCCCCTCGGGCGTCAGCAAGACAGGTTCGGTTAGATCCATCTCCCAGCCATCTGAAATGATAACCCGGCGCATGGACCCCACCGATCTGAGGGCCGGGCTGGCCGAGCGGCTCGCGGGACGCGAACCGATCGACGCGCAGACATTCAACTCCACTTGCTTCATGCTCTCGCGTGCTCTGGAAGATTTGGTCCTGAGCGTGCCTGAGGCCGCGCCCCTCGCGAAGCGATTGCTCAGGGTGGCAGGCCGGGTCGTGATCGATACCGGCCGGCTGGACTCATCCTACGAGGCCTGGTCCAACACCGAAGAGATGGCCCTTTTGTGGATCGATGAAGCGCTCCGGGCATTGGGCTACCAGGTCCGGGCGATGCCTGAGGGCGGGAGACCGGAGCTGAAGCGCGAGGCGGCCGACTGGGGTTAAAGCGCGGCTTAGAAGTAGAGCTCGTTCGCGATCGACGATTGCCTCAAGAAGAGAATGCCGCCGTTGATGATCTGCCCCGCCACAGGCGTCACGGCGGTGAATTTGATGACAACCACAACCTGCAGGCCGTGACCGCCACTCAACGGGCGTACTCCCCAGGCGCTGAACGAAGTGCAGCTGCCGAGGTCCCCATTGGACAGGACGCAGGTGCGGATGGCAAAGCAGGCGATCTGGCTGCCGCTGAAGGAGCTGTTGGCACAGCCATTCGGATCGCCGCACGTACCGGCCGCACCACAGGTACCCCAGGACGTTCCCGGCCCTTCCGAGCCCCAGGCGGCGAGAGTGTTCGGGATGCCCGTGTTGGGTTCGTCGCGAATGGCGCTGCCGATGTCGCTCGTATCAGAGATGATGCCCATTCGGGCCCCGGCCCGGGCGGCGCCAGCGGCGTCGATCGCCTCCCAGTAGGCCCTGCCCACGTCTACGGTGAGAAGCACAAACGCGATCAGGACAGGCGCGATCAAAGCGAATTCGACAAGGGCCTGGCCGCGTTCGCGGACGCGTTGTCCGGGCCGTCGCTCCGCTTGCATCACTGCACCAGGGACACCGAGCCAACGCTCTGCTGTCCGGGTCCAGGACCGCCAGTGCTCTTGAACGTGTAGGTGGCATAGGCGTAGTCGCCGCAGCGGTCACCGTCGAGAAGGAAGATGGTGGCGGATATATAGCTGCCCACCGGGTTCGGGAACGTGTAGATCAGCTTGGCGGTGTTGTTGTTGGTTTGAGCGTTGGGGATGGTGTTCTCATGACCCCACGTCCAGTTGCCTTGTACTTCGATGGTCGCGCCGTTGCCACCCGGAATGGTGTACTTCCAGTCGGTACCCCCGATGATCTGGTATGCCCCCGGGGTCCCGGCACTTGGGTAGGCCGGATACGCGTCGCCGGGGTTGTTGTTGGGCGGCGGCAGCGGGGTGCCGGGGCCTGGCACCGTGGTCCAGATACCCTGGGAGAAGAACTGCGGGCTTCCGTTGTTCAGCTTCACGTAGACGTCGTAGGCGTCCATCATCCACTCATCCGCGTAGTTCACGGTGAGCACGGAATAACCTGGCGCACCGGCCGTCAGCGCGACGCTCGTGATGATCGAGTTCTCGTTCCTACCGCTGGTCCCGATGCCTGGAACGGAGCCGCCGCCGTAGCCAGAGGTGAAGTCCATGGTTCCGCCGCTGGAGCCGAAGATCGTGACGCTGTAGGCGAGGATCTGGCCCTGGATCGCGGCCAGCTCCGTTCCGCTGACATTGAAGCCGGCCATGCTGGGGTCGAACTCGACGCCTCCGCCGGTAGCGTTGGGCGTCTGGTAAATGATTCCGCTCATCGTGTTGGGCGGCACGCCGGAGCCGCCTTGCGACGAATCCAGGTGGATCCACCCGCTGTTCTCCATGTCGAAGAGAAGAGGCGTTCCGCTCACCGCGGCCAACGCGCCGACGCCGGCTCCTGCCAGCGACAGTCCTTTGACCTCGTTCGTGCTGACGAAGCCGCCAGAGCCGGCTTCGAACCGGAAGACGACGCCGCTGCCGCTGATGACGGTCGCGTCACCGCCGCCGCCGCCGCTGCCGGCCACTCCGTTGGTGCACGAGCCGGGCGTTGGCCCCGAGTACGCCGAGAAGTTCCCGCCGCCGTGGCCGATCCAGATTCCCGCCGTGAGGTTCGGACAGGCAAGGGGCCCTCCGCCGGCAGGGCACAGGTCGAAGTCGGCTGCGCCTTCCTGGCTGTGGTCGATCCCGGTGGCGGTGTAATTGGGTCCTGGTGCCACGTTGACTAGAGCCTTGCCAGTGATGTCGAAGAGGCCTGAATCGAACTCGTAGTTTCCGTGGTTGATCACGATGGAGCTATAGATTCCGGACCCGATGAGGTATGGCTCTTGCGGGTCCGCACATGCACCGTACATAGGCTGTCCGTTGAGGACGAGCGACCCACAGAACCTGAGCCCGGCGAGGGAGACCGTCGGGTACCAGTAGCCTGGTGTGGACCAACCGGCCTGGTTGGAGTCGATCTCATTCAGCGTCGCTTGGCCTGCTGTGGTGCACGGCGTCAAGCTGAGAGCGCCGGCTCCGAACTTCGAGCAGTAAGGCTTGGTGCCACCCGGCACGGCGAAACCCGACGGCCCTCTCACAGCGTTGGCCGCGCAGGCCACGCCGTTGTACGGGTCGCAGATGGTAGTCCGGTCCTGGATGACCATGTCGCCGTTGGACCGCAACGTGGTGTAGTCACCGGCGGGCGTCAGGATAGAGCCGTCGTAGCCGTAGATCTTGGGCGCGGTGCTCGGCCTGACCCAGAAGGTTGGGCAGTTGTTCGTGCCGCCGGTGCACGAAAGCTGTGTTCGCCCGACCGGCTTCGTTTCGTCGAAGCATTGTGCCGGGGCTGTACAGCCGCTCTGCGGCTGGTAGATGGTCAGCGCGTTTGGCGGTGGGGCGTCAAACGAGGAGCTCGGGAGCGCAGTTTGAGCCGCGGCCCCCACGGTCACGTAGGCGAAGTTGATCCCCAGGACGGATGTGAACAGCTCGGCGATGCGACTGGTGATCACCACCTGAATACATGTGAACTGTCCAGCGCCCCTACATGCCGCCGCTACAGGTGATCCCGGTAGGTCAATCGCAGGCTGGTTGATGCTGACCTTGCTGTTGAATCCAGCGGTGGCGTTGCACGGCAGCCCGACCACATCGAACCAGCTCGTGGTGAAGCCGCCTCCAGCCACCGAATCGCAGCCGTTGCCGTAGATGGTGGAAAAGCCGTTGTTCGCAGCGTAGTCGTGCGCCGCGTGCACTGCGGGAGAGTTCGCGACGATCGGGTTGTTCAAGTTGCTCGAAAAGGACATCTGCTTCGCCGCGGCCAGGACGGCGAAGTCGGCCGCGTTTTGGGCGTTGCGCTTGTCCAGGTAGTCGCGGCTGGCGTCGATCGCCAGGCCGGCCAGCGCGCACATGACGAGGAACGCCGCCGCTGCGATTGGCAGCAGCTGACCACTCTGTCGCTTGCGAGAGGTCATGTACCACATCACTCAGTCGTGACCACCGAAATCGTCTTGACGATGATGTTCGAGGTGAACTGCGTGACAAGCGGCAGCAGCGGTGTGAAGTGATACTGGACCTCCACGGCCACGTGCTTCACCGAAGGTGATACCGCGCGCTGGGTGGTCGTGTTGCAGTTGCTGTCGGCCGGTGCAGCGGTGGCTACGGCCGGCCAGATGTAGGCATAAGCGACGTTGGGCGGCGGGGTGGTTGGCTGCAGCGCGCCACTGGGGCTGTTGGGATCCGAATTGCCGACGATGGAGTTGGGATCCATCTTCACGGGGAAGCCCTGGCCGACCAGCTCTACTTCCTGAATGATCTGGCAGTCACTGAATTGGGCACCGCTCAGAGAGGCCGTCCGCGCGCCATCACGAGCCGCGGAGGAAACGGCGGTGTACGTATACAGCAGGCGGCTGATGTCGATCGCCGTGAAGAGGACGAGCAGGAACAGCGGCGACACGAGAGCGAACTCAACCAGCGCCTGACTGCGCTGGCTGCGGGCGCCGCGGGCGATGCGCCGCAGGGCCGCCTTGAGCCCGTTAAAAGGTCCGATCACAGATACCTCCAGAAATTGCCGGGGACTGATGAGAGCAACGTCCCGATTCGCGGGTTCTTGCTGGAAATTCGCTCTCCGGAGCGCGCAGATCCAGCTCAAGCCGGTCGGCTTCAGTTCGAGTTCGCGGCGAGTAGCAATGATCGGTGGTGACTCGCATGGGGCTTTAGGAAAGATTCAGGAACTGTTTAGCCGATCAGCGACTCCGTATGGTACCTCTGCGAACAGCGATTCAGCCCTTGAAATGTAAAAAGTTTGTGAGCGAATCAGAGAGTTTTCTCGGGAACGTCACCATCCGATGTTCGGCGCCTGCGGGGCCGGAATCTCAGCTCGGCGGCAACAAAGTTGGTCAGCAGCGAAAGCCCCCCGCAGATCACCGCTGCGTAGACAGCAACATTCTCGCGGGCCGTGATCGGCACGTCGAACCCCAGGGGGCACGCCGCCGGAGCAGGTTGGCAGTGGCCCTCGATGGTCAGTCGGAGGGGGACGGACAGAGCCAGAATCACCGCGTACAGGATGGCGAGCGCGGCTGCCACGTAGAGCAATCCGGACCACGAGCCGCTCCTGCGCTGAGTCAGGGCATTCGCCGCCTGGGCGGCGGCGCTCACGGCAAGGGGAAGCGCCACCCCAGGGAGCCGATTCATGCCTCCGGCCGGCACCGCCAGCGCTACCACCCCACCAGCCGCGCTCAACACACACGCGACCCAGAGGCACCACTCGACGGCCGAAAAGCGCCTGGAACGCCGAGTCAGCGACCTGGGCGCGGGAAACACCAACGGAAATAATGGACCTGGGCCATTTCGTTTGCCCACGGGATGCGCGATTTACTGCGCAAAAATTAAGGCTGTTTTCAGTCGCACGAGAGGCCGGTAGCCTAGATTTAGCGGGCTTTACCGCGCTGGGCGGCGTCGCACCATGAAGAAAGAGCCCGGCACCACGCGCGACTCCAGGCGGTGGCAGGACATTCGCGCCCTCGCCATCGATGCCACTTTCGACGCCGACCGCCGGCGCGTCGGCGAGCGCGTCGCGGTTGTCTTCCGGTGGCTGTTCCTGATCGTCCTGGGGGTTCTCAACAACGTCAACCCTCACACCGACGCGCAAGCCAAGGTCACGATCGACGTGGTTCTCGCCGCTTGGGCCGCGATGAACATCGGCGTCAACGTGGTTCTGGTGAGGGGATACCAGCCCGGCAAGCAGTTCAGCCTCTCGACGATGTCGCTGGACATCTTGTTCGCGACGACGGTCGTCTACCTGTCGAACGGATTCAGCAGCCCCTTCTTCCTTGCCCTGTTCCTTGCTGTGATCACCAATGCCGTGCGTTTCGGCGCCACAGCGAGCTTCGTCTCCGCGCTCGTGATCTCCGGCCTGTACCTTTTTGTCGGCGGGAGCTTCACCCCGGCCAACTTCTACGTCGACCCCAACGCGACGATCGGCAAGATATTCCTGTTCCTCGTCGTCGCACTCGCCACCGGGTACATGACCCGCGAGCTGGAGCGCGAACGGCGTTCTGCGGTCGAGCGGGCCGCGCAGGCCGACTCCCTCCGCGAGCTGAGCATGACCCTCGGCGGCGCCACCGACATCAAGAACGTGTTCGAAGTGCTGATCGACCATGCCGTCCAGATGACGAGCGCCCAGCGAGGCAGGCTGATCCTCTCGTCGCAAGAAGGCTTCACGGTCGTCGCGAGCGCCAACCGAACTGGAGATCTGTCACCAGCGCCAGAGGACGAGCCGATGGACGAGCACCAGCTCCGTCAGGCGGCGAGCACCGGCGAGGCCGTATTCGCCGCCGATGGCAAGGCGCTGGTCGTCCCGATCGTCTCGGGCGACGGCGTCACCGCGATGGCGAGTCTCACTCAGTCCGCCGGAAGCTTTACCAACCAGGACCTCTTCGCGGTGAACGCGCTTTCCGGAAGCTCGACGGTGACATTGGCCAACGCACTGCGGTATCAGCACAGCCGGCAAGAAGCGACGACGGACGGGCTGACAGGCCTGGCCAACGTCACAGAGTTCCGCCGCCGCCTGGACGCCGCCTTCGCCAAACGTGGCGGCGAGGCGAGCCCGCTCTCGCTCTTGCTCATCGACTTCGACCATTTCAAGTCAGTGAACGACGAGCTCGGGCACCAGCACGGCGATCTCGTGCTTCAGATGGGAGCCCGCATCGTGCGAGACGCCGCCCGCGCGCAGGACCTGGTCGCGCGCTATGGCGGCGATGAGCTGGCGGTGATGGTTGCCGACACCAACGGCACCGGCGCGCAGCGTCTCGCCTATCGCATCGTGGACGCCGTACATGCCGCGGAGGTGTCGACGACGCCCGACCATCACCTCACCTTCAGCGTCGGAGTCGCCTCGTATCCCGAGGATGCATTTACCGCCATCGAGCTGATCGAGGCGGCCGACCAGGCTCTGTACCTCGCCAAGCGCGAGGGCAAGGACCGCCCGTGTACCTTCCCTCAGCTGGTGACCGAGCTCGAGCTCGCCGACGGCAACCTCATCTCGATGCTCGCCGAAGCCGGCCCGCAGGTGATGGTGGCGGTGGCCCACGCGGTTGATCATCGCAACCCGCTCACGCAGGGCCATTCCAGCCGGGTCGTCGCGATCGCAGACGCGATCGGCCGGCGCTCGAAGATGTCATCGGAGCAGATCGAGAACCTGCGCACGGCTGCGTTTCTCCACGACGTCGGCCACATGACGCTTGCCGTCGATGGTGCCAGCCTGGAAGCCCCCGGCCACGCGGAGGAGGGCGAGAAGATCGTCGCCGGCGCAAAATTTCCGCCCGACGTGATCGCCGCCGTGCGCTATCACCATCAGCGGTGGGATGGCGGTGGCCAGGCCGATGGCCTGACTGGTGAGAATATCCCTGCTCTGGCTAGAGTCCTCGCTCTGGCCGAGAGGTTCGAGGCGCTGACGGCTGGGCGCGGCAGCCAGCGAGTCAGCACCGAGGAAGCGCTGGAGGACGTCGCCGCGGGTTCCGGGTCCGAGTTCGACCCGGCGTCCGTAGAAGCACTAAGCAGGGCTGTCCACGATGGGGGCCTCGAGCTGAACCTCCCTCAGATAGCCCTTCCGGCGACCGCTCCGGCCTGAGTCCAGCTTTCGCCGGAGCCGCGCCCGGCGGTGCTCCAGGTCCGGCGCTTGATCCGGCATTCGCCTCAGCGCAGCCTCGACAATGCTCAGCGCTTGAGACGGGTCCCGCCGCCTCCACTCAGCCAGACGCGCGCGGGCGATCGACACGCGCATGTCGTCGGTGATGCTCGATTCCAGCCAGCCAAGCAGGCCGTCGGCGGCCGCGATCGAGCCGCGACGCGTGAGACGCCTGGAGAGCAGCAGGCCGGCGGTTGCTGAGGCGTCCCCACTGGCAAACGACGTCGCGTTCCGAAATGCGCGCCACCCGTCAGCCCTCGCGCCTCGCCGAAATCGGTGACGCCCGAGCGCGAGCCAGTCCGCGGCGTCCATCCCGGCTTCGCCACCCTGCAGCCGGAGCAGAAGTCGCGCGTGCAGGTGCACGAGGCTGATCACGTCGAGCCGGTTGTGCTCCAGTGCCGCCTCGAGAAAATCATGCGAACCGTTTCGCAGGTAATCGAAGTAGGCGTCTGGCACCAGGGCGCTCGAGATGGGATCGTCACGCTCATAGCCGAGCACGCGCTCTTCGACCATGCGCAGGGTGCAGCTCTCCATGCGATGCCGGTACAGCGCGCGGACGAGCGTGAGCAGGTCGACATGCGCCGCGCCGTGGAGCTCGCCTGGCATGCGGGCCATAACCCACCGCGTCCGGAGCACCGGCAGATCGAACGACCCACCGTTGAAGGTGGCCACTGTCTCCGCGGGCGCCATCTCCTCCTGAAGTGCTTGCAGGAACGCCGGCTCCATGCCTGGTTGTGGCAAGAACACCTGGGCCACCCGCAGGCCGCAGTCGATCGGACGCGCCACTGCTGCCGCGAACACGTACGTGCCCGAGCCGCCGCTCAACCCCGTGGTCTCGGTGTCGAGGTAGGCGACATTGCCGGGGTATGGCTCGAGCGGAGGCAGGGGGATCACGTCTTGCCTCAGCATCGCCATGCCAAATCGAGTTGAGACCTCCTCGAAGCCGCGCGGCAGCGAGCGGGACTGTTGCGGGCGCGGTCCGGGAGTGGCGCCTAGACGGGTAAGGCGCTCGCGGTAGGAGACCGGCTCCGGGCCGTCGACGGATCTTCGGCGCCCATGCACGTCATCTGCGTTGTTGCCATCTGCGCTTCTCGCTTCGCCTATCGACGGATACGCTTCGCTGCGATGCTCGATGGCGCCTAGCAGCTGACATACCTGGCCGCCGAATCTCTCGCCGCCGACCCGTCGCCGGCCGCCAGAAGTCGCAGACATGCTTCCTTGGCTCCTTCCACGAGATGCAGCGGGCCGACGCACGACGGACATCCGGCGAGGCATGGACAGTCACGCACCAGCGACGACGCGTCGTCGAGGAGCGCGCGGTGCAGCTCGAACATGCGCGACGAGAACCCCACGCCTCCTGGGTAGACGTCGTAGACGGTCACTGTCGGCAGCTGCGTCGTCACGGAGCGGACCTCGGCGACCGACCCGAGGTCACGCGGGTCGCACATCAGACGAAGGCTCGCGACGTGACGCAGCGCGTGGGCCATGCCCTGAAGCCCCGCTTCCAACGTCTCTCGGCCCAGGGAACGCCACAGGCCTTCATCGATGGTGATCCAGTAACCAGTCGTGTGAAGCGTCTGCTCCGGAAGGTGGATCGGCCCTGACCCGATGTTCTCGTGCGTGTGGAACTTGATCTTCTTGAACATGCTCGCGAGGCTGGTGATCTTGAGCTCCCCATGGCTGCGCGATACCTCGTCGCCCTCGGGTCCATCGAACGTCTCGAGTACGCGGACCGTCACCGACGCGAGCGCGTCCGTGTAGTAGTCGACCTCCACCGGGCGCACGTAAGCCTTCTTCTCGTCCCAGTCCAGGCGGTCGACGTGGAACTGCGCCCCTTCATGGAGGTACACCGCTTCCTCGTGGAGGAGCACGGGCGCAGTGAATTGGTCCATCTCGCCGATCACCTGCGGTCGCGGATGCGATGTGTCGATGATCACGACGTTGTCGGCCAGGATCCGGCGCAGGTGCACCTCTTCCGCCGGGAAGGCCTGCCGGCTCCAGAACCAACGCCCGTTGGATCGCGTGGCTGAGCCGTCCTCCTCGAACAGCTGCAAGAGCTCACTGACGTCGGCCCGGCCCAGGCGTTCCTGCCCTTCGAATGGCAGCTCGAATAGTCCGGCCTGCAGGTGGCCGGCGAGCAGAAGCAGGTTGTCCGGGTCGATGAGGCCTTCCTCGGGATCGGTGCTGAGGAAGTACTGCGGATGGCGGACGATGAACTGGTCGAGGGGTGAGCTCGACGCCACGAAGACGCCGACCGAACCTGATCGCCGGCCGGCTCGTCCCAGCTGCTGCCATGTCGACGCGATCGTTCCGGGGTAGCCGACGAGAACTGCGGTCTGCAGCGTGCCGATGTCGATACCGAGCTCGAGGGCGTTCGTGCTGACGACGCAGGTGATCTCACCGTTGCGCAGCCCGGCCTCGATCTCGCGGCGGTGCAGAGGCAGGTAGCCGGCCCGATAGCCGCGCACGCGCTGATTGGCGTCGAGGCGTGGCGCAAGATCCTGCCTCAGGTAGCTGAGCATCACCTCAACCTGAAGCCGGCTGCGGCAGAAGACGATGGTCTGCACACCGGAGCGGATCCAGGGCGCCGCGATCCGCCGCGCTTCGAGCATCGAGCTGCGTCTGATGCCCAGCTCACGGTTGACCAGGGGAGGGTTGTAGAAGATGAGGCGCCGTTCCCCGCGCGGAGCACCGCTGCGGTCGACCAGCTCGACGTTCTCCTCTTCGAGCAATCGCTTCGCCAGCTCGAGTGGGTTGGCGATGGTTGCCGACGCGCAGATGAAAGTCGGGTTGGAACCATAGAAGGCGCAGATCCGCTTCAGGCGGCGGATCACGTTTGCCACCTGGCTTCCGAACAGCCCTCGATACGTGTGGAGCTCGTCGATGACCACAAATTCCAGGCTGGAAAAGAGCCGCCGCCACTTTGTGTGGTGGGGCAGGAGGCCGGTGTGAAGCATGTCGGGGTTGGTCATCACGACATGTCCGCCTTCGCGGATTGCGGTGCGGCGGCCCGGAGGCGTGTCGCCGTCGTACGTGTCGACCCTGAGCTGGATCGGCAGGCCGTGCTTCAGTGCGCTCAGCTCCGCCAGCTGGTCTTGCGCGAGAGCCTTGGTCGGGTACAGGTACAAGGCGCGCTTTTCCGGGCTTTCGAGGAGGCGTTGAAGGACTGGGAGGTTGTAACAAAGAGTCTTTCCGCTCGCCGTAGGGGTCACCACGACCAGGTGCCGGCCCTTGCGGACGGCCTCGTAGGCTTCCGCCTGGTGGGAGTACAGGCGCTCAATGCCTCGCCGGGCCAGCGCAGCGACCAGCTCTGGATGGAGGTCCGCCGGAAGGGCGGCAAATTTGGCCTCGGCTTCCGGAATTACGTGGTCAAGCGTTATTTCTCCTTGGAAGCTTGCCGTGTGGAAAGAGGGAAAGCTGGCCATGCCGCGTGAGGGAGGTTAGACGAACATTCGTTCGGAGTCAAGCGATTTTGGGCGGTCTCTCGGGTCCGAGCTGCATCGGAAGCTCGATCCGCTGACGGCCGGCCCAATTCCGGCTCGAACGGTCACGGCAACCTCCCGTTGGAAGCTGAAGAGGCTTATGGGTGGCGTCCGGTCGACACTCGATATCTCCGACAAGAATCCGAACCCCAAGGCCAAAGCGTAATCAGCGCTCAGTGGACAAACCCCTTCCTCTCGTGGGGCCGGGCCGCAAGGTTCGGCCCCCATTTTTCTATTGGGACCTCGCCGGGCTTGTCTTCCAGCGCTGACCGTCAGGAGTGTCCGTGACCGTTACGCCGAGGGCCGCCAGCTCGGCTCGCAGCTGGTCCGAGGTCCGGAAGTCCCTGGCGACGCGAGCCTTTTCCCGAGCCTCGAGCAGTGCCGCGGCGCCGTCGGGCAGCGCGACGGTTCGTGTCGGACGGTCGAGGTCGAGCCCGAGGACGCGGTCCCAGGAGCGCAGCAACGAGGCCTTCGCGCGCGGCGCCACGTTGGAGCGGGCCAGCTCGGAAACCAGGGCCATCGCTGCCGGCAGATCGAGATCGTCGGCGAGCGCCGCGCGGAAACGCGATTCAAAGCTCGCGACCTCCGTTTCGCTTGCATCCGCGTCGCCTGACCAGTCCGCGACTCGGTCGCGCAGCTGCCTGAGCGCTCGGTCCGCTCCGGCAAGACCGCTGGTGCTGAAGTCGAGCTTCGTCCGGTACCTGGCCTGCAGCGCCAGGTATCGAAACGCCAGCGCATCCAGGCCCTGCTCTTCCAGCTCGGAGATACGAAAGAAGTTGCCGGCTGATTTCGCCATCCGCGCGCCGGAGAGCATGAGCAGCCCGCCATGCATCCAGCAGCTGACCACGCGGTGACCGGTGGCTCCCTCGCTCTGCGCGATCTCAGCTTCGTGGTGGGGAAAGACGTTGTCGGCGCCGCCGGTGTGGATGTCGAACTGATCGCCCAGCAGCGACATCGACATCGCCGAGCACTCAATGTGCCAGCCTGGGAACCCGGGGCCCCACGGGCTCGGCCAGACCTGGAGCCGGTGTTCGCCGGCCGCCTTCCAGAGCGTGAAATCGCCCGGATGATGCTTGCGTGGATCGACCTCGCCGCGCGCTCCGGCCAGCAGCTTGTCCGTCGTGTTTCGGGACAGCCTGCCGTATGCAGGGAAGCTCGCGATGTCGTAGTACACCATGCCGCCGACCTCGTAGGCATGACCGCGCACGATCAGCCGTTCGATGAGGTCGATCATCTGGGATATGTAATGGGTCGCGTGAGGGTAATGGGCCGCGCGCCGGATGTTGAGCTTGGCCGCGTCGTCCATGAATGCGGTGGTGTAATGCGCCGCGATCTCCTCGGGAGATTTGTTCTCAAGGCGTGCCGAGACGAGCATCTTGTCTTCACCGCGGTCGAACGTGTCGTCGGTGAGGTGGCCGACGTCGGTGATGTTCATCACCTGCTCTGTCTGATAGCCGAGGTACTCGAGACTGCGGCACAAGAGGTCGGGCAGCATGAACGTGCGCAGGTTTCCGACGTGCACGTAGCGGTAGACCGTTGGGCCGCATGAGTAGATCTGGACGATCCCTTCGCGCAGCGGCCGGAGCTCCTCCTTCTGCCTGGTGAACGTGTTGTACAACCGCACGAATCTATGCTGCCAGTAAATGAAGGCGATCCGGTTGGAAGGGGCTACCGCGCAGGGACGTGACGTCGACGGGCGAGTACTGGTCCACGATCTGGGTCCGGACCTCCGCAAGGGGACCGTGCTCGGAGGCCGGCACCTCGACCGCGTCCGGCAGGCGCGCGAGGTACACCTCGTCGAGCTCGAGCCAGGTGACCTCCACGAGGACGAGGCTGCGCGACGGCTGGCGGCCGCCCTGGTGGGTCCCGGCCTCGAGGCGCAACCACCGGTGCAGAGCCAGGCCCGACTGATCGCACAGCATCGAGGACTGGTCCGCGTGCGGGCGGACCTGGTCGATGCCATCAACGCACTGGGCTACATCTCCGTTTTCACCCTGATGGACGGCCAGGCGGTGGTGGAAGGCGAAGAGGTCGCCGGCTGCAAGGTGACTCCCGTGGCGGTCCCAGGCAGCCTCATCGAAGCAGCCGAGAACATCAGCCGGGAGCAGGGCCCGGTGATCGAGCTGCTCGCGTTCCGTCCACTCAAAACCTTTGTCGTTGCGACTGAACGGCTGAAACCCAAGGCGCGCGAGCTCTTCAGGGCAGCCGTGACGGCGAAGCTCGGCTGGTACGGGGCGGAGGTGTTGGGCGTGCGCGAGGTGGCGCGCACGGGCGAAGCGGTGGCGGCCGCTTATACAGAGGCGGTCGCGCTCGGCGCGCAGCTTGTGCTGTTCGCCGGCGCCTCGGCGATTGACCCGCTGGACCCCGCCTATGCGGAGCTCACGCGCGCGGGCGGCCTTCTGCTCCAGCTCGGCGCTCCCATGCACCCGGGCAGCATGCTTTGGCTGGGCCGGCTTGGCGATGCGGCCGTGGTGGGCGTGGCGTCCTGCGCCGGCTTCGGCCGGTCGAGCTCGCTCGACCTCCTGCTGCCGTTCGTGTTCGCTTATGGCCGCGCCGATGCGAAAGACCTGCTGCGCCTCGGCCATGGCGGCCTGATCGAGTCCGCCGCCGGCCGCCGCTTCCCGCCATATTCCTGAGAGCGCGGGTGAGAACAGATGTCGCGCGCAGGCGGCGATGCGGATGGGACTCACTGATTGCTCCCCCGCGGGACCCCCTCGTCTCCTCGGCGACGCTGTGAGGCGTTTGGAAGTGCACGCGGGGGGGACGGCCGGGGTAAACCCGGCCCGGCGGTGACGTTCCCCTATTCCTGAGAGATCTTAGGCATGGTCAACTCTGGCCACTCACGCGACTGTATCGCCGCGCGGAATTGGTCCACTGTCGACACAAGCGGCGACAGGACCACGCCAAGGTGCGAAGGTAGGTACGGGCGGAGGTAGTCCGCGCCGCTGCGCCATTTGTTGATCGCACCCCGGCGGTTGCGCCGCGTGTAGTGCAGACAACCGGCCGCGACCTGGATCATCCCTTTGTAGAAAGCGGCGTCGGGACCCTTCCGATCGGGCATCCATTCCTGCTCCCACGCCTCATGCGCTTCCCAGTACTCGCCACTGTTAAAGAGGTCGATGCCCCGCTTGAGCCCGGCGTTCATGGGGATAATCGCCGCGTGACCGTGACGCCTCCGGAGTATTCGAGAGTCAATCTCTCCAGCGATCCCATCTACCGATACCTTCGCATCACGAAGGGCGGCGCCGGCGGCGTGGCTGGGCAAGCGTCCGAGCAAGACCTCGTCGACGCCGCGTGGATGCAGCGGCTGCGGCGCATCCATCAGCTGCAGAGCGCCTGGTGGGTGTTCGCGACCGCAGAACACTCACGCTTCCAGCACGCCCTTGGCTCCATGCACCTGGCGGGTGAGTGGGCTCGCCACCTCTATCCCTCGCTAAGCGCCGCCTGTGATGGGACGCCGTCGTCGGCGCTGGTCGAAGAGACGATGCGCATGGCGGGACTCCTCCATGACGTCGGCCACGGTCCATTCGGCCATTTCTTCGACGAGAACTACCTGGATACGTGGGGCGTCGACCACGAGGTCATCGGTCGGGCGCTGGTCACCGGCCCGCTCGCCGAGCACGTCGGATCGCTCGGTGCGTCTCCCACCGCCGACTTCGAGCCGGGTGAGAGGATCGATCCACGGTGGGTCGCCTACCTGATCTCGCCGACGGAACTCGGCGGCTTCGAGCCGGCGTCATGGCTGGCGGCGCTGAAGCCGGCACTGGTCGGCGCGTACTCCGCCGACAACATGGACTACGTCCCTCGCGATTCCTATATATGTGGCGTCGCGACGGGCCCGGTCGACGTTCAGCGGATCATCCACTACTCCTTCATCTCGGACCGCGGCCTGACACTGCACGCGCACGCAGCCGAAGCCCTCTACATGTTCCTCAACGCCCGCCTGTACCTGTACCACCAGGTCTAC
Source organism: Candidatus Dormiibacterota bacterium (assembly GCA_035602315.1). Taxonomy (GTDB): domain Bacteria; phylum Chloroflexota; class Dormibacteria; order Dormibacterales; family Dormibacteraceae; genus Palsa-870. The sequence goes on from DATNML010000144.1 coordinate 30,222, forward strand.
TTCCACCGCACCGTGCGCCGCATCGACCTCCAGCTCCGCGAGGTGTTTCGCCCAACGCTCGACCTGCTGTTGGGAGGCAACCCTCTGGAGAGCCTCGATCGCTATCAGGCGCTGACCGAATGGTCCCTGCTGTCCGAGGTCAGCCGCTGGGGTCTCGGGCAGGGAGATGCCCGGCAGCGCGAACTCGGAGCGGCGTGGGCTGATGTGGTCGCCCGAAGGCTCAAGTGGAAGTTGATCTATCAAGGACACACGGACGCGCGGGACATCCCTAGCGGCGCGTTGACTGTCACGCGGGAGCAGTTCGCGCGCGAGCTGAGGGAGCGCCTGCCCGAGCGGCTGCGCGACATCGTCTTCGAGGTCGACGTGGCGGCCCAGGAATCGCGCGCGTTCAATCCCATGACCGAGACCGCCGACATCCTGCTGTACGAACCGCTCGAGGATCGCTACCAGCAGAGCCGGGTGCTCGACCTCTTCAAGCGCTTGCCTGTGCGCATGGCCCTCTTCAGGATCTTCGCCCACGACGAAGCGCACCGTGGCGAGCTGATCCGCGCGGCCAACGAAGTTCTGGGGTTGACCGTCTAGAAGTCGTCGTCTCCGTAACCGCCGCCGCCCCCGAAGTCGCCGCCCCCGTAGTCATCGCCTCCGCCCATGTCGTCGTCGCCACCACCCATGTCGCCGAAGTCGCCTCCGTCGTTCTCGCCCGAGCTGACTGTAGCGAACGACGAAACGAGGCGTTTCAGGGCCGGCTTGCCGCAATGAGGGCAGGGTGGGTCAGGTGACGAGTAGCTCGGCAGCAGCGAAGTCGATCGCTTGCCGCATTCCTCGCACCGGTACTCGTAGATCGGCATCCCTACGATTATCCGCGTGTCCGGGATGATCGAGGTCGGGCGGATTCGCGCGGCCGCCGAGCGGGCGCGGCCTTACGTCCTTCGCACCCCAATGATCCCGGTCGATGGCGTGCACCTGAAGCTCGAATGCCTCCAGCCGACGGGGAGCTTCAAGGTTCGCGGCTACTTCGCGGCGGCGCTGGCGCTTGAGCCTGAGAAGCTGAGGAAAGGCCTGATCACGGTCAGTGCCGGCAACGCGGCGCAGGCCTGCGCCTACGTCGCCATGAAGTTGGGGGTGCCGTGCCGGGTATTCATGTTCGACACCGCTCCCCCGCCCAAGGTCGACGGCGTCAAGCGGTGGGGCGCGACGCCGATTCCCATGTCGCGCGAGGCGCTCTTCAAGTGGATGGCGGCCGAAGGCTGGATCGATGAGCCGGAGGCTTTCATTCACCCGCACATCGATCCCGAAGTGAGGGCGGGCCATGGCGGCCTCGCCCTGGAGCTGATGGAGGATGTGCCTGACCTCGCCCGGGTCATCGTGCCCGTCGGCGGGGGCGGGCTTGTGACCGGTATTGCATCCGCGATCAAGGGCCTTCGTCCTCAGATCGAGGTGATCGGCGTGCAGTCGGACGGCTACGCCCTTTGGACGCGGAGCATCGAGGCCGGCGGTCAGGTGTCGATCACGCCTGAGACGATCGCGGATGGCACGGCGGCGCCCTTTCACCCAAGAATGTTCGAGCTGTTGAAAGAGAGCGTCGATCGCTGGCTCACAGTGCCGGAGCCGAGGTTGCGCTCAGCCATCCCGGAACTGGCGGCTGCCGCGAAGGTCGTCGCTGAGGGCGCAGGAGCCTTGGCCTACGCCGCGCTGGAACAGCTGGAGCCGGGGCCGCCGACCGTCGCGATCGTCAGCGGCGGAAATATCGACCCGAAGCTGCTCGCGTCGCTCCTGACGAGCTAGGCCGAGAGGACGTCCTCGCAGGTCTTCAGCGCCGACTGGATGTCCTCGGACGTAATGCCGTAATGAGTCACGAAGCGAACCCTGTGCGGGCCGGTGGCTCCGCCGAGCAGGCCGCGCTTGCGGCATTCAGCTTCGAACTCGGCGCCGCTGATCCTCTGGAGGTCAAAGAAAACGAGATTGGTCTGCACGCGTACGAGGTTGCACCTGACACCCGGAAGCTCGGCCAGCCCCTCCGCGAGCGTACGCGCGTTGGCGTGGTCTTCCGCCAGCCGGTCGACCATCGTTTCGAGCGCGATCAGCCCTGTCGCGGCGATGACCCCAGCCTGCCGCATACCGCCTCCAAGGCGCTTGCGCCAGCGGCGGGCCTCGTCGACGTCCTCGGCGCTTCCGCAGAAAATGCTGCCCGCCGGGCACCCCAGGCCTTTCGACAGGCAAAAGGTCACCGTGTCGCCGCACGCCGCGATGTCGGCGACGTCCGTTCCCGAGGCGACTGCCGCATTGAACATCCTCGCGCCGTCCAGGTGCACGCGCAGCCCGTGAGCTCGAGCGGCATCACTCGCCGCTCGCAGTTCCTCCAGCGGCCACACGACCCCGCCATGACGGTTGTGCGTGTCCTCGAAGGTCACCGCGGCGGTGATGGGCTGATGGAAGTCGTTGGTCGGCCTCACGGCGGCTTCGATCTGGGCCGGGGACATCACGCCCATCTCGGTCGCCACGGGCCGGATCTGCACCCCCGAGATGACCGCCGCGCCGGCCCCCTCATATAGATAGACGTGAGCCTCGGCGTCCGCGATCATCTCCTGGCCGGGGCGGGTGTTGACGGCCACGCCGAGCACGTTGCCCATCGTCCCGCTGGGCACGAACACCGCCGCCTCTTTGCCGAGGCGGGCGGCAGCCACTGCCTCGAGCTGATTGACCGTCGGGTCGTCACCGAAGACGTCGTCGCCGAGAGGTGCGGTCGCCATCGCGTGACGCATCTCCGGCGTGGGCATCGTCACGGTGTCTGAGCGAAGGTCGATCGCGGGCACGCGCTTAATCTAACGACTGCTTGATTTCACAGGGGTCCCCGCGAACTCACGGCGTAGCCTCTGAGTTCGTGGGGTCCAGAGCTGATTTGATCCTCGCGCGCGGCCGGATTCGCACCCTCGGGCGCGCAGGCCTAAAGTCGCACAGCCACCTGGCGGTCGCCGGCGGGCGTGTGGTGGCCGTCGGCGGAGCCGAGCTCATGGGGCTTCGCGGCCCGAAGACGAAGGCGGTCAACCTCGCCGGCGCCGCCGTGCTGCCCGGATTCAACGACGCGCACGCGCACGTTGTGTACTACGGCTTCACGCGATTCGGCGCCGACCTCGGCGGCGCGCGGAGCGTGGCCGAGATCGCCGATCGCTTGAGGACGCACGGACAAACACTCGCTCGGGGCGAGTGGCAGCAGGGCACGGGCTATCGCGCAGACGAGCTCATCGAGCGCCGCCAGCCGCATCGCCTCGAGCTGGATCGCGCAACCGGCCGGCGGCCCGCGTTCATCGACGAACGGGGCGGCCATTCACGTGTGGCTAACTCGGCGGCTCTGGAGGCGGCGGGCATCACGGCCGACACGCCGAATCCGCATGGCGGCAGGATTGGGCGCGACACCGACCGCTCGCCGAACGGGCTCCTCCTCGAGTCGGCGATGCGGCTGGTGGCAGACGTTCAGCCGCCGCGGCCCCTCGAGCGGCGTAAGCAGGGGATCCTGCTGGCCCAGCGTCTGCTGCTTTCGCGCGGCATCACGTCAGTCGGCGCCGCCGTGAACCGAGGTTTCGCCGACGACCTTCGCGCCTACCAGGAGCTCGCTGACGATGGCCGGCTGCACATGCGCGTCAACGAGTTCCTGTCCTGGGAGCTGCTCGATGCAGCGTCGGGTCTTGGGGTCCGAGCAGGTTTCGGCGGCAGGCTCGTCAGGGCTGGGCCGATCAAAGTGTTCATCGACGGCGGCGCGGAGCGGGTCGCGATGCGATCTGGCGGAGGAACGTGGCGGACGACGCCGGCAGAGTTGAGCGAGCTCGTGTATCGGGCGACGCGCGCCGGGCTTCAGGTCGCTGCGCACGCGATCGGTGACGCGGCGATCCAGGCGATGTGCGATGCGGTGGAGGCGGGCGGCGGCGAGCGGATGCGCCATCGGGTCGAGCACTGCACGATCTGCCCGCCGGATCTTCAGGCTCGCCTGGCCAAGCTGGGCATGGTTGCTGTCATGCAGCCGATGGCCGCGCGGTTTGGACGCGTCGCGTCAACGATCTTCTTCCCGGTCCGAGACCGAAGCGACCTCGCTCCTCACGCGCGGTTGCTGCGCGCCGGCGTGTCGCTGGCGTTCAGCTCGGACCTGCCGGTCGCGCCCGATCCCAACCCCTGGCCGGGGATCCAGGTCGCGGTCGACGACCAGGTGAACGGCATCAGCTTGCTGGCCGCGCTCAGGGCCTATGCCTCCGGCGGGGCGTACGCCAGCTTCGAGGAAACCGAAAAGGGAACCCTAGACCCTGGCATGCTCGCGGACCTGCAGGTCTACGAGCGGGACCCGATCGAAGCCCCGGCTTCGGACCGCGATGGACTCCGCCCGCAAGCTGTGCTCGTGGGCGGAGTCCGCGTTTTCGGCAGGCTCTAGGTCGAGGTCCCGCCTGAGTCGTTCGACTCGGGCATCCACGAGGGTTCGGAGCTGGCGGGCGGGGTGCTCGGTTCGGCGGGGCCTGAGCTCGCGCGCCGGGTCGACGGGCGGCGAGGCGCCGTCCTGCGGGTCGCGGAGCTTGATGACGACGGCGGGGCGGCCGCAGAGCTGCGTGGGGATGGCTTGCGAGTCGCCGGCTTACGGGTCACCGCCTTGCGGGTCGCCGACCGCGTTGTCCTTTTGGTCGTCGCCGTCTTGGCACGCCGTCTGGTGGAGGAGGCGCGGGTCGCACCACGTGACGCAGCGCCGCGGGCGATCTGCTGCACCTGTTTGCTCAGGCTGTCGAGGCGCTTCAAGGCTTTGTCCACGTCGGCCTGCTTCGCTCGGCTGCGGACCTGCTCCTGCAGCTGGTCGATCGCGTACTTGAGCGTCTTCTGCCCGTCCTTGATCGAGCGCTCGACCTGCCGGCGGAGGTCAGGCGGTACGCGACTCTCGGCTTCGCGTAGAGCTTTTCTGCCGGCGCTCACCGCTCGGCCGACCAGCCCCGATGGTCTGGATCGGGACGACGTGCGCTTCCTTGTTGCCATGTCGCAACCTCCGTTTAACGGGTCGGGCGGAGCACATAACGCACCGCGTTAGAATGGGCCCGGCCGTGACTGCAGCCCCTGAGCGACACCTTATCAAGAAGTACGCGAATCGCAAGCTCTATGACACGCGCACGAGCCGCTACATAACACTCGAGGGAATCTCCGAGCTCGTCCGCGACGGGCACGAGATAAAAGTCGTCGACCGCAGCAACGGACACGATCTCACGCAGGTCACGCTGTCTCAGATTGTGCTGTCGCGCGAGAAGCGGGGACCCGGCGAAGCCATCCAGGAAGGCGGGCAGACGCTGCTGGATTACGTGCGAAGGACGCTCAACGTTCCATCGGACATCCGACACCAGATGGAGAAAAGGCGCGAAGACCTCGAGGAGAGGGCCGACGAAACGATCGAGCGTGCCCTGCAGCGCCTGCGCATACCAACCCACACCGACATCGACCGGATCAACGCACGCCTCGACCGCATCTCCGCGCAGCTGAAGACAATCGGGGTGGACCCGGCGACTAAGAAATCGAATAAACGAAGGGCCGCTCGCTGATCACCGTCTGGATCACGACGTCGGCCTCGACTCGATAGGTTGCCTGCCGCACGCGGCGATCGGCCCGAAGCTCCTGCGTCATGAGGTTCGCGACCTCGGCGATGCGGTTGGAATCGCCGATCGTCGTGATCGTCCACGGCGGCGACACGACCACGCCGCCGATCGCGACTCCGCTGCTCGTCTGCTCGATCGGGACGCCCACGACCACGCGCCGGTCGTTGACCGCAATCGCCTCAGAGCCCCCGGCAGACAGGTTGTTGAGCGCGTCCTGGAGATCCAGAGCTTTCAATCCCGTCGCGTCGATCACGATCACGACGCCGGGGCCGTGAACCGGCACGAGGCCTTCGACCGCGCGCAGGCGCGTCGCCTCATCGGTGAGCACCTGGTCGGCGGCACCGCTGGTCCCCGAATGCAGCGTGGCCTGACGCTGCCGTAGGTCGGCGGCCTCGGCCTGCAAGGCGTCGTTGGCTCGATGGAGGTCGTCGATCAGGAACGCCAGCGACGTGGTGTCGATGCCGACCAGGCTTCGTTCCACCTCGGCCTCGCTCCGAATCTGAACCGTGGCCACAGCGGCGACCAGCAGGGCGATCACCCACACGCTGATCGCGCGCCCCGAGGCTCGTCGCCGCGGTGTACTCCTAAGTCGGGTTGACATGCGGGATCCGCAAGCTGGAGTCGTAGGCCGGCAGGGCGAGGTCGGGACTGCCGACGAAAGTCAGGCGCAGCTGAAACTGGACCTGACGCGCGCGAATGTCAGGGAGAGCCGAGGCATCGTCGAGCGCGGAAAGCATCCGGTTGCGGTCCCCGACCGCGGTGACCTTGATCGGAGACGTAAGCGGGGGCCCCTGGTCGATCACGACCTGTCCGGCCGAGCCTGAGTATGCGGTCAACGGCGTGATCCGGCGCCCGCTGACAGCGACCGCCTCCGCGCCCTGCGCGAACAGCAGATTGACGACGTCCTGGACGTCCTGAAAGTTGACGAGGTACCGCGCCTGCCCGCTGGTGTCCGGTCCCGGCACGCCGTTGGCCAGGCGGACCTCGACGCCCGGTCCGTGCAGCGGGGTCAGCCCCGCGTGGGCGCGCAGGTCGGCGACCTGGTTCTGAAGCGCCTGGGTGGCCGCGGAGCGACCGGCAGCCTCCGTTTCCAGCGCGTCGATCTGAGCGCGCAGGGCGGCGATCTCGCTGCGTGAGCCGGCATTGGTCGCCTCCAGCTCCTGGACGCTGCGCACGAGGGCCTGGTAGCG
>DATNML010000145.1:0-2103 GCA_035602315.1 Candidatus Dormiibacterota bacterium
GATCGTGGTCGACCGTGGCGAGCTCAAGGCGGCCATCTACGTCAATCCGATCTGGAAGCTGCCGTTCATTCGCGGGCTGGCCCTGATCGGCGAGCAGCTGCACCTCGGCATGAAGTCGCTGATCTGGTCGGCCAACATGAATGCCGGCAGCAAGGACATCGTGATTGGCAAGAAAGAGATCACCGGCTCAGTGGCTTTCGCCGGCATCTTCGGGCTCGCCATCTTCATCGGGCTTCCATTGCTGCTGGCGGGGGTCGCCGTGCATCGCAGCCAGGGCTTCCAGTTCGTGCTCGTCGAAGGCGTGATCCGAGTCGCGCTGGTGCTCGGCTACCTCTCCGCGATCTCTCTTCTGCCTGACGTGAAGAGAGTGTTCATGTACCACGGCGCGGAGCACAAGACCATCAACGCCTTCGAGTCGGGATGGCCGCTGGACGTCCCGTCGGTGCGGCGCGCGAGCACCCTACACCCGCGGTGCGGCACGGGCTTCCTGCTCGTCGTGCTCGTGGTGAGCGTGGTCGTGTTCAGCATCGTCGCCATCTTCCATCCCAACTGGTTCTGGCTCATCGCTAGCCGCGTGCTCGCGATCCCGATCATCGCGGGAGCCGGCTTTGAGAGCATCCGCTTCATGGCGCGGCACCGCACGAACCCCGTCATCAAGGTTCTCCTGCTGCCTGTACTCGGGACCCAGAAGTTCACCACCCGCGAGCCGTCTGACGACATGCTCGAGGTCGCCATCACCGCCTTCAACAGCGCCCGCGAGGGTGAGGAGGAAACCACCGGAGCGGCGGCATGAAAAGGCACAAGGGGGGCAGGCCCCCCTTGTGGGGAACCCCCCAATCGATCCAGCCGTGGTTGCCTGCGTTGTGCGGGGGCGGTGACCTGGCGAAGCCAGGTCACGCGAGGAAGGGGAAGTGATCGACCGGTTAGACGGGATCGCCCGTCGCCATCGAGAGATCGAGGCGGAGATGTCGCGCCCCGAGGTCGCGTCCGACCACGCACAGCTGACCAAGCTCGCCCGCGAGCAGCGTGCGCTTCGCGACACGGTTCAGACCTATGAGGCCTACAAGCGCGCCCAACAGGAAGTCGATTCGGCGCGCGAGCTCCAGAAGCACGAACGCGACGCGGAGATGCAGGAATACCTGAAGGGCGAAGAGCATCGCGCCGCCGCGCAGGTGGCCGAGCTGGATGAGAAGCTCAAAGTGCTGCTGCTCCCCAAGGATCCGAACGACGACCGCGACGTCGTCGTCGAGATCCAGGGCGCGGAAGGCGGGGAGGAGGCCGCGCTCTTCGCGGGCGACCTCTTCCGCATGTACACGAAGTGGGCCGAGCGAAAGGGCTGGAAGGTGGACGTCGTGGAGGAGTCGCCGACCGAGAAGGGAGGCTTCGACAAGGTCGTGTTCGAGGTCCACGGCCACGGGGCCTACTCCCAGCTGAAGTTCGAGGGCGGTGTTCATCGAGTGCAGCGCGTGCCCAAGACGGAAGCCCAGGGACGCATCCACACCTCCGCCGCCACCGTCGCCGTCATGCCGGAGGCGGACCCCGTCGAGGTCGAACTGAAGCCGGAGGACATCGAGATCAAGACCTCCACGTCACAGGGCCCCGGCGGCCAGAGCGTGAATACGACGTACTCGGCGATCCGGATCACGCACAAGCCGACCGGGATGCAGGTCAGCATCCAGGACGAGAAGTCGCAGCTGCAGAACAAGGAGAAGGCCCTGCGCGTGCTGCGGGCACGCCTGTACGAGATCAAGCTGGCAGAGCAGCAGGAAAAGATCGGAGCGCAGCGACGCGGGATGGTGGGCACCGGCAGCAGGTCGGAGAAGATCCGGACCTACAACTTCAAGGAGAACAGAGTCACCGATCACCGGATCAAGCTCACCCTGCACCGCCTGGATTCGGTGATGAACGGCGACCTCGACGAGCTCGTCGCGGGGCTCGTGAACGCAGAGCGCTCGGCGCTGCTCAACGGCGGCGGTGATTGACGGTTCTCGAAGTTCTCAAGCTCGCCTCGGACCACTTTCAAAAGCACGGCTCCGACTCGGCGCGTCTGGACGCGGAGGTCTTGCTCGCCCACGCGCTCGGGCTGCGCCGTCTCGACCTTTA
>DATNML010000146.1:0-9074 GCA_035602315.1 Candidatus Dormiibacterota bacterium
AATCCCCTGAGCGTCTTCTCGCGAGCCCGATACTCCAGCACGCGCTTGATCGAAAGTCCCAGCGGGTTGTAGATGCCGCCGTAGTCCTCCGACACCGCAACCACGGTGCACCCCGATTCCTCGAGCAGCTTCGCGCTGATGCTGCCGACGTTGCCGAAGCCCTGCACCGCGACGCGGGTCTGGTGAGGCTGGCGGCCCAGGTGCTCCAGCGCGGCCATCGCGCAGATCGTCACGCCGCGACCAGTCGCCTCGATGCGGCCCAGCGATCCGCCCACCTCGATCGGCTTGCCGGTCACCGAGGCCGGCGCCGAGTAGCCGAGGTGCATCGACAGGGTGTCCATGATCCAGGCCATCGTCTGGCCGTCGGTGTTGACGTCAGGAGCGGGAATGTCGCGGTCGGCGCCGATGAGGATCGAGATCTCGGTCGCGAACCGCCGCGTCATGTGCTCGAGCTCGTTGAGCGAAAGCTCCTTCGGATTCACGATGATGCCGCCCTTCGCGCCACCGAACGGGATGTTGACGACCGCACACTTCCAGGTCATCCACATCGCGAGCGCCTTGACTTCGTTCAATGAGACATCTGGGTGATACCGGATGCCGCCCTTGGCCGGCCCGCGGTTGATGTTGTGCTGGACCCGGTAGCCCGTGAACATGCGGAGGTGGCCGGTGTCCATCTTCACGGGGAAGTTGCAGGTGAACTCGCGCTGCACCTCCCGGAGGACCTCGCGCAGCCACGGTTCGAGCTTGATGATTTCGGCAGCATCGTCGAACTGCGACTGGGCCGTGCGCCATTCGTCGGCCTCGATGACGGGCTTGAGCTGGGTGGCGCTCACATCAACACAGATGATCGCGGATATTCGGCGCTGGGATCGCAAATAACGTTGACGCAGGCGGGCAGGCCCGAGGCAAATGCCCGCTCCAGGGCGGGCCGGATCTGGTCCGGGCGATCGACCAGCTCGCCGTGCCCACCCAGCGCCTCGACCACCTTGTCGTAGCGGGTCCGGGGCCCCAGGTCGGCTGCGATGCTGACGCCCAGCATGCTGAGCATCGGGTGCTTCTCCAGAGCCCAGATCCCGTTGTTGCCGATCACGCAGACGACCGGGATTCGGTGCCGCACCATCGTGTCGAACTCCATCGCCGAGAAGCCGAACGCGCCATCCCCTGACAGCAGCACGACCTGGCGATCCGGATGCGCAAGCTTGGCTGCCATCGCGTAGCCCGGTCCCGAGCCGAGGCACCCAAACGGACCCGGGTCGACCCAGAGTCCTGGCTTTGCACGCTCGATCAAACGCCCGGCAAAGGCAACGAAGTCTCCGCCGTCACCGACCACGATCGCATCCTGGTCCATGAACCGGTCGACCTCCGCGATCAGCCGGGCGGGATGAACCGGCGAAGCATCCGACCGAGTCACCGCCTCCTCGCCAGACCGCACCCTTGCCTCCGCATCGTGCAGCTCGTCGAGCCATTGCGAGGGCCCTGTCATTCCGCAAACCGCGGCGAGCGCACCCAATGCTGCCTTCAGATCCCCGAAGATCGCGACCTCGGCTGGTCGATGCTTGCGGTGGTCGTCGACGTCGATGTAGATGAGCCGCGCGTCCTCGGAAAACACAGGCGGCTGCCCGAAGTTGAGGCGAAAGTCCAGTGGCACCCCAACGAGCACAACAACGTCCGCGTCGCGAAGCGTCTCGCGGCGCGCCCGGTTGACAAATAGCGGATGTCCCGGTGGCAGCATGCCGCGCGCCATGCCGTTGACTGTGAGTGGAACGTGGGCGGCTTCGACCAGCGCCCGCAGCTCTTCCTCCGCATGTGCCCACCAGACATTTCCGCCCGCGACGACGGCCGGGCGCTTCGCCTCGTGGATCAGCTTTGCGGCGCGCTCGATCAGGTCCGGGTCCGGGGGTGGACCGAGGTCCGGCGTGAGGTGCTCTGTGGCTTCGGGCAGGTCGGCCGCCCCGAGCATGAAAGTGTCCAGCGGAATGTCCATAAACGTCGGACCGGTGCGCCGGCTGAGCGCCGCGCGCATGCATTCCGCGGCGAGGCCGTATGCCTCTTCTGCCGTACCCAGCGTCACGGCCTTCTTGGTCAGGCTGCGCACCACCTCGAGGTGGTCCATCTCCTGCAGCGACCCCATGCCCCACCTGGCTTCAGGCGAACGACCGCCGATCAGGAAGAGGGGGCTGTCGGCGGCCAGCGCCTGGCCGAGCGCGGAGGTGGAGTTGGTCACGCCCGGTCCGGCCGTGACAGCGGCGACGCCGCACTGGCGTGTCACCTTCGCCCAACCTTCGGCGGCAAATGCCGCGGACTGCTCGTGCCGCGTGTCGATGATCCGGATGCCGTGCTCGGTCGCGCCGGTCAGGATGGGCCAGATGTGAGCGCCGTTCAGCGTGAAGAGGTGGCTGACGCCGGCGCGCTTGAGTGCCAGCGCGACGAGCTCCCCTGTGTTGGCTGAATCGGCCATCTACGTGGCCATGGCGAACGGCATCGCCAGCGTGTTGAAGGCGGCTTGAGGCGCGCCCTCGCGCCCGATCACGATCACGCCGCCGGACGCTTGCATCGATTTTCCGAGCATGGCCACGGCGCCATTGGCGACCGCGGCGGCATCCATTCCGTGCTGGAGCTCGACCACCATGAGGTGCGCGAGGACCAACCGGAGGAAGGCCTCGCCCTGGCCAGTGCCGCACACGGCGCCAAAGCGGTCGTCGGCGTAGAACCCGGCGCCAGGTACCGGCGAATCGCCGATGCGCCCGGGCAGCTTTCCGTTGATGCCGCCGGTGGACACCGCGACGGCCAACCGCCCGTCCGCATCCCTGGCCACCGCGCCCACCGTGTCGGCGCCGTGCAGGAGCTCCTGCCGCTTGCGGTCGGTGATGAAGATGGCCGGGTCGCACATCTCGATCCCATGTTCGCGCGCAAAGCGTGACGCACCGTCTCCGGCGAGGAGCACGTGCCGGGCGTCGCGCATGACCGCGGCCGCCAGGTCGACCGGGTGGCGCACGTCCTTCAGCCCGGCGACCCCGCCCGCCCGCAGCTTGGCGCCTTCCATCACGCCCGCGTCCAGCTCCACGACCCCATCCTGATTGAGGCAGGCACCTATCCCTGCGTTGAGCAGCGGCTCGTCTTCCATCAACCGGACGGCGGCCAGGACGGCGGCCAGGGCGCCTTCGCCGAGCTCTGTCCAGGCGGCGTCTCGCGCTCGCTCGACAGCGGCCTGCCGGAGCGGGAGCTCCGCGGCCGGGACAGGCCCGGCGCCGCCGTGGACGATGAGCGCCGGTCGGGCCTTCGCCGTTAGAACTGTCGCGGGGCGGGCCAGTCGGCGCGGCGGTCGATCATGCGGCGCTCTGCAATCCGCCGGTCGAACGGATGCAGCACCCTGCGCCCGGCCGTCGCCCGCTGCGGATCGCGCCTCTCGGCGTACCTCCGCTCCATCCCCGCACGCCTGTCGCTATCTCGCCTTTCGGGCCCGCGCGGCAGTAGGACGTCGCTCAAAACCACTCCCATTCCTTCCGAAACTCGCACGTGTTGTGTTGCGTGATGCTAAGGCACCCGACGATCCAATGCGCTCAACTTAGCGTCAATTCGGCGCTCGGCCTGGCGCCGCTCCAGCTCGTCGCCCGGTCCCAGGTCGACGAACTTCGCGTAGCGCGCCAGCCGGGGATGGACCTCGTTGACGCGGCGGAACATCTCCTGCGCCACCCAGCGGTAGTCCGGGTGCCCCTGCGGCGTCGTCCGCAGCTCGCATAGGTGGTAGACCTCGCGCAGGTTCGCCTTGAAGTACCAGCGGATGCGAAACGCCAGCGGCACCAGGTACTGAGCGAGGGCCGAGCCGGCGTCGCGTTCCAGGCTCGCGGTGGCAGCCGCCGCGGCCTCGACCGCCGCGGTGAAGCGCCCGCCCAGGCCGAGGTCCACCAGGCCCGGCGGAAGGTCATAGCCCAGCCCTGTGCCCAGGACCTGGCGGTCCTGCGTGAGCATGCGGTGCCGGTGCAGGTCGCGGTAGGCGCCGAAGTTGGCCACGATCTCGAAGGTGTACTCCGCGTGCTCGAGCGCGCGGGGCGCCCGCTGGCGCCGGTTCGCCCGATCGCCGAGCAGCGCCTCCAGCACCTGTCCGGCCTCGCCTTCCTGCTGCTCGAGGCTTAGCTCAGAGTGCGGGAACAGCGCGGCGGCGACCACCTTGCGTTCGGCGTCAGGGTCGTGCTGGACGAGCTTCACGCTTGGCCCCGCCTGAGCCTGGACCTTGCCGCGCGAGGCCTGGCGCGACAGCTCGGTTCGGAGGCGTGTCATCCGCTCGATGGAGGGACGGCCGTACCGATCGTCGAGCGCCCGTTTGACGAAAGCGGGGATCACCAGCGCGAGCTCGCGGTGCAGATCAGACGCGAGCTGGCGGCACTCGGGCAGCTCGTGCGCGGACATCTTCGTGATCAGGTACTCGAAGGCGCGGCCGTTGCCAAAAAGGCCGAGGTTGGTCAGAGCGCCTGCGGGCAGCAGCCCGCGCAGGAGGTCGAGCGCCTTGGCCCTGGTCGCCGACTTCCACGCGCGGTCCGTCTCGCCGGCCTCGAGCGGAAAGCGGGCGCGAATCGCTTCGGTGACTGGCTCGACCAGGCTGCTGTAGGCGGTAAACAACGCGTCCGCAGCCGGCTCGTAGGCCGGGTGGGCGAGCTCAGGGCCGCGGTAGAAAAGGTGGCGGCCGTCGGGGCCGGGCCGGTCGAAGCGGACGTAGCGCGTTGACTTCTCAAGCGGCGAGATGCCGATCCGGCTGTCCTCCAACGCCTTCGCGGCGAGGGTCGAGGTGCGCTCGACAGCGACGTGCGCGCCGGCGAGCTCGGCCACCGAGTCGTCCCCATAACCCACGAGGACGCGTTCGTAGAACTCCTCGGCGCGGCGCACGGCCACCATGTCGTCGTCCTTCGACGGTTTACCGGCGAGCGCCTCAAAGCCGGATTCTGGCGCATTGATGAACTCGTCCAGCAGCACGCGGCGGAGGCTTTTCTCCGTCCGCGAATAGCGCGAGAAGAGCGCGCCCTTGACTACCTCCGGGAGGTTGCGGAGCGCGAAAACGGGCCGGTCGAGATTGGTGAAGTACCGTGCCAGGAGAGCCGATTCGACGCTTGTGAACTCGGCCTCAGACACGGTCGTATGGTAATCCCGGCCCAAGATCTAGTGCCCCCAAAAGACGTGACCCCACTATGTGGGCGCGAAAGCCTTGAGTTGTCCCCGACTTGTCCCCACCCATGTTAAGAACCGCCTGCGAATCACCGAATTGAACGGGGCTGGTAGCCTCGGCGCATGGACTGGGAGGAGCAGTGGAAGAAGGTCGTGCACGATCGGGCGACCCTGTCCGGCACGCACGCCGACCCAGGCTACTGGGACCGCCGGGCTCCGAGCTTCGCCCGTTCGACGCGGGCGCGGGTGGATGAGTTTCTGAAGGTGATCGACCCCTACCTCTCGCCGCGGAAGACCCTGATCGACGCGGGCGCCGGTGCCGGCCGCCACGCCGTGCCGCTGTCGGAGCGCCTCGAATGGGTGACTGCCGTAGAGCCTTCCGAGGGCATGCGGGCGCAAATTCCACCTCGCGACAACATGACGATCGTCGCGAGCACGTGGGAGGACGCGGAGGTTGCTCCCGCCGACCTGGTCATCTGCTGCCACGTGATGTACGCGGTCGCCGACCCGGTGCCATTCGTGACCAAACTCGAAGACTCCGCGCGCGAGCGCGTCTTCATCATGCTGCGCGAAACCGAGCTGCCCCAGCCCGCCGTCGCGATCCGCCGGCAGCTCGTCCGAACCGAAGCCCCTCGGATGCCTCGCTTCAGCGACCTTTTCATGCTGCTGCTCCAGATGAACATCGCGCCCGACGTGTCCTTCCAGCGGTACGAGAGCGTCAGTCGTTACGCCGACCTGGATGAGGCGGTCGCCGACACACGCTCGGTGGTAGGCGAAGGTTGGGACGAGACGGCAGGCCGGGCGATGCTCGAGAACTTGCTGACGCGCGAGGGCGAAGACTTGGTGTACAGCGGGGGAACTGTGCTGACAGGAGTTGCGCATTGGCAGCCACGAGCCAGGGACTGACCCTGCGGCCGATGCGGCCCGCGGATCGCCCGCGTGTCGTGGAGATCTGCAAAGACGTCTGGGACGGCCACGACTACATGCCGCGTGTCTTCGACGACTGGGTGGCCGATGCCGGATCTACCTTTCACGCCGCGGAGCTGGAAGGCGTCGTCGTCGGCCTGCAGCGGCTGCGCCCATACGCGGCCGGTCTCATCTGGTACGAAGGCCTGCGCGTCGCGACCACTCACCGCCGCCAGGGGCTCGCGCGCGCGATGCTCACCGCGGCGATCGCCGAAGCGAAGGAGCACGGATTCAGGGAGATGCGCCTGGCGACCGGGAACGTGGGCGCCGCCCGGCTGTTCGACTCGGCGGGCTTCATCCGCCTGGTCGATGCGCGCTGGTGGCGTGGGACTCGAATCGAAGGGGGCGAGCCCGCGCGAATGCCGGACCCGTCGGAGGCCCAGAAGCTGTGGTCGGCCGTGGAGAAGAGCCCCGGCCTAGAGCTGTATCACGGAATCGCGCCCGACTTCAACGGCGCGCGCGACCTGGGCGTCGCGGAGTTGGAACGGCTGGCCCGCATCGGCATGCTCAGGGCCGGCCCAGGTGGCCGGGCCCTCGTGGGGATGAGAGAGCCGTGGGGTGAGAACCTCGCGGTCGCAATCGTCGCTGGGCGCGGCGGCGCGCTGCGCGAGCTCCTCATGTCGATGCGGTTCGAGGCCGACGCGGACGGCCTCGACCACGTCACCGTCACCCTGCCGCGCGACCACCCCGCCGCCGACGACCTGACCGCTTCCGGATACCATCTCGCGAATGACGACGACAGCAGCTACATCTATGGGCTCAAGCTCTAAAAGTTGACGAGGCGTTACGTCGTCATCGGCAACGGCATCGCCGGGCAGACGGCCGCGGAGGAGCTGCGCAAAGGCGACGCAGACGCATCCATCGTGATGATCGCCGCCGAGCGGCATCCCCTCTACAACCGGGTCGCGCTGCCTCGCTACCTGCGCGGCCAGGTCCGTCGCGAGAAGGTTCTGATGCGCACGGTCGAGGACTACGCGAGGCAGAGCCTGGAAATTCATTTCGAGACCTGGGCCACCGAGATCGATGCGAAAGGAAAGGTTGTGCGCACCAACCGCGGCCAGGAATTTCCTTACGACGCGCTG
Source organism: Candidatus Dormiibacterota bacterium (assembly GCA_035602315.1). Classification (GTDB taxonomy): domain Bacteria; phylum Chloroflexota; class Dormibacteria; order Dormibacterales; family Dormibacteraceae; genus Palsa-870. The sequence continues at coordinate 7,206 of DATNML010000146.1, forward strand.
CTCATCGCGACCGGCGGGCGGCCCAAGCCACCGCCGTGGCCGGGTTCCGACGAGGTGTCCGCCTGCCTGGGCTTTCAGACGCTCGACGACACCGACGCGATCATCGAGAAGTCGGACTCCGCAGAGCGCGTGCTGGTCATGGGCGGAAGCTTCATCGGCTACGAGCTCGCCGAGGGTGTGAGCTTTCGCAAGAAGGCGCAGCTGACCTGGATCATGCGGGGCCCCTGGTTCCTGCGCTATGTCCTGGACGGCGAGGGCGGCCAGCTGTGCCGGCAGATGGGCGAGGCGCAGGGCGTGGAGTTCATCGTCGGGGATGAGGTCCAGAAGTTCAGCCGCACCAACGGTCGATTCCACGCCGAGACCGTCAATGGAAGACATGTCGACTTCGACCTGCTCACGTATGGCGTGGGTCTCGACTACTACACCGAGCCGGTGCGCGACACCGGCATCGAGCTGAACAAGGGCATCGTCACCGACTCAAAGCTGCGCACTAACGCCCCGGATGTTTACGCGGCGGGCGACGTGGCGGTGTTCTACGACCTGATGGTCGAGCGGCACAACCAGATGGGTACGTGGGACAACGCCGAAGCGCATGGCAAGGTGGCGGCGCGCAACATGGCCGGCGCGGACGAGGACTTCTTCGACGTCCCCACGTACACGACGACGATGTTCGGATCAACGCTCGCGGTGATGGGCGTCACGCCGGACGTGCAGCCAGATCTCGAGTCGGTGCGCACGTACAGCCTCGAAGAGAAGTTCTACCGCAAGCTCTTCTTCAAGGATGACCACCTGGTCGGCGCGATCATGATCGGGCCGCCGAAAGGGCGCAAAAAGTTGATCGAGATCATGCGGTCACGCAACAAGATCGAGCGACCCAAGCAGGAACTGCTGGACCCGAACAACCTCAAAGATTAATCACCTCCCCACTCGTGGGAAGGTGGCGCGCAGCGCCGGTGGGGAGGTGGCATTTGCAACCAGCGCAGGAGAATCGTATCTTTGCCTTAAAGGAATGGCTTTCGCCTACAGCGAATCCGCCCGCCTCGTGAGGAGCGCACTCGGCGCGGTGCTGCGGCAGCGCCGGGAGGCTTCCCGGCGCACGCTCACCGAGGTCGCCGGCGAGGCCGGCCTGTCCCCCGCCCACCTGTCCGAGGTGGAGCGAGGCCGCAAAGAGGTCTCCACGGAACGGCTGCTGGCCGTGACGCACGCGCTGGGCGCCCGCCCCGCCGACATCTACGCGGAGCTCGCACGCATCCTCGGAGCCGATGCGGATCGTCCTTCGTGGCCGGAGGACCCGCCGGCCAAGCTCCGCCTGGCCACCGCCTCGCTACCTTTAGAAGCGCTGCGCAGCGTCGCCGACTTCAGCGCCTACCTGGCGATGGCCAACCCGCCGCCCAGACCGAAACCACCAATCGGCTTCGACACAAGGAGATAGACGCGATGACCATGATCCCGACCGTGATCACCAACGACGGCCGCGGCGAGCGCGCGTACGACATCTACTCGCGCCTGCTCAAGGACGGAATCATCTTCCTGCGCGGCGTGATCGACGACGACCTCGCCAGCACCGTGACCGCCCAGCTGCTGTTTCTGGAGAGCGAGGCGCCCGACCGCGACATCCAGCTCTACATCAACAGCCCAGGCGGATCACTCACGGCGGCGCTGTCCGTCTACGACGCGATGCAGTACGTCGCCCCGAAGGTGGGGACGCTTTGCACCGGTCTGGCCGCAAGCGGCGCCTCCATCCTGCTCGCGGGAGGCGACCCCGGCATGCGCCTGTCTCTGCCGCACGCGCAGATCCTCATCCACCAGCCGTTCACGCAGGGCATCCAGGGCCAGGCGAGCGACATCCAGCTGCATGCGCAGGAGATC
>DATNML010000147.1:0-8225 GCA_035602315.1 Candidatus Dormiibacterota bacterium
CGAAGACGGCGAGCCTGACGTCGCCGATCTTGACATGGAGGCATTCCTCCGCCGTTAGCGCATTACAGCCGGCGGCCGCCGGCTGAGACCTCGATCAGCTTCGCCAGCCGCTTCGTGCGGGTTTCGTCGCGTTTGGCGTTCATCACCCAGTAGACCGCTGTCTGCCGGTATGACGGGGGCTGCTTGCCGAAGAACTCCCAGGCTCGAGCATTGGCCCGGAACGTCGCCTCGCGCTCAGGGTCGAGTAATGCGAGGTGTCGATTCTCGTACGAGTAGACCTGGGACCGCGCCTCGGTCCGTCGCCCGAACGCCGCCAGCCCTGCGGGCGTCATGAGCCCTCGCGCCGTTAGCTCCCCCACTTTATTGATGTTGACTGCGCTCCAGTTGCTTTTCGGTTTTCGCGGTGTGAAACGCTGCACCCGAGCGGTTTCGTCGAGCCTGCGTGCGATGCCGTCGATCCAGCCGAAGCACAGGGCCTCGTCGACCGCGTCCGACCACGTCATGGTCGCCTTGCCCGACGCCTTTTTGTGAAGCACGACGCCGATCTCAGTGGCGGTCGCGTGGTGCTTGACCAGCCACGCGCGAAACTCGGCCGGAGTCTTGAAGAACTTAGTCTCCATCAGGAGCACGCATTCTCCGCTACAGGGCGTGGAGCTCGAACACCGGGCGCCTCTCAGCGGCCGCGACGGGGTCTTCGAGGATGTCACGCGCCCCTAGCACTGATCCGATCATCCACCGACCTAGCCCCAGGGGTATGTGGAGCACATACGGACCCAGCACGTCGCGGAAGAATCCAGTCCCCGCCTCGCGCGAAAGCTCGACTGCGCCGACCTTTTCACGCCGCCGTCCAACCGTGAGCGTGGCCTCACCGGCCGCGCGAAGGTTGCGAACCCAGTGCGTCTCTCCAAACGTCCCGATCACCCAACGCCTGCCCTCAATCTCGACGAGCGCGACTGGCGTGGTCCGGTCCAACCCGGACTTGCGGCCACGAACTGTGATCAGGGCGTTCGGCCCCAGCGGGATGCCCACACCCAGCATTCGCCGCGTGATCGGGTTGAGCGCCTCCACAAACGACGGGACGCGAACTGCGGGTCCCGTGCGAGTGCTCATCGGCCCAGCCTAGCATATTAATCAATCAGTTGCTTGACTTTCTAGACGCCCTAGCCGGCGCCATCCCCAGCCACCGCTCCAACTGCCGCTCCGCCTGATCGGCGCGCCGCGCCCCGGTTGGCAGCGTCATGGCGGTCAGCGTCGCAACCACGACCGCGGCCACCCCGTCGCTATCGAGCTCCGGCTGCAGGCCCCCCGCCTTCACCCCCCGTCGCAGCAGCCCACGCATGGTGGCGTGCCAGGCGTCGTACATCTCCGTCATGATCGCCGCGATCGACTTGTCTCGCGCGGAGCGAAGCGCCAGCTCGCCCATAACGCTGCCCAGCTCCGGTTCGTCGGTGAGCAGCTTGCGCACAGCTCGCAGGTGGTTGCGAAGCTGATCCGACGGTGACCCGTGCGGGGCAAGGGTCGAACGGAAACGACCCATCGCATGTTCCACCACTCCTCGGATCAGCGACTCCTTCGTCGGAAAGTAATAGTGGAGTGTCGCGATATTCACCCCCACCTCGGCCGCCACCTCGCGCGTCCGCAGCCCTTCGAAGCCACGCTCCGCGATCTGATTGAAGGCGGCCCGAACCAGCTCCTCCCGGCGCCTCTCAGTGATGCTCATGCCAGGGGGCTAATTAAACGCTTGATTGACTTTTCGCGGTTCCGGCCGCCGCGTCGCCAGCACCGACCCGGCCAGGACCAGCACGAACCCGATCGCCATCCCCGCCGTGAAGTTCTCGTGCAGCACCATCACCCCCAGCACCGCTGCCACCGCCGGGTTGATGTACGTGATCACGGTCGCCCGCACCGGTCCGATTTCGGCGATCAGGGCAAAGAACAGCAGGAAGGCGAGCGCGGTGCAGACGACAGCCAGCACGATCACCGCCACGATCGCGTCGACCGGCGGCACTGAATGAGGCCACTGCACCAAAGCCAGCGGCGCATACGCGACAGCGCAGAGTGTGAGTGACACCGCGTTTACGCCAACCGCCGGCTCCTCGCTCAGGTAGCGCGACAGGATCGCGGGGCCCCCCGCGTAGCAGACCACCACGACGCCCATCTCGGCCAGCGGCAGCCACCCGGACGCCTTCAGGTCGAATCCACCGATCGCCGCCACTCCAACCACCCCGAGCAGCAACCCGGAGACGCTCGTCAGACCGAGATGCTCGCGGTTCCCCAGGGCCACGGCGATGACCAGCCCGACCAGCGGCACCGCCGACACAAGGAGGCCCGCCAGAGAGCTGGTGATCTTCTGCTCCGCGCTCGAAATCATGAACCACGGTATGCCGATCTCGACCGCGGCAAACGCGACGAGCGGCATCCAGCTCTTCAGCAGCCCGCGCACCTCGCCTCGCGCGAGGGCGATCGGCAGCAGGATCAGAGCGCCGATCGCGGTTCGCGCAAACACCAGCACTACGGGGGACAGATCGCTCACCGCGATCCGGATGAACAGGTATGGAAGGCCCCAGATCACGCTCATCGCGACGAACAGCAATAGAGCTCGGCGTGTCATGCAGAAGATGCACCTTAAGTGATCGAAGGAAGCACCTGGTGCTCCGCTAGGCAACCAGCAAGCCGGGTGGGTACTGGTGTGTCGGCTGGTCGTTCTGTATATGAAATGCCGAAATTCAGATTGACGCGACTGCTGATGTGGATGGGGCTCGCCGCCGCCGCGACCTATCTGTTTGACCCGGAGCGAGGCGGACAGCGCCGCAAGGACCTCCGCAAGCAGGTCAACCAGATGCGCAAGCGCGGTCAGGAGCTCAGCAAGAAAGCCAAGCTCGCGGACTAGGACTCGCTCTTAGCGAAGACCTGACAATGGGCCGGTGGCCCAAGCTGCCCAGGTCCTCAGTCGGCGCGCGCTGAATCGCGCCCTGCTCGCGCGCCAGCTCCTGCTCAAGCGCCACAAGCTCCCCGCCGCTGCGACCATCGAGCGCCTCGTGGGCATGCAGGCACAGGCGCCGAACCTGCCCTACGTCGGGCTGTGGGCACGGCTGCAGGCGTTCCGCCACGAAGAGCTCTCCGACCTGGTCCGCGCCCGCCGCGCCGTCCGTATCTCCCTGATGCGCAACACCATCCACCTCGTCACGACACGCGACGCGCTGCGCCTGAAGCCGCTGTTCCAGCCGCTTCACGAGCGCGGCTACCTGCACGGCAGTCCCTGGGGCAAAGCCATGAGAGAGGCGGACCTTGGCGCCCCCATGAACGCGGGCCGCGAGATTCTGGGCGAGCGACCGCGCACCATCGCCGAACTCCGCAAGGAGCTCGCGAAGCGCTTTCCCGACCACGACGTCGAGGCCCTCGCCTATGGCGTCCGCTACATGCTGCCCCTGGTCTTCACGACCCCGCGCGGCATCTGGATGGCCGGCGGCCCCGTCGCCCTGACGACCGTGGAGGCCTGGCTGGGACGCTCGCCCGGTCCAGCAATCGAGCCTGATGCGCTCGTCCTCCGCTATCTCGCGGCCTTCGGCCCCGCGTCGGCCGCCGACATGCGCGCGTGGTCGGGCCTGGCCATGCGCGAGGCATTCGAGCGGCTCCGGCCTCGCCTCAAAGTCTTCAAGGACGAGCACGGCAAAGAGCTCTTCGACCTGCCCCACGCTCAGCGTCCGGACCCCGACATGGCTGTTCCCGTCCGCTTCCTACCCGACTACGACAACATCCTCCTCGCCCACGCCGACCGCACGCGCATCATGGCGCCCGGGCAGCACCTCGGCCTCTTCAGCAGCAACGGGATCATGAAGGGCTCGGTGCTCGTGGATGGTTTCGTCCGCGCAGGCTGGATTCCCGCCAAAGTCAAGGACGCGACACGACTGCACATCTCGCCCTTCGTCAAACCTATCGCCAAGGCCGAAAAACCAGCGATCGCTGAGGAAGGCATGCGCCTCCTTGATTTCCTCGCACCGGGCGACGAGCACCAAGTGCGATTCGGTTGACGCGACTTCTGGTCTACGTCGCGCTAACAGCGGCACTCTTTTCGCGCACGTGGTTCGATCCGGCCGGATCCTGGATCGGAAGCCCGAAGGACCCGAGGCTCTTCATCTGGTACCTCGGCTGGATCCCCCACGAGCTCTCGCAGGGCCTCAATCCCCTCTTCACCGACCACCTCTCCTATCCGAACGGCGCGAACCTGATGTGGAACACCTCGATGATCTTTCCGGCGGTCCTGCTCTGGCCGGTCACCGCGCTCTTCGGCCCTGTCGTCGCCTACAACGTCCTCATCACCGCTGGCATCGCGCTCTCCGCCTGGCTCGGATTCCTCGCAGCGCGACGCTTCATCGACAGCACGCTCTGGTCCTTCGTCGCCGGCCTCGTCTACGGCTTCAGCCCCGCGCTCATCGCGCAAGCCATGGGCCACCCCCACGTGATGGTGGCCCTTTTCCCGCCGGTCGCCCTCCTCCTCGGGCACGAGATCCTCATCCGGCGCCGCATGCACCCCGCAGCCGCCGGGGCGCTGGCCGGAGTGGCGGCGGCAGCGCAGCTCTTGACTGGTGAGGAGCTGCTCGCCGCGACGCTGCTGGTCGCGGCCGTCGGCGTCGCGATCCTGGCGCTGCTGCACCGCGACCAGGTTCGCGCCGCGGTGCCACAAACACTGAAAGCCACCGCAGCAGCGCTCGCCGTATTCGCCGTCCTCGCCGCGTACCCGCTCGGCTTCCAGTTCCTCGGCCCGCAGCGGGTGAGCGGCAGCCTGCAGCAACCCGATGTCTACGTCAGCGACCTGCTCGCGTTCATCGTTCCCGGCCAGTTCATCCACTACACCGGCAACTCCACGGAGAACGGCGCCTATGTCGGCCTGCCGCTGCTGGCCCTCTTCGCCGCCTACCTCGTCACCGGCTGGCACAAACCCGCTGTCCGCTGGATCGGACTGACGACGGTAGCCGTGGCCATCCTCTCGCTCGGCCCGCACCTGCACGTGAACGGGAACGTGACCCCAGTCCCGTTGCCCTGGGCGGCGCTGGCGTGGCTGCCGCTCATGGGCAGCGCGCTGCCGGCGCGGCTGATGGCGATCGGCTTTCTCGGCATCGCCATCATGGTGGCGCGGGCGCCGCAGCGCGTCGCGACCAGCATTGCGCTCGTATTGGGGCTGGTGGCGATCCTGCCGTCACAGCCTTATCCCACCCAGCCGGCCGCGGTGCCCGCATTTTTTGCAAAAGGCGGCGACGTCGAGCGGATGCCACCCGGATCGGTGGCGCTGGTGACGCCGTTCTCCAGCCACGTCTCCACCGACGCGATGTACTGGCAGGCAGTCGCGAACTACCGGTTCAAGATGCCCGAGGGCGACGCCTTCACGCCCGGACCGTACCTGGGCCCGCACCCTTCCCTCATGCAGTCAACCCTCGACGCGCTCGACGCGGGTCAGATCGTGGAGCTGACACCCGAGGTGCGGACCAGGTTCGTCTCGGACCTCCAGGCGCACGGCGTCACTACGATCGTGGCCGGCCCGTCACCCGGGCAGGCCGCCATCGTCGAGTTTCTGACCGCGGTTGAGGGCGCGCCTCCAGAAGTCGACGGCGGCGTCAAGGTCTGGTGGCAGCTCCGTTGACGTAGCCGTCATGCCACAGCTCGAACGCGAACAACGTCCACAGCTGCTTGCGGTTGTCCCGTCGCCCGTCCAGGTGATCGCCGATCAACGCGGCCACCGCCGCCGGGTCGAAGAAGCCCTTGCGCGCGATCCGCTCGGGTGACAGCACCGACAGCAGCTGCTCCTTCAGCGGGCCCCGAAACCAGTGCGCGACCGGGATGCCGAACCCCTTCTTCGGCCGGTTCAAGATCGCCTCGGGCAGCAGGCCCCGCAGCGCGCGCTTCAAGAGGAACTTCGAGCGGAGCCTCCGCAGCTTCATGTTCAGCGGAAGGTGCGTCGCGTACTCGACGAAGTCGTTGTTGAGCAGCGGCACGCGCCCTTCGAGCGACGCCATCATCGACGCCCGGTCGAGCTTGACCAGGATGTCGTTCTCCAGGTACAGCCGCATGTCCAGTGCCAGCACCTGGTTCAGCGGATCCGCATAAGCCGCCTCCCCGTCCTCGACCTCGTGCGGCACTTCCCGCGCAAGAAGTACGGCACGCTCTTGCGCATTGAACGAGCCCATCCACCGCTGGTGGCGCTCCGCGACCGGATAACGAGCTCCGCCAACGAACCGTTTGGCTCGGAAGTCGAAGCTCAGGTTGCCTCGCGACACCGGAAGCCGCCGCACCAACGGCTCGACCACTCCCTCGCGCAAAACGCGCGGGGCCCGCAGGTAGTACGCCGCGAGGCGGTGCGCCTGCAGGGTGGGATAGCCCGCGAACAGCTCGTCGCCCCCATCGCCTCCCAGCGCCACCTTGACGTGCCGTCGAGTGAACTCGGAAAGCAAATAGGTGGGGATGATCGACGCGTCGCCCAGCGGCTCGTCGAGCAGGCTCGGCAGCTTGGGGATCAGGCCGAGCAGCATGTCTGGCTCGAGCGTGAGCTCGCGGTGCTCCGTGCCGAGGTGGTGCGCCACCTGCCTCGCGTACCGAGACTCGTCGAACGACCGATCGGCAAAGCCCACCGAGAAGCTCTTCACGTCGCCCCCGAGCTGGGTCATCATCGCGGCGACCGCGCTTGAGTCGATGCCGCCCGACAGGAACACCCCGAGCGGCACGTCGCTGATCAGCTCCTTCCGCACGGACTCGCGCAGCACCTCGCGCAACCGCTCGCTTTCCTCGTCAAGGCTCCGATGCCCATCCGCAACTCCCAGCTCCGGCGACCAGTAGCGCCTGATCCGGTGCGTCCCGTCCCTCACCGACCACGTGAGGATGTGCGCCGGCTGCAGCTTGTCGATCCCAAGCACGATCGACCGCGGCGACGGCACGAACTCGTACGCCAGGTACTGGTCGAGGGCGACCGGGTCGATCTCGCGCCGAAGGGCAGGATCGCGCAGCAGGGCCTTCAGCTCGGACGCGAACACCAGGCGCTTGCCGTCGATCGCGTAGTGCAGCGGCTTGATCCCCATCCGGTCGCGCGCCAACAAAACAACACCTCGCCGCCGGTCCAGCACCGCGAACGCGAACATCCCGTTCAGCCGGTCGACCATCGCCTCGCCCCACTCCTCGTATCCGTGGACGAGGACCTCGGTGTCGGACTGCGTATTAAAGGAATGGCCCGCGGCGACAAGCAGCTCGCGCAGCTCGAGGTGGTTGTAGATCTCGCCGTTCTGGATCGCCCAGACGGTCGAGTCCTCGTTGGGCATCGGCTGGTGGCCGCCCTCGAGATCGATGATCGACAGGCGGCGCATGCCGAGCGTTACGCCGTCGAGGTGGACGCTCCCCTCATCGTCCGGCCCTCGATGTGCCAGGGCCGAGCACATCCGCCCAACGAGCTCCCGTCCACCGGCCGGGTCCCCCCCGGCGACCCCACAGATCCCGCACATCTACGACCCGCGGTGGAGAGAAATCTCCCCCTCTCCCCTCCGGGGAGAGGGTCGGGGAGAGGGGCGCTCGATAACCTCGCGCACGACATACGTCGTTTTGGCCTGCGACTCGTGGTACGTGCGGATGGAGAGCTCGGCCAGCAGGCCCATGAGGATGAACTGCACGCCGACGATGCCCAGAAAGACGGCGAGCAGCAGGAGCGGGTTGTTGTGCGCGAATGGATGCGGAGGCAGCAGCTTCTGCACGATCACGATCAGCGCGCACACGAAAGCGAGCGCCCACAGCCCGAAAGCCGCGAACCCGAAGAAGTAGATGGGCTTCGTCGAGTAGCTCCCCAGGAGCTTGACCGTGATCAGGTCGAGCAGCACGCGCGAGGTCCGCGCCAGCGAGTACTTCGACTTGCCGAACGTTCTATGCCGGTGATGGACGGTGAGCTCCGTGATCCGTGCGCCCACCCACGACGCGTACACCGGGATGAACCGGTGCATCTCGCCGTACAGCTTCACGTCCTGGATCACCTCGCGCTGGTACGCCTTGAGCGTGCATCCGAAGTCGTGCAGCGGAACGCCGGTGACCCGCGCGATGATCCAGTTGGCGACCTTCGAAGGCAGCACCCGCACCGCGTCGTCCTGCCGGTCCTTGCGCCACCCGCTCACCACGTCAAACCCCTCGTCGATCTTCTCGAGCAGGCGCGGAATGTCGTGCGGGTCGTTCTGCAGGTCGCCATCCATGAAGATCAG
>DATNML010000148.1:0-42273 GCA_035602315.1 Candidatus Dormiibacterota bacterium
GTGCCCTGGAACCTCGCGCACCCGGTCTGGGTCGACGACCCCCACTTCGACATCGGTGCGCACATCCGCCGGGAGGTCCTGCCGCCCCCGGGGGACGGCGCGTCGCTCCGGCGCCTGGTCATGCGCATCCTCGCGAGGCCGCTGGACATGCGGCGGCCGCTGTGGGAGATGACCATAGTCACGGGCTTGCGGGGAGGGCGCGTTGTCATCGTCAACCGCGCTCACCACGCGATGGTCGACGGCGTGTCGTCGCTTGACATCCTCGCGCTGTTGCTGGATCCAGACCAGGCCGGCTACACACCCGAGCCGCCCACAACCGGCTGGGAGCCGCGGCCCGAACCGTCGGACTGGCAGCTGATCCGGCCGCTTCTGTGGAACTTCCAACAGACCGGTAAATCGGAACGCACTCGGTTGCCAGCGGTGTGGCGTACAGGTCGCCTGCCGTGGGCGGGGATGCTGAAGCTGAGCGGCAGGATCGTCAGGCCGAGCCCGGACCTGTTCTTCAACCGCAAGATCGGGCCACAGCGCACAGGACGCGGGCTCAAGGTCCCGCTCGTTGCATTCAAGGCCCTCAAGGACCGGTTCGGCTGCACCGTCAATGACGCAGTGCTCGCCGTGGTCTCAGAGGGTCTTTATCGATGGTTCAAGTCGCGCGGCGAAAGCGTCCCCGAGAAGGTTCGGGTCTTCTGCCCGGTCAGCGTCCGGAGCGACGACGGTCGCGGCAGCCTCGGGAATCAGATCAGCGGCATGGTGCTCGAGCTTCCGACCGGCGAGCTCACCATCGAGCAGCGTCTGCGCATGATCAACGTCACCACTGGAGACCTGAAGCGCACACGGCAGGCGGTCGCCGCCGACAAGCTGGCCAGGCTTGCGGATTGGGCCCCTGCATCGCTGCTGGTGCTTGCAGGCCGGTTGATGTCGAACCCGCAGGCCGGCGCCAACATCAACGTGACCAATATTCCCGGCCCGCAGTTTCCGCTGTACTCCGGGGGCGCACAGCTGCTCGAGGTGTGGCCGTTCGCCCCTCTTTACCCGTCGATGGGACTCGGCGTCGCGATCGTCTCGTACAACGGCGACGCGTACTTCGGGCTCACCGCGGACCCAGGCATCGTGCCTGACGTCGAGGAGTTCACCGCCAAGCTCGAAGAAGCCGCCGCGGAATGCACCCAGCTCGCCGCCCGAGCGGGAGCCTGAACACGCCGGCCTAAGAACCGCGGCGCTTCTCCTGCCGCTTTGACACAAATTGGCATGCCGGCGACGTGTATAGGCAAGCGAATAAGCCAAGGCGCCGGCTCTCGCCATCAAATGAACGACAAGGAGAAGCCACGACATGGACATCAGCGCATCTCTAACCCCCGCGCGGATCCCGACCGGCGTCGCGCGTACCTTCATGGTCGCGCTGCTGGCAGCGGCTTTCGTGCTCGGCGGCACCGGCGGCTACCTCGTCCGCGGCTGGAGCTCGGCCGCATCGACCACGACGACGACTCCCACCACCACGCACCCGTTCGTCACCGCCCCCGTGCCCTACAGCTCCCCGGTCCCGCCGGCGGCGCCTGCACCGCAGTACGACCCCAGCGGCTACCCCGTTCCGATCTAGCCGCGTACAGACTGTTGCAACGCGTGGCCAGCCGGCCGGTTAGTGCGGCTCAAGCGGTGAACGAGCAGTCCTTCACGGACCTGCTCGTTCCGCTCGTGCAGCCGGCCTACCGGCTTGCGTGCGCCCTGCTCCATGACGCACCGGCCGCGGAGGACGTCGTCCAGGAGGCGTCACTCATCGCCTGGCGCAAGCTCGGGCGGCTCCAGGATCGAAGCCGGCTCAAAGGCTGGTTTTTGGGCATCGTCGCGAATGAGTGCCGCAACGCCAGGCGGCGGAGGTGGCTCACACGCGTCAGCGTGGGATTGCCGAGCGGGTTGTCGGTACTGTCCGGCGAAGACCGCGTCGTCGGCCGCGCTGACCTGCGCCACGCACTGCGCCGGCTCGCTTACGAAGACCGGCTGGTCGTCGTTCTTTACTTCTATCTCGACATGCCGCTGTCAGAAATCGCAGTCGTAGCGGGGACGTCTGAGGCGGCAGCACGAACTCGGCTGTACAGGGCGATTCGCCGTCTGCGTCCGGACGTTGCCATTCAGGAGGCGCTCCAATGAGCCTGCGAGCCGAGATCCACGACGCGCTTGACGAAGTCACGCCACCGGCTCCTCACCTGGAGCTCCGGGTCACGGGACTCCTCGACCAGGTGCAAGACAAGAAGGTCTTACTGCCCCGCGGTGGCCGCGCCCGCTGGACCAGGCGGTTTCGGGGTGTCGTCGCGCTGGTCGCCGCGGCTCTCGTGGTGGTGCTGATCGGAGGCTTGATGATGGAAGGACGGCTGCTGCGCGACATGAATGCCCCACCGCAGACGATCAGCCAGGCCGAGCTGAGCAGGCTGGAGACCCGACCACTGCAATTTCCAGCCGTCAAACCCGGCGAAGCGTGCCCGGTCAGTCCGCTCACCGACACGTCCGCCTATGGCTCCGAACCACTGGTGTTTGGAACGGGACCCGTGTATGCGACGCCGCTCGGGATTCTCTTCACCAGGACGAACTGGGGCGCATGGACGATTTTGGCCCTACAGGTGGAACCGACGAAGGCTTCCGGACTGATTCTGATCCGAGCCAGGGACCTGCCAACCAGCGCACTGGTTGTATTTACGCCATATCCGTTTGGTGGGGTCCTTCAGCCGGGCGACGGCATCCCCACCGGAAGGGTGATCGGGAGCCAGGTTGTTCAAGGCGAGACGGTACAGCTGTATCCCGAGCTGGTCATTGACACCTCCCGGCCCTACGAGCTGACCAGGAAAGGTGACTGGCCGATCTACACGAGTTTCATCGGCTATCCAAAAGCAGCCACCGGTTGCCTCGGATTCCAGGTCGACGGAGTCGGGACCGACGGCACCGCATTCACCGAACTGTTGGTGCTCAGCGCTTAAGAAATCTAAGACTCCAGTGTGAAGCGGATGACGTTCTGACCGATGGCGATCTGATCGCCGTGGTTCAGCTGCTTCTCGATCACCGGCTCGCCGTTGACCAGCGTCCCATTGGTGCTGCCGAGGTCGCTGATCCAGAAGAAGCCGGAACGCACCTCGAGCCTTCCGTGGTGGCCCGACGTCGCCGGGTCGCCAACCACGACGTCATTGTCGGGCGCGCGCCCGACGGTCACCATCTGGCTGGGGAGCGCGACAATTCGGCCCGCGAAGGGCCCCGACTCGAATGTCAGCATGGCGGCGAAGCTCCCACCGGCCGCAATTTGCTCGAGTGGCATCGCCTGCAGCGAGACGGTGCGCCTGGAGTCCGATGGAGCGTCCGAGTGCTGCCAGGCCGGGATGATGGAGGTAGCTTCGTCGAAGGTCTCGGCCTGCGGTGGCTGCGTGGACTGCGCCCCGTTGCCCGGTGATGTGCTGCCGGGCCAGCGGAGCATCGTGGACCTGACGGGGTCGGCGGCCGCTGCCGGCGCAGGTTCTGCGGCCGAGACCACCGGCTCCGGCACCGGCTCGGGCTCCGCCGCTGGAATCACAGGCTCCGTGACGGCCACCACGTCTGAGTCGGGCTGCTCCTGCTCGGCCTGCATCCACGGATCGGCGGCCACAGGCTCCGGCTGCGGTTCGGGCTCGGGCTCAGAGGAGACCACTGGCTCGGCCTCAGGTTCGGCCTCTGCAACCACCGGCTCGGCTTGTGGTTCCGGCTCCGGCTCAGGAGCAACCACCGTCTCGAGCTCCGGTTCTGGCTCAGGCTCCTCGGTCGCCACCAGCGGCTCGGGTTCCGGTTCGGGCTCGGACTCGACGGCCTCGGGCTCGGGTTCCGGTTCGGGCTCGGATTCGACCGCGACGGCCTCCGGCTCCGGCTCCGGCTCCGCCTCTGCCTCGGCCGCCGCGACATGAAGCTCGGGAGACGATTCGTCTTCGGGGGCCAGCTCGACCGCGTCCTCAGGCGCGGGCAGGTCGGGCAGAGCCTCGGGCTCCGCGATCTCAGGTTCCGGCGCCACCCCTACGACTGGCTCGACCGGAGCCAGCGTCTGGAGAACGAGCGTCTCGACCTCGAGCGCCGCCACCGGCTCCGCCTCAATCGCCGGCTCGGCTTCGGCCACCAGCTCAGCCGGCGTCTCGTGCGTCGCGAACGCGGGAATCGGCAGCACCTGCGTGGCTTCCTCCGCGACCCGATCAGTGGCGGCGGTGCCGAGGAACCGCTCAAACCATCCCCCGATACGACGCAGGCGCTCGACCCGACGATCCGGGCGGCCGTTGCGCGAGAGATCGTGCGACTCCTCGGGAAAACGAACCAGCTCGACGGTCTTGCCCAACAGGGCCATGGCCCCGAACATCTCCTCGGACTGGGAGATGGCGCAGCGCAGGTCCATCTCTCCGCAGGTCAGCAGCAGCGGCGTCCGGATGTTCTTCACGTACCGGATGGGCGAGCGCCTCCAGAGCTCATCTGAGTCGGGCCAGGGAGGGGGCCCCAGCTCCAGCGCGCCCCACAGCACGATGTCGTGCTGCGCATATTCGCTGACGAGGTTCGCGATCGAGCGCATCGACACCGCCGCGGAGAACCGGTTGGTCTGGCTGATGACCCAGTTGGTCATGTAGCCGCCGTAAGAACCGCCGGCAACACCCATTCGACTCGTGTCGACGTACCCCGTGCGCTCGATGACCTGGTCGAGGGCGCTCATCAGGTCCACGTAGTCCTTGCCGCCCCAGTCGCGAACCACCTCGCGACGGAAACGCTCGCCGTAGCCGTCGGATCCTCGCGGGTTGAGATACAGAACGACGTATCCCATGCCGGCGAGAACCTGCAGTTCGTGGAAGAACGCGTAGCCGTACTGACCGTGGGGACCGCCGTGGATCTGCAGCACGAGCGGCTGCAGCCTGCCGGGGTCGAGCGTTTCTGGTTTCAACAGCCAGCCCTCGATCAGCCACCCGTCCGGCGCGGTGAACTGCTGCCGCTCTGGTTCGGCGACGTAGCGATCGTGAAGCCACGGGTTGAGGTCCGTGAGACGGGCCTCCGCGCCTTCGGTCAGCAGGTGGAGCTCGCCCGGATTTCTCGTGTCCGACGCGGCGAAGGCCAGGACCCCGGAGGCGACGTCAAAATCGTAGATGCGTCTCGAGCCGCCCGCCTCCTGGCGGACATTGCCCTCGAGGTCCGTGGAGTACACGCCGGTCACCGCGGGCCCGCTGGCGAGGAAGAAGATCCGGTCTCCTTCCGAGGCCCACGCGAGCCGGCTTCCATGCCCCGCCCGCATGTCCGAGATGACGCTGTCGTTGACCGCCAGGTCGAAGTTCGCCGTCAGGCACCGCGGGCCTTCGCCGGTCAGCGGCACTACCCACAGGCGCTCGAGGAGACCCGCCTCCATGCCGTTGGGAGCGATGAATGCAATGAGGTCGCCCCTGGGAGACCACGACGGCGAGCCGAGGTAGAACCCACCACCAAGGTGCTGTCGGTTTCCAGATAGGTCGACCAGGTACAGGTTCAGCTCACGCTGCAGGTCGGCGCCAGGCTCGGCGTTTCCCGAGGCGACAAGCCGGGTGCTGTCCGGTGACCAGTCAAAGCCGGTGACGTCCCACGCACCGCGAGTCAGCTGAGTAACGTTGCCGCCACTCGCGGACACTATGAAGAGGTGGTGGTATCTGCCATCGACATAGCCCTGGCCGTCGTGCTTGTAATCGAGCCGCCGCGCGATCCGAGCGACCGGTGCGCGCCGAACCTGTTCCCGGCTCTCGGGTGGCCGCGGGTCGTCCACCACCGAGTCGGGGTCAGACAGCACGGTGCCGGTGAAGGCGATTCGGCTGCCGTCCGGAGACCATTGCGGGCCGGCGGCCCCTTCCGCGACCGAGCTGAGCTGCCGTGTCTCACCGGTGGCGAAGTCGAGAATGAACAGCTGGTCAGCCGGACCGACCCTGCTGATGAAGGCAAGCCGGCGACCATCCGGGGACCATTCGGGCGAGTGGTCTCGCCTTGGGCCGCCCGTCGGCTCGATCGGCTCCGACTCGAGCAGACGGCGCACCACAACACGGCTTCGGTTCTGTCGTGAGTCAGCGTCGGCCCACCCAAGCTGGTACGCGACGCGCTCGCCGTCGCGGCTCAGCCGGACGTGGTCGATCCAGCGAAAGCGATACAGGTCTTCGGCGCCAATCGGGGCCCCCATTGAACGGTCCAACGATGCTATCAGCAGACAACACGCTTTCGGTAATCGCCCACTTGACGTCCGCCCCGTATCGTCAGGCGGTACAGGAATTCAGATGACAGGACTGAGTCGCCGTCAGACGGCGCTATTCGGGTTCGGCTGGGGAGCCCTCGCCGGGCTGGTCCTGGTCGCGCTCATGTACCTGGCAGGCGTCTTCCTGGGCCTCCGGCCCCTGCCGCAGCTGCTCAACCAGCCGGTCCTCTCGCTCATGCCCGGCTTCGTCTTCGGGTTCCTGATCGACTCGCTGCAGCACGCGGGCAAGGTGGTCGAGGAGCTCGGGCTGATCGCCGCGATGATCGTCGGCCTCGGTCTGCTCGGCTCGGCGTGGGCGCTGGCTTACCTCCGCTGGCCCATGCAGTATCTGGCGCTCGCCTTCGCCGGGATCGGCTGGGTGGTGCTGAGCGTGATCCTGCTGCCGCTGTGCGGGGTGGGATTCCTCGGCTTGAACGACGGTCCGGCGACACCCATCATCTGGGCGGCCCTGTTCGCCGTTTACGGCGTCGTGCTTCAGCTCGGAGGAGACCCGGCGACCGTCCCGGTCGTCGACGGGGGCAGGCGGCGGCTCCTCAGCGCGCTTCCGATCGGGATCGGCGCGGTCAGCCTTGGGCTGCTCGCATGGAGGCTGCTGCCCGATTGGTATCGCGCGATCTTCACCCCTCCAGAGGCGGGCCTCCTAGGCCTATCACCGGAGCTGACGCCGGTCGGCAACTTCTACGTCGTATCGAAGAACCTCGTCGCCGATCCCTCGGTTGACGCGCAGGGTTGGGCCCTCAGTGTGGGCGGATCGGTTCAGAAGCCGCTTCGGCTCTCGCTTTCCGACCTTCGTGCGCTGACCGGCGCGACCGAGTACGTGACGATGGAATGCATCAGCAACAACGTCGGTGGAAAGCTGATGAGCACCGGCAGCTTCACGGGAGTGCGCCTGAGCGAGCTGCTTGCGATGGCAGGCCCGAAGACCGACGGCACCTGGGCCGCGTTCAAAGCCAGGGATGGATACGCGGAGAGCATCCCGATGAGCCTGGTCCAGGGCGCGCCTGAGATCATCGTGGCCTACGAGCTCGATGGCGCGCCGCTGCCGATGAGCCATGGATTTCCGGCACGCATGATCATCCCGGGCCACTACGGGATGAAGGGCCCCAAATGGCTCGACAGCATCGACCTCGTCAACCACGAAAGCGGCGGCTACTGGGAGCAGCAGGGCTGGGATCACAACGCGATCGTCAAGACGATGGCGCGCATCGACGCTCCGCGCGACGGCGACCTGGTCAAGCTTGGCCCGGTCACGATCGCCGGGGTGGCGTTTGCCGGCACGAGGGGAATCGGCCAGGTCGAGGTCAGCACCGACGGCGGCTCGACGTGGAAATCAGCCCAGTTCAAGGCGCCGCTATCGCCCCTGACCTGGGTTCTCTGGTCGTTCGATTGGACGCCCGGCCGCGAGGGCGCCTACCGGCTCATGGTTCGTGCGACTGACGGGACGGGCACTGCGCAGGACTCGAGAGGTGCGGCCAGCTACCCGAGCGGGGCGAGCGGCTACCACACCATCCAGGTCGACATCAGTAAGTAGCGAGACGCACTGCCGTTTTTTCCCGCCCGTGGTAATCAGGCGGAGTCTATTTCATTGCCCACAAAGCTTTAGCCGTGTCCCAGCCCATCCTGAACATGCCTTCCTTGCGGAGCATCTTCAGGATCTTCGTCTGCTTGTCCCACTTAGAGGTGCCGTCCACCCGTAGGAACTCATCGAGAGCTCGGTCCATGACCTTCGGGTACTTCGTGAGCATTTGCGGATTGTGCTCGAGCAGCGGTACGGCTTTGTCGTACTTGCGCATGTCGGCCATGATCCAGGAATGGTCGAGGAGGCCCTTGTACTCGGCGAGCCGGCGCTCGGAGAAGTCATCCACCTCCTTGGCGTGGATCACGGTCTTGCCCGCGAGCCGGCCTGACTCCATGGCCAGGTTGGAGCCCTCGCGGTGCACCGGGTTCGAAAGCATGGCCGCGTCGCCGCACACCAAGTAGCCCGGACCGTAGACCTTGGGGATCCCCCGATAGCCGCCTTCCGGGATGAGGTGAGCCAGGTACTCGACTGTCTCCGCGCCGCGCAGCAGCGGCTTCACCGCCGGGTGGTTCTTGAAGTGCTCCATCAGGTCGTTCGGGCTGCGGAGCGTCTGGTTGAACTCGCTCAGCAGCGCGCCTCCGCCCACTGATAAGGAGTCCTGGTTCGTGTAGATGAACATGAACCCTGACATGCCCATGGTCGAGTCGCCGAAGCACTCGATCGTGCATCCGTCTCCCGGATCGCAGTTGAACCGCTCTTCGATCAGGCCCGAGTCGAGCTGCATGATCTCTTTGACGGCCATCGCGACCTCGTTGGGCCGCAGCTTGCGCCGCAAGGGCTTGCCGTTGATCACCGTGTTCTCCAGCAGACCGGCGCCAAGCCCGATCCCCTCGCAAACGATCGTTACGTCTGCGTAGACGTCATCGCCGCGGCCGGTCCCGACGCCGACTATGCGACCGTTCTTGACGATGAGGCGATCAACCACCGTCTCCGGGACCACCACGGCTCCAGCCTTCTCCGCCTGCTCGGCAAACCACGCGTCGAAAGGCGCGCGAAGGACCGAGTAGGAGTGCGGCTTGGCCTTGTTGCGGAGGTTCTTGTAGTCGAGGCCGATCGCCGCGTCCGGCGTCATCATCCAGCGGCGCTCTTCGATGATCGGCCGTTCGAGCGGTGCCTCTTTCCAGGTGTCCCCTACGATCTCTTCGAGGTAGTGGTTGTAGAGAATGCCGCCCATGACGTTCTTGGAACCCGGTTTGGTCCCACGCTCGAGCAGCGCGACCTGTAGGCCGGCTTTGGCCATGGTGATGGCAGCGGCGGAGCCGGCCGGACCGGCCCCGACGACCACGGCGTCGAACTTCTCGTCGTCAGCCACTCAAGCCAATTGAAGCTCATTGGGCTGACGGGCGGGGCGGGCTCTGGAAAGTCCACCGTGGCGGACATGCTGAGTGAGTTCGGCGCGGTGGTCATCGACGCGGACGAGGCGGCGCATGCGGTCTACGGGCCGGGCAGTCCCGGCTTCGATGCGGTGGTCAGAGAGTTCGGCGACGAATACGTGCGGGACGGGCGCATCGACCGTGCGCGGCTCGGCGAGCTGATCTTCCGCGACGACGGCGCCCGCCACCGCTTGAACGCGATCGTCCACCCTCTGGTGCGGGAATGGATGGCGGCCCGCACCGCCGAGGCCGCTCTTCGCGACGCCGACGTCGTCGTGCAGGCGGTGCCGTTGCTTTTCGAGAACGGCCTCGAGCGCCTCTTCTCCACCATCGTCCTCGTGTATGTCGCGAAAGAGGTGCAGCTGCGCCGGCTGCTCGAAGGCCGCGGTCTCAGCCCGGATCGTGCTCGCGGGATGATCGCAGCCCAGATGCCGATCGACGAAAAACGGCAGCTTGCGCACCACGTGATCGACAACAGCGGGAGCGTGGAGGCGACGCGTAAGCAGGTCGAGCGACTCTGGGAGCAAGCCCTACGCGTTACGTGACGCCGCGCTTCTCGAGCTCCTCGAGGATCTCGGCCGTGTGCTCGCCGAGGCCTGGCGCGTCTCGCCGCCGCCAGTCGCTGCGCAGCTGAATCGCGGGCCGCACCTCGACGCCGGTCGCGCGAGCCTCGATTAGATGCCGGGCGGCGATCTGCGGATGCGACGCGACCTCGTCGAGGTCGAGCACCGGCTCGCAGCACGCATCCAGCGCCGACAGCTCACGCTCCCACTCCGATCGCGTGCGGGACGCAAAGATCTCCTCCATGTCCTGGTGCACCCGCCGCCCGTCCTCGCCCTCCGCGAACTGCAGATCGATGAGGTCGGGTCGCCCGAGCGCGGTGCACAGCGCCGCCCAGAACTTGGGCTCCAGCGCTCCAACGCTGTAGAAACCTCCACCCTTGCACGCATAGACTCGATAGCTCGCATACCGGCCGGCCAGCCGCTGCTCACCCCGCCCGACGTCCTCACCGGCGCCGCGCGCGGCGAGTGCGAGCGCGAGCCAGCTCACGGCGCCGTCGGTCATCGCGGCGTCGATCCAGCGGCCCTCGGCTCCCCGATGCACCGCGACCAGCGCGCCAAGGATCGCCACCGCCGGCTGCACGGCGCCGCCACCGATGTCCGCGACCTGGACTGACAGAGGCACCGGTGGGCCGCCCTTCGCGCCGTTGAGCCCCAGGCCTCCCGCGGTCGCCATGTAGTTGAGGTCGTGGCCTGCACGAGCGGCATACGGACCGGTCTGCCCATAGCCTGTGATCGAGCACATGACGAGGCGCGCGTTGCGAGCATGCAGGACGTCCCAGCCCAGGCCCAGACGATCCATCACGCCTGGCCGGTTTCCCTCGACCAGGACGTCGGATGTCTCGACCAGCCGGAGCAGCACGTCCCTGCCCTCCTCGGCCTTGAGGTTCAGCGAAACGCTCCGCTTGTTCCGATTGAGGGCGTTGAAGAGGACGCTCTGCCCGTCAATCAATGGCGGCGTCCAGCGCATGTAGTCGCCGGTGCCGGGCTCTTCGACCTTGATCACGTCAGCGCCCATGTCCGCCAGGAGCATCGTGCAAAAGGCGCCCGGCAGCAGGCGTGTCAGGTCCAGAACCCGGATCCCCGTCAAAGGCATCGCAGCTGAATTATTCCCTCTCCCCTTAGGGGAGCGATCAGTAAGTCCCATCCTGCCTGCGCCTGGCGCACAGGGTCAGGGAGAGGGGCAAGGAGAGAAGTTCCGCCGTTCGGGAGGCGACAAATACCGGCCTCCATGCGTTAATACGGCATGGAAGGCGAAAGCCACACGATGCGTCCAAGCAGCCCCCGGCTCGGCGAGATGACGATCAAGGTTCCCGCACCGTTTGCGGGGATCTCCGATCTTGGCTTCACGGCCCAATACCGCGCCCAGCAGTTCAACGAGCCTCAGCGCGACGTGCCGCTGCTCATCGAAGGACCTGAACCTCCGATGCGGAGGCTTGCCGAACTGCTTCGGCTCCTCAGCGAAGCCGCCTCGTCCGCGTATGCATGGAGCGATCCCGTGATGCTGAGCGACGAGGTCGTGGTGCTCGCGTTTCGCGACCGTAGCGTCAGCGGCGGGACGCTGCAGCCGGGCGCGCGCAGGGCGCCAATTCAAACGTCAGACGGCGCCCGAGCCGCCGACTACGCGATGAACCTCGTGCGCCCCGTGGTCTTCACCTTCCTGCGGGACTGCGCGATGATCGCGCACCTCCGCCTGTCAGACGTCATCGAGATGCGCGTCAGCGCCGAGAAGAAATCGGTGGCTGAGATCTCGCTCCCGCTGGAGGACATCGTGCAGCCGAACGGCGAGCGCCTGCTGTGGGGATTCGCCGGGTAGCCGGAACTCTCCTACCTCGTGCTGGTGGCGACTACTGGTGAGCTGGCCCTCGCGCTGCTTGCCGTCGGAATGTTCGGAGTCGCGATTGCTCCAGGTCCCTGGTTAGCGAAGTAGAGCGCCAGCGGCACGACGATCATGCCGACAATGACGGTCAGAACGAACGTGACCGCACCCCACTCCTTCTGCAGAACTGACCAGTTCACGAGCGCAGAATTCTACCGAGACTGGAACGCGGACGGAAAGTCTCGGCGAGAGATTCCGGCCGCGCCCCTAAGTCGACTAGTAGTCGTCGTCTCTTGAGCTCGCGAGGCCTTCTTCTTCCTTCTTCTTACGCTGGTTCAGGAGGCGGATGAAGTCCTGCGCGCGAGCGAGCGCCTTCCAGCGCTCCGGAAAAAAGTCCTGGACCAGGATCTGCCGGTCCGGAAGCTGATACACGGTGACGCACCATTTGTTGAGGGTGCGCGAAACCTCAACCTCGAAGTCCTTCTCCGCGGTCTCGTATTTGACAACCTTGTCATCGTCGAATCTTCTTCGTCCTGATACAGCCATAGGTAATTCACTCGTTTGGGATTTCGGCTCATTGAGCGTGTTTCGATTATAGCCCCGTGTAGGGGCGCAGCCGGCCTCGGCCGCGCCTCTTACCCGAAGCCCCCTTCGAGGAGCTCCCGCAGGAGAGGCGCCAGCTCCTCCCGCAGGCCTTCCCGCTTCATCGCCAGGGTCAGGTTGGCGCGCAGGTATCCCGGGACCGTCCCGGTGTCGTAGTAGTCGCCCTCGAACTCGAGAGCGACCACCGGGTGCGATCCGAGCGTGCCCTTGATCGCGTCCGTCAGCTGGATCTCGTGCCCGGAGCCTGGCTCGGCTCTGTCGAGCTCCCTAAAGACAGCAGGGGTGAGCACGTAGCGCCCAATGATCGCGAGGTCTGAGGGCTCGGTCCCAGGCTGCGGCTTTTCGACCATGTCGGTGACCTCGTAGAGCGGCCCTTTTCCGCCGTCGGTCGCCACCACGCCGTACCGCCCGATCTCGCTGCGCGGAAACCGGCGGACGGCGAGCACGGTCGCGCCGGTCTTGTGATGCGCGTCGATCAGCTGCTTCAAGCACGGGTCAGGCCCGCCGAGGATGACGTCATCCGCGAGCAGGACCGCACACGATTCCCCGTCGACCATGCTCCGGGCCGTCCACACGGCGTGGCCGAGGCCGAGCGGCTCCTTCTGCTGCAGGTAGACGATGGTGGCCTTGTTGCTCAGGTCGTCGACCTCGCTCAGGATGTGCAGCAGGTCGCTCCTGCCTCGCTGGCTCAGGTAGTGCTCCAGCTCGACCGAGCGGTCGAAGTGGTCGACGATGGCGCGCTTGCCACCGCCGGTGACCATGATGACCTCCTCGATCCCGCTCGCGATCGCCTCTTCGACGCCGTACTGGATGGTCGGCTTGTCGACGAGCGGCAGCATCTCCTTGGGCTGAGCTTTGGTGACCGGAAGAAAGCGCGTCCCCAATCCGGCCGCCGGAAAGATCGCCTTGCGCACCGGGGGCATGGTCACGGTCGGAGGACCCGGCGAGAGATTTGGCGGATCGGCTGCCCAGATGCCAGGAGCCGGCGAGCACGCGAGGGAGCGCATCCGTCATGTGCGACCGAGCGCGCGCAGGAGGCGACGACGCAGATGGGCGGCCTAGACGCCAAAGATCCGCCGGGGATCTCCGAACGGGACCATGTCGTCATTGACGACAATCTATCTGTTGGCGACGCAGCAGAGTATTCAGCCTGGTCTGGAGGGACGCTTGGAGCGGGTGGTCGAAGGCGACCTGATCACCACGCACGTCGGCGGCGCAGGCACCTTTTCCACGCCCGCGATGATCGGCCTGATGGAGATCACGAGCCACCGCTCCGTCGAGCCGCTGCTTCCCGAAGGCCACACCACCGTGGGTTATGAGGTTCACGTTCGCCACCTCGCGCCGGCGCCTCCGGGCAGCGCAGTGATCGTGTCGACGCGACTGGCCGAGGTCAAAGGCAACAAGCTTTACTTCGAGGTCGAGTGTCGCCAGGGCGAAACGCTCATCGGCTCGGGAACGCACAAGCGCGCAGTCGTTCCAGCCGACTACTAGTGGGACTTTTTCGACTTGCGACTCTTGTCCGCCAGGTGCTGCGCGAGCTTTCTCAAGCCGGGGTTGACTGAGATCACCTTCGGCCCTCTTGCCTTCTTGTCGCGCGCCTTTACGTGCGCGTTCTCGCGCGGAGAGATCCGGTCCAGCTCATCGCTCATGCCCTGATGGTAGTGACGCCGGCCGAAGTCGAGCGCGCCTCCCGCGACCTGCGCGCTCACCTCTCGCCCACGCCGCTGCAGCATTCACGCGCATTCACTGACAAGGCGCGCTGCCACGTCTACCTCAAGATCGAGTCGATCCAGCCGATCCGCGCCTTCAAGGTCCGCGGGGCCCTCAACAAGCTGATCCGGCTGCCCGAAGCTCAGCGCGCCGCCGGCGTGATCACGGCGTCGGCGGGCAACCACGGAATGGGCGTCGCATACGCCGCCTCCGTCTTCAAGGTTCCGGCGACCGTCTACGTCCCCGAGACAGCCAACCCGTTCAAGGTCCAGGCGATCCACCGGCTGGGCGCGCGGGTGGTTCCGGCCGGCCGCAACTACAGCGGAGCCTATGCGGAGGCGCTCTCAGCGCAGGGTGACAGCGGGGCCACCTTCATCCACGCCTACGACGACCCTGACGTGGTCGCCGGCCAGGGGACCATCGCCACGGAGCTGCTGGCGGACCTCGAGGACTTCGACACCGTCCTCGTTCCCATCGGCGGTGGCGGGCTGATCGGAGGGATCGCGCTCTACCTCAAAGCCAAAAAGCCTGGGATCAAGGTGATCGGCGTGGAGCCCAGCGGCGCGGACGCGATGCACCGCTCGCTGAGGGCAGGCAGCATCGTCACGCTGGAGCGGGTGAACACGATCGCCGACGGGCTCGCAGCCTCAGCGCCTGGAGAGCTGACCTTTGAGCTGGCGCAGCGGTACGTCGACGAGGTGATCCTGGTCGAGGAAGCCGAGATGCTTCGAGCGATCCGCCTGCTTTTTGAATGGGAGCACCTGCTCGCCGAGCCGGCCGGCGCTGCCGCGCTGGCGGCGCTGCTCTACCACCACCGCCCGGCGCCCAACGAACGGGTGGTCGTCATCCTGTCGGGCGGAAATGTCACCGACGAGGTGATGATTCGAGCGCTGAGAACACGCTGACGCGAGTACGCTGAACCTGTTCCGTTCGAAGTGATTGGGGGTTGACTGTGAAGGCTTACGTCCTCATCAACGCGTCACCGGGCCGTGCACTCGAGGTGGCCAAGAAGATGGAAGGGACCAGTGGCATCACGGCGGCGGATGCCATCACCGGCGAGTACGACGTGATCGCGGTCTGCGAGGCGCCGGACGTGAACTCGATCGGCTCGTTGATCGTGGACAAGATCCAGAAGATCGACGGCGTCTTCAAGACGATCACCTGCCTGGCGGTTAAATAGCGCCCGTTGCGATCAGGCCGGATTTACTCCGGCCGTCCCCCAAGTTGCTCGGGAGAGGAGGGGGTCCCGCGGGGGAGGACATCTGTCCTCACCGCGCTACCTCGGCGGTGAAGTAAGAGTCATCGATTCGGCGGCGAGAGCCGCCGCGACATCCGGCAGCCGCGAGAGCCAGGCCGCCATCCTGGGCATCTCTTGCTCGAAGCTGCCGACCGACGGCGACCACGTGAGATCACGCCTGGACTGTGAGTCGTCGCAGTAGTGCGGCTTGCCGAGCACGTCGATGGCAAACGTGCCCGGCCACACGACCGCTCCTGGGGCGGTGACCGCCTCCATGGCGACTGCCCGGAGATAGAGCAGGTCATATGGCAGGTTGACGATCGTCCCTCCGACACCCACAGCTCGGATGGCCGATTCGAGCAGGTCGCGCCAGCTGGCGTCAAATCCCCCGACGAGATAGCTGTGGCCGGGTCGGCCGCGGTCCGAAGCCGCCAGGCACGCGCGTCCAACGTCGTCCGCGGACACAAAGGTCTGCTTGGCACGACCCCCGCCCGGCAGCCAAACACGACCCCGGGCGAGCGAGCCCATGAGCCGCGGCAGGATCCAGTCCTCGCCGGCACCGAAAATCCTCGCCGGCCGGACGATGACCACCTCAACCTTTCCCGCCGACTCGAGCAACCACTGTTCCTCGTTGAGCCTCAATCGCTCGTAGGCATGGATAGGCTTGAGCCGGGACTTCTCGTTGATGCGCACGTTGTGATCGGGACCGTAAACATCGGCCGTCGAGACGTGCACGATCCGGCGCACCTTCGCGTGCTGCGCCGCGGCCAAGACGCGTTGAAGCGTGGGCGGCGGGCGCTTGCGGAAATGAGCTCGTCGGGCCGGCGACCAGCTCTGCGCGCAGTACAGGACGACCTCGACCGAGCTGATCGCGTCGTTGAGCGTCTCCTCGTCCGCGTCTGCGTTGAGCTCGATGATCGGCACGTCCGCGGCTAGCGCACGCGAAACGTGATCGCCTAGAAATTCCCCCGCGCCGATGACGAGATGCAACGCGCCAGCGATTAAAGCACGGGGGAGGAGGCCCGCCCGCTGCAAAGCGGCGGGGACCCCCAAGGACGATGCGCCTTTTTGGGTGCGTTCAGGCTCGGTTTGGAGTCAAAGCGAGGCACAAGATTGCCCATCTACGTGCGGCGGCGCCTTAAGCCCGTGGTCAGGGCCACCCGCACGTTGTCCACGATCTTCGCGACACGGCTGCTGAGCGCCCACCAGGCCGGAGCGTCGGGCTGGATCGGCGGGCCGATCGTAACGTCGACCCGGCTGAAGGGGCGGAGGGTGTCAGCGCCGCGGACCGTGACCGGGCTGATGGGGACTCCGGCATGCAGCGCAAAGAATCCGACCCCGACCTTGAGCGGCCTCAACGAACGTCCGCGCGAGTAGCGGCCTTCAGGGAAGATCAGCACGGCACCCCTCCGGTCGAGCACCTGGTAGACGGTGCGCAGCCCCGCCTCGTCCAGCTCGCCGCGCTGCGGCGAGATGGGAAAGACACCGATCAAAGGGAGCAGGCGGCGCTTCCAGGCCCGGTTGAAGACCGTCTCGCGTTTCGCCATCGTGTAGATCATCGGAGCCTCGGGGAAGAACGGGATGATGAACGCGGGGTCGAACCAGGCCTGGTGGTTGGCCGCGATGATGTACGGCGGCGCAGGAATGTTCTCGAGCCCGGTCACGGTGACGCGAAACAGATGCATGACCAACCACCTGACGATTCGCCGCACGAGGCGATAGAGGCGTGGCGGCCGGAGCGGTTCTGGGTGGACCAGGGGGTCGAGCGGGCCGGCGACCAGCTCCCGATACTCGGGGCTGGTGTAGTGCTTCCGCTCCCGGATCTCGTCAAGGGGTCCCCGCGAACTCACAGCATAGCCTCGGAGTTCGCGGGGATTAGGAGTCGAGGAATCTGTTGAGGACGCGGTTGAACTCCTCTGGCCGTTCCGCCTGGGGCGTGTGTCCGGCGCCTTCGATCACAGCGAGCCTCGAGTGCTCGATCAACGAGTGTGCGCGCGCAGCGTGTGCGACGGGGAACAGCGGGTCGTCGGCGCCCCAGATGAACTGAACCGGCATCTTCAGCTCGGTCAACCGCGTCGTCACGTCGTGCTGGCCGCCAAACATGGCTTTCGGAGTGACCAGCGAGCGCACAGTCGCCAGGTAAGCGTCGTGATAACCCTTGGCGGCGTAGAGCTCGCGGAGGTTGTCGAGGTACGCGTCGTCCATGGTTCGCTTGAGGTCGTGGCTGGCGCCCGACAGCCGGCCGGCGACACGCCTGATGATTTGAGACGGCGCCCATCGAAGGGCGTCTTGCGCGACTTTCATCACCGCCTCGCCCAGTCGGGGAATCGTCACCAGGCCGTACGACACGTGGACGTTGGGCCGTCCCAGGCCGAGCGCGTTGACCAACACCAGCTTGCGCACCAGCCGAGGATTCTCCAGCGCCAGCTCGAGCGCCACCCGGCCCCCGAGAGAAGTGCCGACGACGGCCACGGAGCGCAGCCCGCGTCCCTCCACGTAGCGCTCGATGAAACGTGTGAAGTACGGGATGCCATAGCGGGCCCGAGGTTTCTCACTGCGGCCAAATCCGGGCAGGTCGGGCGCGTAGACGCGGTGGCTGACCGACGCCGCCTCGAGATTGAAGCGCCACTCGATGTAGCCGGACGAGCCGAGGCCGTGGATGAAGAGCACGGGCGACCCGCGGCCGCCGTGGGTGTGATGGACCTTGAGAGCACCCACCTGCAGGAAGCCGGAGCGAAGGGTCCGCGGCGGCCGCCGTGTCACCGACCTGATCACTGAGTCGGAAGCATACGGACGGGCACTGGCAGGCCCAACACCTGAGACCCCGACGGGAAGCGCTCGATCTTCGAACCCTTGATCACCGTCACGGAGCCCGGACCATAGGCCCGCCATTCGTCCTTCATCCAGACCGCAGCGCTGCGTTCGTCGATGCCGAGCAAGGTCGTACCCGGCAGCTCTCTTTCAGCGGACACGACCCACCGGTGGCCGAAAGTTTCGAAATGGGGCAGCACCGCGGTCTCCGGCACCAACCCGAGTGCCTCGGTGGGCCGGCGGTTGAATCGGTTCGGCCAGGTCGCCCGAATGAGCGAATGGCCGCCAAGCGCCATCGCGCCGGCTGACGATCCTGCCAGGGATGAGCCCTCACGCCAGGCCTCGAAGATTGCATTCCAGACCCTTGAATCGCGGAGGACCTGTGCCACCAACCCGGGATCGCCACCCACCAGGTAGAAGAACCCACCGGTTCGGGCCAGGGCGGCCAACTCCTTTGAGTTGGCGTCCGTTCGCTTCAGGACGGGCAGCTCTTGCAGCTCGAGGCCGAACTGCTTGAACCAGCGCGTCGCATGAGCGACCGCTTGCTCCGGACCCTGTCGAGCAGCGGCGGTCGGAACAACGAATGCCGCTCCGGGTTTTGCGTTGGCGGCCAGGATGCGATCTTGCTCTTCATTGCCGGGATTGAACTCGTCGCCTCCGACCAGGGCGAGTGTTCCGGCCACTGAGTGTCGCGCGCCGGAAGTCCCTTGCAGCTTCATCGGCCCAGGCGGCCGGGCGCCTGCGGCGCTGAAGCCTGCGTCGCCTCCTGCGCGCGCTCGGTCACGCATCTACGCGATGCGCTCCCTCGCGTGCTCGTCGGCTCCTTGGCTCCGGCCGCCTGTGCCGCGAATCTGCTGCGGGCCTCCGTCGCGTGACACTCCGTAGCATATGGTCGTGCCCGACGCATCCAAGGTCCGGGTGCGCATCGCGCCCAGTCCTACCGGCTTCGCTCACCTGGGCACGGCGAGCACCGCCCTCTACAACGTGCTGTTCGCGCGCCAGCACGGCGGCGGCTTTACGCTGCGCATCGACGACACCGACCTGGAACGCAATCGTCCCGAGTACGAGCAGGTGATCTACGAATCGCTGCGCTGGCTCGAGCTGGATTGGGACGAAGGTCCGGATAGAGGCGGTCCATTCGCGCCGTACCGGCAGTCCGAGCGCGTCGACCTGTACAGGCAGCACGCGTCGAAGCTGCTCGCTGAGGGCAAGGCCTACAAGTGCTACTGCACCCCCGAAGAGCTCGACGCCGAGCGCAAGCAGGCGCAAGCGGAAAAGCGCCCTTACAAGTACTCCCGCCGATGCCTGATCGATCCCCCCAAGGACCGCATGGAGTTCACAGTGCGCTTCAAGGTCCCTGGCGGCGAGATCAAGTTCCCGGACATGATCCGCGGAGAGATGTCATTCGACGCCGGGCTCATCGGCGACTTCATCATCATGAAATCAGACGGCTTTCCGACGTACCAGTTCGCGAGCCCGGTCGATGACGCAACGATGAAGATCAGCCACGTGATTCGCGGCGAAGAGCACCTTTCCAACACGCCTTATCAGCTGATGCTTATCGACGCCCTCGGCTATGAACGCCCGACCGCGTACGCACACATGCCGCTGATCCTGGCCAAGGACGGTGCCAAGCTGTCCAAGCGCAAGCACCCCGAGGCGAACCTCGCGCTTTACCGCGAGCAGGGCTACCTGCCGGAGGCCCTCATCAACTACCTCGCGCTGCTGGGCTGGAATCCCGGCACCGCACAAGAGATCTTCACCTTCGACGAGCTGCTCAGAGTGTTCTCTTTCGATCGCGTGCAGCATGCGGGCGCGCGCTTTGACTGGGAAAAGCTCAACTGGATCAACGGCGAGTACATCCGCCGGCTCGATGAGGAAGAGTTGGTCCGCCGGCTACAGCCGTTCCTACCCAGGCTCGAAGAGTCGACGATCCGGCGCGCTGTGCCGGCGCTGAAGACGCGCATAGCCAGGCTGGCGGATGCGGCCGGCCTACTCGAATACCTCTGGACCGATCCCCCGCCGCCGGAGCTCGATCCAGATGCGGTGGAGAGAGTGCGCGCCGCCATGGTCGTCCTGAAGGACGTCTCCTGGGAGCCCGAGCCGATTCACGACGCGCTGATGGGAGTCGTCGAGAAGTCGGGACTTGGCCCGAACAAGACCTTCATGCCAATCCGCCTTGCCGTGACCGGCAAGAAGATCTCACCACCGATCGATTACACGCTTGCGCTGCTTTCCAAGGACGTTGCGATGTCACGCCTTCAGCGCGTGATTGGCGTGCCCGCATGACATTCCTCACGATCGTCATCGACCTCGACCCCAACCTCTTCCGCATTGGGCCCTTCCTCATCACGTGGCACGGTGTTTTCTCGGTGCTCGGCATTCTGGCTTCGGCGCGGCTCGGTTTGTGGCTCCTACAGAAGGATGGGGTCGACACCGCACGTGGCTCGGACGGTGTGGCCTGGATGGTCGTGCTCGGGCTGATCGGTGCACGTCTCCTTTATGTCTGGGAAAACTTCAAGCTCTTCAGCGGCGGACAGCTGCTCCGAATTTTCGCGATCACAGAAGGCGGCATCAGCCAGTGGGGCGGATTGTTCGGCGCCGCGCTGGGGGCTTATATCTGGGCCCGCAGGTCGCGCTTTTCCTATTTGAAGATCGTTGACGCGGGCGGCGCCGCAACGATGATCGGCCTGGCCGTCGGACGGATCGGCGACGTCATCAACGGCGAGCACCACGGGACGCCGACCAACCTGCCGTGGGGCGTCGAATACGTAAACGCGGCGACGCTGGGCGAGCCTGGCAAGGTGGTCCACCCCGAGGTCGCGTACGAGATGATCCTCATGCTCGCGCTGTTGGCCGCCATCCTTCCCTTCCACCAGCGGCTCAAGGTGCGGCTTCCGGATGGGGTGGTCGGGCTGATCTACCTCGGCCTGTACGCGGCAGGGCGATTCTTTCTCAGCTTCCTGCGCACGGACTCCGCCGTGTTCCTGGGCCTGCGGCAGGCCCAGCTCGCCTCCGCGGTCATGGTCGTGATCGCAGCGATCGCCATCCCGATCCTGATCCGGCGCGCGCGAGCCGGCCGCGAACCGGCTACCGCTGCAGTGTAGGGCGCGCCCGGAAGAACCCTCGACGGATCTTCGGCGCCCATGCGGCCCAACTTCGGGTTCAGCTCCTGTGCTGCTCGCTCACGAATCGACTTGATGCGCTCGCTGCGCTGCTCGTCGCCTCACCCGAACCTGGGCCACCTGGATCACCGAATCTCTCGCCGAGGGTCTTCGGTCGCGCCCTTCGTAACTGACCTCATCAGTCGCTGCGCGAGGCCTGGTGCCTCGGGGTCGTGCTTGAAGTACACGTGGACCTCATCGTGTGCAGCCATCGCCGATCGCACCTCGTCGATCCACGGCCTCAGCGCGGCGACCGTATAGCCGCGCCTCAGCCGGAAGTAGGCCAGAGGCCCCAGCTCCTTACGCGGCGCCCGCGGCCATTTCTCTTCGTCGGTGACGACCAGCGCACCCTGGTGCGCGCGAATCACGCGGTAGGTCTCGTCGCAGAACCACGACTCGTGACGAAACTCGACGGCAACCGGGCCGCCGAACGCGGCGAGGAGCGCATCGAGAAGGCCCACGTTCAGCTGGCGGGTCGGCGGAAACTGCAGGAGGATCGGCCCGAGGCGCTCGCCCAGCGTGGCAAGCCGCCCGGCGAGGATGCGGGCCAGCCCGACCTTGTCGAAGGCCTCGGCGGAGTAGGTCAGGCCTCGATTTCCCTTCATGCAGAAACGAAAGCCGGCCGGCGTCTGGGCGGCCCATTTCAACATCGCGGTCTCAGGCGGCGTGCGGTAGAAGCTGCCGTTGAGCTCGACTCCATTCAAGCGCTCCGCATAGAACGCGAGCATCCGCGCGCCGGAGAGCGTGGGGGGATAGAACTTTCCTTTCCAGCCGGCATAGCTGAAACCGGACGTCCCGGCGTAGAGCATTAAGGAGCTGAGACTTTGCTGCGCATGACGCGCTCGTGCAGCTGGCCGCACGCAGCATCCGCTTCTCGACCCCGCGTGTCCCGCACCGTGACGTTCAATCCCTGCGCCTCGACCATTTCTTTGAAGCGCCTGATCGCAGCCCGGTCCGGGGCACGGTAGGGAGTGTCCTCGACCGGGTTGAAGGGGATCAGGTTGACGTGCGCGAGCTTCTTGCGCAGGAGCCGGCCGAGCTCCTTTGCATCCCGCTCTGTGTCATTGACGTCGGCGAGTAGGACCCACTCGTAGCTCACGCGGCGGCCGGTCGTATACGCGTAGGCCTGGGCCGCGTCGACCAGGTCGTGAACCGGGTACTTGCGGTTGATGGGCACGAGCACATCGCGCAGCTCATCGCGCGCGGCGTGCAGGGAGATGGCGAGGGTCACAGGCAGACGCTCAGTTCCAAGTTCGACGATCCGCGGGATCAAACCACTGGTCGACACGACGATGCGCCGCGGGCTGATGCCCAGCAGCTCTGGGTCGGACAACCTGCGCACCGATTCGACCACCGCCGCGTAGTTCGCCATCGGCTCGCCCATGCCCATGAACACGACATGCGACAGGCGCCGCTCCTCGACCGCAATCACCCGGACGGCGTCGACGGCCTGCTCGACGATCTCGTGCGCCTTGAGGTTGCGCCCGAATGGAAACTTGCCGGTGGCGCAGAACGGACACCCGATCGGGCAACCTGCCTGCGACGAGATGCAGAGCGTGGAACGTTCCGCATACCGCATCACGACCGCCTCCACCGAATGGCCGCCGTCGAGCTCGAACAGCGTCTTGGTCGTGAGACTGCGGTCGGCCCGACTTGTCGCCACCGAGCGGAGCGAGGTGATTCGAAAATCACGCTCCAGCGCCGCGCGCAGCTGTTTGGGCACGTCGTGCATGGCCTGGAACGAGGACGCGCCGCGCGCCAGCCAGCCCCAAAGCTGCCGCCTGCGATACGCCGGCGCATCGTTGGCTTCGAGCCAGGCCTCCAGCTCGGCCGCGGACAGCGAAAGAATCGGCGGCCTGGCTAGAGCCACGGTCGGGGGCCTCGGCGAGAGATTCGGTGGCCAGGTGGCCCAGATGCTAGGCGCGGCCGAGCATCGGAGCGAACGCATCCGTTGATGCGTGAGCGAGAAGCGGAGGCCGCAACAACGCGGATGGGTCGCATGGGCGCCGAAGATCCGTCGAGGATCCCCGGCCGCGGCTCTCTGATCACCGAATGCAGGCTACGTGAGACACAGCGTGGCCTGTAGGCCGGGCTTCGCCCGGCCGTCTCCGACATTCCACGTCCAAACGTCTCCATTCGTGGCATGGAGAAACCCAGAGGGGGTTCCGTGGGGGAGATCCGCAGATCTCCCCCGCGCCTTATACCGACGCGTCGAAGATTTCCTGGTCGCCGGTGCCGCTGGTGCGCACCAATCCGTCGTCGACGAGCTTGTGCAGATGAGCGCGCATCGTCATCTCGGCCGCAGCCATCAGCTGATCATCGAGCTGTCCGTAGACGCGCCGGGTCAGCTCAGCCGCAGTGCCACCGCCCCGCCTCACCTCGGCCAGCACCTGCGCCTCGCGTTCGAGCCTGTGGACGCGGTACTCCGCGATCTTTCCCATTGCGTCCTCGACCGGGTCCCAGTGGCCTGGAAACAGGACGCGTGGATGGAGCGAGACCAGCCTGTCGAGCGAGCGCAGGTATGCCGCGACGTCGCCTTCCGGGTACGTGACCATCGAGCTTCCGCGCCCGAGGATGAGGTCGCCGGTGAACATGGCGCGGTCGCCTGCGAGCCAGAAAGCGAGGTGGTCGGCGCTGTGTCCAGGGGTGTGAAGCGCGGTCACATTGAGCGTACCGACACGGACCACATCGTTGTCACCGAGCTCGGGGTAACGCCGAACCGCCGCGTGATGCGGCGCAGCGAGACGCTCGGCAAGGGGCAGGTGGTCGGGGTGCGAATGGGTCACCAGCACGACTCCGATCGTCGCGCCGGCGAGCCGCTTTTCGATTGCCTCGAGGTGGCTTTCATCGTCGGGACCCGGGTCGATCACAACCACGACCGGGCCGGCCTCGACGATCCAGGTGTTGGTGCCGGGCCCGGTGTACGGCCCCGGGTTCGGCGCCACTATGCGATGGACTAGAGCCACGGCCGCGGGCCTCGGCGAGAGATTCGGTGATCAGGGGTCCCTCCCATGGCGAAGCCATGGGGACCCCAGTGGACCGGCTGAGCACCGGAGCGAGCGCATCCGTTGATGCGTAAGCGAGGAGCGGAAGCTGCAACGACGCGGATGGGCCGCCTGGGCGCTGAAGATCCGTCGAGGATCCGCGGCCGTGGCTCGCTTGTCAACGACGGACGGCCGGAAGGTAAATGTCCACGCCGTTCGGCCGGGCCGCGTCGAGCCACCCATCCAGGTGGGTGTCGACGATCAGCCGGAGAAGGGGCTCGCCCATCTCGGGCACGGCCATCGCGCGGCGCGGACCCGACGCGTCGATCCGCACCTTCCACCAGGACCCGATGGGTTCCGCACCGATGCTCAAGCCTTCGGAACCGAGCCATTCCTTGGCCCGAGAGAACGCCTCGACCAGCGCAGGCTCGGACCCGAGGACGACCGCGTCCCTGGGCAGCTCGCGCGCGGCTCCTGGGATCGCCAGGTTGAGCACCGCGCCCAGTCCAACGCCTCGCGCGCGGTCCTTCGATTGGACTGCCGCCGCTTCCAGCGCGGCGGCGCGCCGGCCGACCTCCTGCGCCTGCTCGAACACCGCCTCGAGCAGCTCTGGGCGGCCGAAGGCTGCCTGCCGAGCCGATTCCTGGAGCGCGAGCACCGAAGAGCGAAGCTTGTGGCCGAGCCGACCGAGCAGGTGGTCGCGATGCTGCTCGACGAGCTGCTGGCCGAGCTCGGCGCTGCGCCGTGCCGCCCGTAGGCCGCCCTCGCCGGCCCAACCGACCACGCGTCCGCTGAGGATGAGCGCTTCCCAAGGTCCGCCAGGCGGTGGAAAGTCACCGTCGGCGGGCCCGTGGCGGTGGTGGTCTGGGATCGATTCCATGCCGCCGCCCACCCTCACCCACATCAGCGCGGTGGTCATTAGACGTCTAACGGAGAACTAGGGCCGATTCCTTGCCGGGACCGTGAACTTGAACGTCGTGCCGGTGCGGTCGCTCGACGCGACCCAGATCCGGCCTCCGAACGAGCGCTCGACGACGAGGCGGCAGAGATAGAGACCGAGCCCAAGGCCCCCCTGCGACCGGTTGCGCCCAGCCGGCCCCGTCTTTTCGAAGAGCGTCTCCGCGCTGGCGGCCGGGAGGCCCTGGCCGTGGTCGGTGACCGTGACCTCGAGCCAGCCCCGCTGCGACTGACCGGCCTCGACCAGCACCGCACCTGACGTGTACTCGAGCGCGTTGCCGATCAGGTTGGTCAACACCTGGCCCAGGTGGGTGGGCTCGCAGTATGCGGGCGCCAGGCTCGCGGGCAGACTCACCTGCACCGCGGCCGAACGTTCCGGGTATCGGTGCAGCAGGACCGCCATCACGCCGTCGATGGCGGGGCCCAGGTCGACCGGCTCGGGGCTCGGCTCGAAATGTCTGGTCTCCAGCTTGGCGATGATGAGCTGGCTCTCGACGAGGCTGAGCAGCCTGTCAGACGACTCGTACGCCTCCTGGATCAGCTCGCGCCGGCCGTGCGGGTCGATCGTCGTGTCCCACTGCATGATCCCGGCGAGCGTGTTCTTCATCGCCGCCGCGGGGCTTCGAACCTCGTGGCCGATGGCACGCAGCATCAGGTCTTTGGCCTCCAGCGCGAGCCTTTGCGCGGTCACGTCCTCATGCAATGTCAGGATTCCGGCGGGCTCGCCCTCGAGTCCCGGGATGATGACTCGGCGCACGTGGACGGT
Organism: Candidatus Dormiibacterota bacterium; assembly: GCA_035602315.1. Lineage (GTDB taxonomy): Bacteria > Chloroflexota > Dormibacteria > Dormibacterales > Dormibacteraceae > Palsa-870. The sequence continues at coordinate 25,808 of DATNML010000148.1, forward strand.
GCGATCCGGGTCGTGCATGCGCAGCTCGAGCGTCCCATCGGTTTCGCCGACATCGCCCTGGACGGCGCCCGCCGCAGCGTAGATCTCGGCAGGCTTTCGCCCCGGCATCTCGGACGCCTGCAGGTTGTAGATCGTCTCGACCTCCGGGTTGGCGTAGACGATGCGACCCGCCGCGTCCTCCAGCATCACTCCGACGGGTGAGTGACGGAGGATCGCGTTCATCATCCGGCGCTCGCGATCCAGCGCGTCGACCAGCTCGAGCTGACCGATCAGGACCGCCGCCTGGCCGGCGAGTACGGCCGCCAGACGCCGCGTCTCGGCGCCTCCACCGGTCATCCTCGCCACCAGCAAACCGGCGAGGCGGCCCTCGACCTGGATCGGGATGGCGAAAGCGTCAGCCGGCGCGCCCAGCAGGTCGAGCAGCGCGCGCAAGCGGCGGCTTCCGGCGGGTGATGCGAGCGCCCGCAGCAGCTGGGCACTGTCGGTCACCGGCACCTTGGGCGCGGTCTCGCCGTCGTCCAGGCGCCGGACGAGCTCGCCGTCCTTCAGCAACCAGAGCTCTCCCTGTGAACTCGCCAGGGCGCGGCTCACAAGCCTGGCCATCTCCGACCGGGCGCGATCGGGCTCGGTCGGGGTGAGCTGCGTGAACGCGGCCACCGCCTCGAGCGTGCGGATGCGGCCGCGCGTCTCAGCGACCAGTCGAGAGTTCTCGATCGCGACCGCGGCGTGGCGCGCAAAGTCCAGCGCGCCCGAGGTCGCCTCGGCCGGCTGTGTTGACGCGTGAACCGAACCGATGGCTCCGACGAGCCGGTCGCCGTACCACAGGGGAATCAAGCTCCACGCCTGACCGTGCGACGTTCCGCTCATCAGGCCGGTCGGCGCGTCGCGCCAGCTCTCCTCCGAGCTGAGACCCGCCCACGACAGCACGTCTTCGGCTGCGGCGTCGCCGCTGCCTCTCGTCGCGCTGATGCGGCCCTCGATGTCGAACGCCCAGCACACCGCGCCGGCACATTCGAGCATCGTCCTCGCCTGGTCTGCGATGTTCGCCACCACGCTCATGAGCTCGTGCCCGGCAAGCGCGGCCAGCTCCTGGATGCGAACCGACTGCGCCAGGGCCAGCTCATTCGCGTGGTGCAGGCGCATGGTGCGAAGCGCGATGCCAACCACGGGCGCGGCGGTCTCCAGCAGCTTGAGATGCGCCGGCTGAAAATGGGCTCCGTCGTTGCGCATGGCGGCGATTCCCGCGACCACGCGCTCGGCCTGCGTGATCGGCACCCAGGCCACCTGGCTCGGCGAGCGCGTGAAGAGATATTGGCCGATCGGGCCATCCAGGTCGGCTGGTTCGCCCGCGCCCACGTCCAGGACGGTCCCGCCGTGCTCGATCATGCGGCGGAAGAACGGAGCGTTGGCGACCGGCACCGGGCCGATCGCATCGACCTCTCCGCCCCGCTCGCCGGTGAACCCGGCCATGTTGCCGGCGGCGTCCAGGTACGCCAGGACCATGTGAGTCGCCGCGAGGTAATCGCTGACGGCCGAGAAGATGGCTTCGGCGATCTGGCGTTCGTCGGATGCTCCCGCGACACCCATCTCCAGGATGTGAAGAGCTTCCAGTCGTGCGCGCTCGGTCTGGGCCTGCGCGAAGTGATCTGCGTTGGCAAGCGCCAGGCTCACGTTCGCGGCGACGTCCTGGAGCAGCTTCACGTCCCAGTCGTCGAACGCCGCCTCGTGGTACGACTGCAAGGACAGCATGGCGGTGATGACGTCGCCGCTCAGGACTGGAACCCATACGAAGGAACGCGACACGAGGCGCGTGTCCGTCGGCGGTCCGGAGACGAAGACGGCCGCGCCGCGGCCCACCGTCCATCGCTCCCGTTCAAGGTCTTTTCGCTGGAAGCTTCTCGCCCAGGGCGAGCTGCGCACGAGCACGGGCTTGCCGGTCTCGTACGCCTCGCGAGATGGCCCGGTGACGGCGAGTGCGACGGGCGGGACGACCTCCTCGACGCCGGCGACGTACTGATAGCCCTCCGCGATGGGTCCTTCTGGGGTCTGCGTGATCGTGGCGAGGATGAAGCCGTCGAAGTTCAGGAAGGTCGCAAGCTCCTCGCGCAGCGTGCGCATGATCGACCAGCGGTCGAGGCTGGACGCAAGCCGGCGACCGATCGAGTTGACCACTTCGAGCCGGCGCCGCTGGTCCTCGATGGCTTCGTAGCTTCGGGCGTTGCGCAGCGCGAGCGTGGCTTCGTCGGAGACGAGCTCCAGGAACGCCGCCGTCGAATCTTCATACGCGTACGCGCGGGAACAGCGGATGCCGAGCGCTCCCCGGGTGACGCCACCCTCTTTGATCGGCACCCACAGCGAGGAGTTCGGCTGATGCACGAGCAGAGGTTTTGAGTCGCGCATTACCGCGCGGGCGGCGGCGGCGATCGGCGAGCGCGCCGGCAGCCAGCGCGAGGTCGGCGCAGAGTCCGCTTCGACGTGCATCAGCCGCAGCCGCTCGGTCCCGTCGTCTTGCATGGCAACCATCTCGAGCGCGTCGACGGGCAGCAGCTCGCGAAGGGTGGTGTGAAGCCCGGTCAGCACGCTCGTCTCGTCAAGCGTCGAAGCCATCGCCCGCGCGACGCTGTTCAGCGCCTCGAGCCGGCGAGCCTGGTTGCGGGTCAGCTCGTTGAGCGAGGCGTTCTTGACGAGGACGCCAAGTCGCTTGTGAACCTCCTCCAGGAACGCGGTCTCGGTCGCCGGCACCCGGCGCTTGCGGTACGACTGGTAGATCACGCTGCCGATTAGCTCGCCCTGGTGCTCGACCGGCACCCAGACCGCCGTCTTGGTGTCTCGCCCGACTCCTGGTCCCTTGCCCACCAGCAGCTGCGTCCTGGACAGGCCGGTCAGGACCGCGGTTCGCGGATTGGCGTACTGCCTGGCGAACATCGATTCACGAAGGGGGCGCCGGCGGACATCCTGGAGGACGCCGGAGTCGATCGCGAGCGATCGAAACCAACCCTCGCGCTCGAGCACGTGCAGGTTGATGACGTCGTAGCCGAAACGCGGACGCAGCCCGTGGTACAGGACCTGCACGAGGTCTGCTTCGGTCACACAGCTGCCAAGTTCGTGGATGAGGGCGGCGGCCGAGGGCCCGACTCCGCTTTTTGACGTGCGCGGCGCGGCAGTAGGCCTGGTGAGTGCGTGCTTTACAGACCGTGCCGGAGCATGAGTCCTGGCGCCTCGCCGGGCGGGGTTAGGCATTGCCACCGATACACTAACCCCGTGCCGTTCACCCCGCCCAAGCCGATCGCGCCCACACCCGAGGAGCTGCGAGGCTCCACCGTGCTGGTGGTCGATGACGAGAGGGCGTGGCGCGTGATCCTGGAAACCGACCTGCGGATGCTCGGCTACAAGGTGTCCATGGCCGAGGACGCAGACCAGGCACTGGAGAAGGCGCAGTCGGACGCGCCGGAGGTTGCCATCATCGACCTGATGCTTCCCGAACCGATGGACGGCTGGGGGCTGCTCAACGAGCTGAGGGCACGCGGGCAGAAGGTGCCGGTCATCTTCTACACCGCCTACCCCGTGTTCCCCTCTGGGACCGACGATCCGGACGTAGTCGGCTACATGAGCAAAGCGGTCGATCGGGCGGATCTGTACGCCCTGCTGCCCCCCGCGATCCGGCGCTCGCGTGAGCGCCGAAGCTCAGATTCCTAGACTGCTACCAGCTGAAGAGCCAGGTGAACCAGTCGGCCCAGTTGGCGCCTGACGCAAGCGCGAGGGCTCCGATCACCGTGAACACGATGGCCAATCGCTGAACCTTGATTCCCCAGGTCATCGCTGCCCTACCCCTTTGTAATTCCAATTGCCGCCAGGCCCGGCAGAGAGTATGCGCGGCCCCAATTGTACTTCGGTGTTCAGGTCCAGTCAATACTCGTAAAAAATAATATAGGTCAATTCTTGGAAAATCAAAGCATCAGAACCAAGTCCAGCAGCTCGGTCCGTGGTCGTGAGGTGCGCCTGCCCCCGCTGCCTCCCGGTCTCGAGGTCTACCGCCCGGCGGACGTCCTCGGTTCGGCGGTCTTGATCGTGGAAGACGAGGCGGCGATGCAGCAGCAGCTGAGGATCGACCTGCACGACCTGGGCTACCGGCCGATGGTCTCCTCCTCGGCACCGGAGGCGCAGGCAATTCTCGAACGGGAGCGCATGGCAGCCGTGCTGCTCGACCTGGTCCTCGACGAGGGTGAGGACTCGGGCTTCGACCTGTTGACCTGGATTCGCCACCACCACCCCGGGCTGCCCGTGATCGTGCTGTCCGCCGCGCAGGTCAACTCCGCTGCGATCCGCAAGGCCTACGAGCTCGGTGCCAGCTCCTACTTCGTCAAGGGCAACGTGCCGATGGCGCACATCTACTCAGACCTTGCGGCTCGGCTGGTCGAACGCGGAACCGGCCGTCCCGGCAGCTACCGCTTCGGTCGTCTCGAGTTCGACCCGACGCACCGAACTGTCACGCTGGGCCGAGATGATGTCCGGCTCACCCAGCAGCAGACCGCCCTGGTGCTGTTCCTCGCACAGGGCTCAAAGCCGGCGACAGCCCGCGACTTGATCGAGGCCGGCCTCTTTCGCAGCAACGCGGCCCACTCCACCGTGCATTCCGCGCTGCTGACGCTGAGGCGTCGCCTGGATGTGCTGGAGGTGGGACTCGGCCAGAACTTCGTACGGGCGACCGCGCGCGGATACAGCCTGGTTGCCATCCCGTGACCGAAGACTCCTCCACGACGCCGCTGCCAAGCCGGTCGGTGCTCGACGAGGTGATCGAGCTCAGGCGTCACTTCCACCGCCACCCGGAGGTGAGCTTCAGCGAGCACGAGACGAGCCGGCAGCTCGGTGCGCGTTTACGCGAGCTCGGCCTGGAGCTCAAGCCGTGTCCCACCGAGACGGGAGTGGTCGCGCTGCTCGACACCGGAAAGCCGGGCAAGACGGTGATGCTTCGAGCCGACATCGACGGCCTTCCGATCCACGAAGAGTCGGGCGTCGCGTTCTCGTCGCGGACCGACGGTCGCATGCACGCGTGCGGTCACGACGCACACATGGCGATCATGATCGGCGTCGCCCGTACGCTGGTGGATCGGATCTGGGATATCCGCGGTCGCTACGTCTTCGTCTTTCAGCCCGCGGAGGAGATCGTCGAAGGAGCGAAGGCGATGATTGCCAAAGGCCTGCTCGACGATCACCATCCCGACTCGATCATCGGCCTTCACGTGGCCAGCTTCCTCGAGTCGGGCACCGTGATCTCGAAGCCAGGCCTGATGTGGGCCGGATCCGACGCATTCGAGATCGGGTTCGCAGGACCGGGCGGACATGGAGGCATGATGGGAAGGCGCGGAAATGTGCTCGCCGCGCAGGCGTTTTTCGTGGAGCGACTGCACACAGTAGTCGAAGGACTTGAGGCAGACGGCGTGCAGTGCCACACCACCGTCGGCGACGTCAGAAGCGATGGAGCGTGGAACATCGTGCCGCGCAGCGTCCTCGTCAAGGGCAGCCTGCGCACGTTCAACGCGTCGCTGCGCGAGCAGGCTCTCGATCGGCTGCACGACCTGCTGCGCGAGACCGACAGCGAGTTCGACATCCACTCGAAGCTCGACCTGGTCCATGGCACAGTGCCGCTGATGAATGCACCGAATGTGACGCGAACGGTGCTCGAGGTGGGCCACTCGCTGATCGGCGACAAGGCGAGCATCCTCGGCCGGCCGCTGACCGTGAGCGACGACTTCGCGGAATTCCTGACGCGCATACCCGGCTGCTATTTCATGCTCGGAGCGATGCCGAAGGGCGAGCCCCCAACCGCGCACCATTCGCCCGGGTTTCGGATCGACGAGGATGCGCTGCCGATCGGCGTCAAGGTCCTGGCGGGAGCGGCGTCAAGACTCGCGGCTGACTGATGATTTGGCTGGCCGCGCTCGCGGTCGGCCTTGTCGCCGGCTTCGCGACGGGCGGAAAGGTCGGCAACCTCGCCCGACTTCGCTTTCGGTGGCCGTGGCTCGTGGTCGCCGCCCTGGTCGTGCGCGCAGCGACCATTTTTCCTCCGCTCAACCGAATCGACGGGAGTCAGTGGGCGTATGTGGCTGCGCTAACAGCTGTTCTCGCCTGGACGATCTGGCACATCGAACGGCTTCCAGGGATCTGGCTGGTCGCGGCGGGATCGGCCATCAACCTATTTGAGATCGCTGCCAATGGTGGGCGCATGCCGGTGGCGCCCCAGGTGGCGAGCGCACTCGTCCAGCGTGGACAGGTCGGTCAGTACACCCTCATGGGTCCGGGCACGCACCTGAACTGGCTGGCCGACTGGATCGTGCTGAGGTGGGGTCCCGTGGAGGCCTACAGCCCGGGCGACCTGATCGTCGCTGTAGGGATCGCGTTCGTCATCGTGCTGGCCATGCGATCTAGAACGGAGCCCGATGAAACCGGGCGACGTATAGTGAGTGACCCGCCGTGATCATCTTCTGGATCTTCACGCTCTTCGTCGGCGCTTCGACCTTTGCGTTCACCTACATCTTCTTGCAGCTGGGGCTCGCATGGTCGATCGCAGATGCCTTTGTGGCGATGCTGCTCTGCCGTGGCCTGCTCAGCATGGTGCGGCGCTCGCTCATCCTGCGCGAGCGAATCTCCCCTGAGACCGACACCCTCACCCGCACTGTCGAGACCAACCGAGCCATCTTCTGGAAGCGGGCACTGTTCTTAGCCGCGCTCCCGATCCTCTACTTCGCAGGCGCCGACCTCCTCTTCGGCCTGCCACCGGCCGACGCCCTCGCGGCACTTCCGCAAGCCATCGTCGCCGGGCTCACCAACCTGCTCTACGTGCTGTTCCTGCTGGCGGCGAACTTCGCTTTGTTCCTCGGCCCGTTCTACATCTACACGCGAATCGGCAAGACCATGATCAACCCGGACGACGCGAATTTCGGGGTGAACATGGAAGACGTCCGCGGCCAGAAAGCTGCGGTGACCGAGATGCGCCGCATCTTGCGGCTCATCGAGCACGGAAGGCTTTACGTCAAGGCCGGCGGCAAGCGTGAGCGCGGGGTGCTCATGGTCGGCCCTCCGGGCACCGGCAAGACGATGCTCGCCAAGGCGATCGCGTCATCGCTTCATGTGCCCATCTACATCGCCGCCGGCGGATCGTTTGCCGGCATGTTCCTGGGCATCGATGCGCTGAGTGTTTTCCTCATGGTGCGCGCGGCGCGGAAGAAGGCCAAGACCTGGGGCGGCTGCATCGTGTTCATCGACGAGATCGATGCCCTCGGCCAGCGGCGTTCTGGAACGCAGGGGGGCGGAGCGATGGGCGGCGGCATGGGCGGCATGTTCGGCGGTGGGCAGCTCGGCCTGAACATGCTGCTGGTGTTGATGGACGGCATCGACAACCCGGGCATGCTCGTTCGTCAGCTGCGCGGCCTGGTGAACCTTACCCTGGATGGACTCTTCATTCCACGCGTGATCGGGTTCAACGGCACGCGGTTGCAGCTGCGCATCCCCGCGCTGAAGGCCCCCAACTACAACATTCTCTTCATCGGCGCCACCAACCGGCCCTCTGTGCTGGATGAAGCCCTCACGAGGCCGGGGCGATTTGGCCGCCAGATCGTGTTCCGCCTTCCCAGTCGCGAAGACCGCAAGGACATCGCCGCTCTGTACTTCGACAAGAAGAATCACGACCCGGCGCTCGACACGCCGAGCCGCCGCGATGAGTTCGCGCGCATCACCGACAAATACTCGCCGGCGGACATCGAGCAGGTCCTTTCGCTGTCACTGCTCTACGCGTTCGAGGACGCCCGCGACGCGTTCAACTGGAAGGACCTTCGCGAGGCGATGGGAAACGTGGAGGCCGGCCTCGCGATTCCTGTCGAGTACACCGAACGCGACAAGATTGCGGTGGCCAGGCATGAGCTCGGCCACGCGGTGGCGTCTCACTTCTTCAAGACCGATCACTCGCATGTCCGGCTCTCGATTCGTCGCCGCGCGACGGCGATCGGCGAGATCGGCGGCTACCACAAGGACATGCCCGCCGAGGAGGAATGGATGAAGTTCCGCTCGCAGATGGCGGCCGACATTCGGCATGACCTCGGCTCAATCGCGTGCGAGCACGTGTTCTACGGCGAGGGCACCAGCGGTGTCTACATGGACCTGAGGATGGCGACGGCCGAGGCCACCGCCATGGTCGGGACGATCGGCATGGGGCCGGACAAGCTCGATCCGAAGATGTCGGCCAGGGCGGCCAACATCGGCGAGCTGCTCATCTCCGTGGCCGAGATCGCGCAGGGAGCGCACGAGCAGGGCACGTGGGCCGGCGCGGTGCTGAACAACCGGCGCAGCCGGCGCGTGGTCGCGCAGATCCTGGGCGCGGCGTACATCGACGACTGGCGTCTGATGTACGTGAACAAGGAGGCGATCGACCTGGCGGCCGAAGCCCTGATCGCCCAGGGAGAGCTGATGGGTGATGAGATCTCCGGGCTGCTGGACTCGGTCGGGCTTCGAAGGCCCACCGACGCCGATCCTTATCCGGAAGATCTGCCTTCGGTGCCAGAGGAACGCGACACGCCGGCTGTCATGACGGGGTCGGCCTGATCCGAGTCGCAGCGGCGGGGATCCTCGCGCTGCTGATGGCGCTTCCGGGCAGCACGGTGCATGCGCAGGACCCTGATGTGGCCCCCAATGCTCATCACGAGGCGGCTCGCATCATCGCCGCCGAGCTCGCGATGATTCAGGCCTCGAGCGACCTGGCATCGATCTCGGCGCAGCAGCCGGCGAATGCGGTCGATGGGATACGCAGAGAGCTGGCCCTGGACCGGGCGGCCTTCGCGTTTCGCGTCGCCGCGCGCCAGGAGGAGCTGCGCGTCTATGAGCTCGCGGGCTACGCATCCGTGGAGAACGCCGTGACCCCTCTTCTGCCGGCGTCCATGCAGGGCCCGATCAAGAACACAGTCGCAGCCCTGCATTCCCTTTATGTCCTTGCGGGCATCGACCAGTACTACCTGGTCAACGTCCACTTCGTCCACGCGTATACCGACACCGAGGCCCTGAGCGCACTGCGGTCCTATTACAGCGAGGCAGCGCAGCGTTACGGGGTCGACCCCAGCTACCTCGCGTCGATCAATTTCATCGAGAGCAACTTCGGCCGCGTCAAGGACACGTCGACCGCGGGTGCGCAAGGTCCGATGCAGTTCTTGCCCAGCACGTGGACTCAATACGGGCAGGGCGGAAACATCCACGATCCTCACGACTCGATCCTCGCGGCCGCGCGCTACCTGGTCCGAAATGGTGCGCCGTACAACATGCGCAACGCGATCTTTCAGTACAACCACGACTTCGACTACGTCGACTCGGTCGAATCCTTCGCGCGCGCGTACCGCTCCGATCCAGGGTGGCTCGACCGCATGTATTACTGGAACACATACGGATGAGGTTGGTGAAGCCCTCTGCAGCCATTGCGCTCGGACTCCTGGTGGCCACGGCTTGTACAACACACCCCATCGGCAGCCGCACGTCGCCCAGCCCGAGCTCGCTGCCTATCCCGACGGCTGTGGTCACCCTCCCGGTGGTGAGCCCGGCGCCGGTAGCCGGCTTCAATCCGGCGCAGGTCGTGCAGGTGCTGGGACCCGCGGTGGCCGAGCTGATCGTGACCCAGACTGGCGGAGGTGGTGGCATCGGGAGCGGATTCGTCATCGCCCACGACACCGCGGTCAGCTTTCTCGTCACCAACAACCACGTCGTCGCGAACGCGAGCAAGGTCATCGTCCTGATGCCTGACGGACGCCATTTCACCGCGACCGTCCAGGGGAACGATCCCCTCCAGGACATCGCGGTGGTGAAGGTCGCCGACGATTCTCTTCCCCTCGCGCAGTTCGGCGATTCGACCAAGCTCGTGGTCGGCCAGCAGGTCGTCGCGATCGGAAGCCCGCTGGGCAACCAGAGCACCGTCACAGCCGGCATCATCTCCGCGCTGCATCGCACCATCTCGACCAGCGCCAGCGGCGGGGTGCCGGCCGAGAGCCTGCCTGACGTCCTTCAGACGGACGCCGCGATCAATCCCGGCAACTCGGGCGGTCCGCTGGCCGACGCCGCAGGGAACGTGATCGGAGTGAACGCGGCGACGAACTCCGCGGGCCAGGGGATCGGCTACGCCATCCCCAGCCTCATCGCCAAACGAATCGCGCAGGATCTCATCGCGGGCCGCAAGCCCGGCCATCCCTACATTGGCGTGTGCTACCAGCCCGAGGACGCATTCCTGGCCGGGGGTGTCGACGTCGCCGGCTATGGCGTGCTGGTGACCGCCGCGCTGCCGGGCTCTCCCGCCGCCAAGGCCGGGCTCAAGACGGGTGACCTGATCGAGAAGGTGGATTCGGTCGAGCTGAACAACGGACAGACTCTGGGCGGCGCGATCCAGACGCACGCTCCCGGCGAGACGGTGCAGCTCACGGTGATGCGGGGCGGCAGCACGACCACCCTGCCGCTGACGCTGGGCGACCGTTCGTCAGCGTCGACGGCTGCAAGCTGCCCCGCACCGTAGCCTCGAACGACCACTAGAGTAAGTACTCATGGAGTACCGGATCGAACAGTTGGCGCGCTCGGCGGGCGTGGCCGTGGACACGATCCGCTTCTACCAGGGAAAGGGCCTGCTGGAGGCGCCGCGCCGGGAAGGCCGCGTCACCTGGTACGGCAAGGGCCACCTCGACCGGCTGCGCAGGATCAAGGAGCTGCAGCAGCAGGGGTTCACGCTGACCGTGATCCAGCGCTTCCTGACCGGCGAGCTCGAGCCGTCGGATGAGGCGCTCGTAGCCGCCGTCACCCGACCTGCGGCGCCTCAGACCCTCACGCTCGCCGAGCTTGCTGAGCGCAGCGGCGTGGCCGAGCCGCTGCTCATGAGCCTGCAGCAGGCCGGCCTTCTCGTCCCGGTGGAAGGTGGCGCCGAGCCTCTGTACCCGGCCGACGACCTGGACGCGATCGCAGCCGGCATGAAGCTGATCGGGGCCGGCGTGCCGTTAGGGGCACTGATGGACCTCGGCAAGGACCATGCGGCGGCGGTTGACCGCACCGCGCGCCAGGCCGTAGATCTCTTCGACCGATACGTCCGTGAACGCATCCAGTCCGAGGGCGGGGCGCGCGAGCTCGCCGAGCGGCGTCTGCTCGAGCTGTTCAACGAGCTGCTCGAAGCCAGCGGCACGCTGGTCAGGCATCACTTCGAACGCACGCTGCTTCGGGCCGCGCGCGAACACATCGAAAAGCGGTGAGGGCTGCGACGTCGGTCCGCACGTGGGAGCTGGACCGCACGCCCGACCTCATCGATCTGGTTAGCGCCGCCCGAGACAGCGGACATGAGGTGCTGCTCATCGAGCGACCGATGCCGGATGCGGTGAGTGTGGCCGCGCTCGGCAAGGCATTTGACCTCGTCGCCGCCAAGGGCGGTGTCGCGCTGGAGGATGCCGCCGGCACGGTGGTCGACTTCGAAGCCGGCGTGAACAGGCTGCTCGCCGCATCGCGGCTCTGGCGCAGGGTTTGCGAGTCGTTGGCGGGACCAATCGCGGTCGGTGGGTTTGCGTACCGGCCGGACCGCGAGCCCGGCGGGCCATGGTCAGGCTTTCCCGCGCTCTTACTCCGGGTGCCGGCGCTGGCAGTGACGCGGGTCCGCGGCCGTACCTACGCCACCGCCATGACAGCGGACGCGGAAGCGCTGCTGGAGCTGACCGGGACAGCGGTGGCCGCGCGGGCGGCTCGCAAGCTGGAGATTACGTCCGTTCGCAACCCGGTCGCCTGGACCGCCGCGGTCGGAAGCGCGGCGGCCCGCCTCCGTGCAGGCGATGCGGAGAAGGTCGTGCTCGCACGCGAGGTGCTCGCACGCGGAGATGGCGTCGTGTCGGCAGCGATGGTCGCGCGTTCTCTTCGGGCCGCTTACCCGTCGTGCTTCACGTACCTCATGACCGGCGCCGACGGCACCGCATTCGCCGGCGCATCACCCGAGCTGCTGATCCGCCGGTCGGGGGATCGGGCTTTCGCGCAACCTATGGCCGGGTCGGTCGCGCGCGGCGCCACGGACGCAGAGGATGAGCAGCTCGCTCGCCAGCTCGAAGACAGCGCGAAGGACGCGGTCGAGCACCGCATCGTCTCGGAGTTCGTCGTCGAGGCGCTGCGTCCATTCGCCCGTTCGCTTGCCGCGCGACCGGCGGAGGTCGTGCGGTTCACGAACATCCAGCATCTCGCCACCTCGGTCAATGCAGAGCTGACACATCCACCGGCCAGCGCGCTGGAGCTCGCCGCCGCGCTCCACCCCACTCCCGCCGTCGGCGGCTGGCCGCGAGAGGCCGCCGACGCGCTGATCGACGAGCTGGAGGGGTTGGAGCGCGGCTGGTACGCCGGCGCGGTCGGCTGGATCGACGGCCGTGGAGACGGCGAGTTCGCGGTCGCGCTGCGCTGTGGATTGCTGTGGGAGGACGGCGCTCGGCTCTACGCCGGCGTCGGCGTCATGCCCGACTCGGACCCCGCCCGCGAGCTGGCGGAGACAGAGCTGAAGTTCAAAGCGCTGCTTACCGCCCTGGTCTGATGGAGGTCACCATCAACGGGGCGCGGATCCACTACGAACGATCAGGCTCAGGCTTCCCCGTGCTGTTCATCCACGCCGGCATCGCCGACGCACGCATGTGGGAGCCGCAGGCGAAAGCTTGGGCAAATCAGTTCGACCTGATCAGACCCGACCTGCGCGGCTTCGGTGACTCCGAGCTGCCACCGGCGCGCTACTCATCGCGTAAAGACCTCATCGGCCTGCTGGACCACCTCGGAGTTGAGCGCGCGCACATCGTGGGCTGCTCGATGGGCGGCACGGCGGCGATCGACCTCGCCCTCGAGCACCCGGAACGAGTCGAACGGCTGGTGCTCATCGCCGGCGGGATCAGCGGATCGAACCTCGGCGCGGCCGATTCAGCGTTGTTCTCCGACATCGAGGCCGCGGGCAAGGCGGGCGACATGGACGCGGTGAACCGGGCGGAGGTGCGGCTCTGGGTCGACGGCCCGCGACGGCCGGAGGGCAGCGCTCCCGCCGCCGTGCGCGACCTCGTCCTTGACATGAATGGCCGCGCGCTGCAGAGCGATTGGGCGTCTGCTGAGGATCAGGGCATCGACCCGCCGGCGATCACGCGGCTGGCCGAGATCAGCGCACCGACGCTTGTGATCGTCGGCGACCAGGACCTTCCTCACGCGTCGGCCAACGCCGACGTCATCACATCGAATGTGCCAGGCGCGCGCCGGGCGACCATCAACAACGCGGCGCACCTACCGAGCCTCGAACGACCGGATGAGTTCAACCGGCTCGTGCTCGATTTTCTCCTGGCCGATTAAGCGCACTTGGTGCCAGCCGAGCTGATTGATACGTCGGATTTCGCACGTTTGACGCCAATCGTTCGCCTCGGCCGCTGCCTGAACTAAGCGCGTAAAGCCGCTGCCGCCGCCTCCCAGCACAACCGATGCCCGTTCACGCTGTCCTCGCGCTTGAAGCGCACGACCACCATCGTCGGCGTGGGCGCCGCGATCGCGTCCGCGATGGCCGGCTCGAGCCCCGAGCGGTCTGTCACCGGGCTGTAGACCAGTCCATAGAGTCTCGCGACCTGTGCCAGATCGAGGCCGAGCGGTGTCGCGAACAGCTCCTCGAAAACATCCTGGTGCTGGGCTTGCGGCAGGAAGTTGAACACGCCGCCACCGTCGTTATCGCACACCACCACCGTGGCCCGAATCCCGTGTCGCCGGAATGCCCACAACCCATTCATGTCGTGATACAGCGAGAGGTCCCCCAGCAGCAGGACCGTCGGAACGTTGACGCGCCCCGCGGCCAAACCCAGCCCTGTCGACACCAGCCCATCGATCCCGCTCGCGCCCCGATTGCCGAAGAAGCGCTGCTGCGGCCGTGCCTGCGGCCAGAAGGCCTCAGCCGCACGAATCGGCATGCTCGAGCCGATGAAGACCTGCGCCGGGTCCGGGAGCCGAGAGCTCAACGCGCGCACGACATGCCCCTCGTGCATAGGCGTCGAGACGAGCGTCGCCGCGATGGCTGCCGTGGCGCGCTTGCCCGCAGCCACCCACTGCTCTCGCCACGAGACCCGCTCGAGCGGCGGCAGCGCTTCGAGCAGGGGCTGAGGATCGCAGGCGAAGATGCTGGTGGCGACGTGGTCCTGGTCGCGCCAGGCATGCTCCGGGTCGATCAGAAAAGTCGGCGCGGATGCGGCGGCAAGCCACTTGTTGAGCGCCTTTGACGTGGGCATGCCCCCCAGCCGGATCACGAGGTCGGGCCCGTGCTGCAGCGACCAGCCGGCTCTCAACAGCGCCTCATAAGACTCGATCGACGCCCCGGTCTCCGGGCGGCGGAGCTGGGAAGTCGGCTCCGCAAGCACCGGCAGGCCGAGCCGGTGCAGCGCCGGCGCGAGCCGCTCGCCATCGCGCATCTCGCCGGCGATGACCAGTGGGCGCTGGGCGCGCTGCAGCGCGGAGGCAAGCGTGGCGACCTGGCTCGGCGCGGGCAGGATGCGACCTCGGCTGACTACTTGCCCCGCCACGCCGATCGGCACCGGCACCTGGCCTGGTGCCGGGACAAGTGGTTCGCGAAACGGGAGGTTCAGATGGACGGGTCCGTCCGCCGCTTCGGCAAACGCGCGCGCCGCCAGGCGCCGCCAGAGCCGCGCCGCATTGGGCAGTTCGACCGGCGGTCCGGGGTCGAAGAACCATCTCACCGCGGTGCCGTAGAGCCTCTGCTGGTCGATCGACTGGTTGGCGCCGGCGCCCTGCAGCTCAGGTGGCCGGTCGGCGGTGATGACGATGAGCGGCGTGCGTGAGTACGACGCCTCGACCACAGCCGCATGGAACTCCGCGGCGGCGGTCCCGGAGGTGCACAGCAGCACGACCGGCTTGCCGGTCGCCTTGGCGAGCCCGACCCCGAAGAACGACCCGGAGCGCTCGTCGATATGCATGAGCACGTTGATCTTCGGATGGTGCTGCAGCGCCATCGCGACAGGCGCTGAGCGCGAACCCGGGGAGACGCACGCGTACTCGACGCCCTGGGTGGCCAGCTCGTCGGTGAAGGTGGCTGCGAACGACTGCGTTATATCCATGCGATCGAGTGTCCTGTCGCGGAAGTTCCTTGCATCTTCGCTGGCCTAGGACCTCCGGTACAGGACACTGTGACCGTGATTCTGGAGGGTGAGGACGTCCGTCTGAGCTACTTCGTGGCCGGCGAAGGAACGCCGGTGACGCTGCTGCACGGCTTCACGCAGAGCGGTCGGAGCTGGCTCGAGATCATCTCCAAGATGCCGGAAGGCTGGATGTGGATCGTGCCTGACCTTCGCGGACACGGCGAGACCCGCACGCGGCCGGGAGCGCCGTGCAGCATGGACGCCTGCACGCGCGACCTCCAGATGCTGTGGGACCACCTCGGCGTCGCGCGCACGCACCTGGTCGGTTATTCGATGGGCGGGCGGCTGGCGCTCCACGTCGCCGCCCGGCAACCCGAACGCACTCTGTCGCTCCTCACCATCGGCGCGCATGCGGGCCTGGAGGAAGGGGCCCGCGAGGGACGCCGGCGAGGGGACGAAGCGCTGGCCCAGCGCATCGAGCAAGAGGGGCTGGAAGCGTTCGTCAACCACTGGAGCAGCCTGCCGCTGTTTGCGGGCATGGAGCGGCGCGGGCCCGCCTTTGTCGCGCAAGCTCGCGCCGAAAGAATGACCAACCACGTTGCAGGCCTGGCCTGCTCGCTGCGTGGCATGGGCGCCGGCGTGATGGAGCCCCTGTGGGACGAGGTCAGCACGTTGAGCGTGCCGTGCACGTTCGTCGCGGGGCAGCTCGATCACGGCTACGTCACCTCGGCCCGACGACTCGCGTCGACGGTGCCGAACGGGCGCGTTGAGGTTGTACCGCGGGCAGGCCACACCGTGCACCAGGAACGACCGGAGGCGTTCGCGCGATTGCTCGCCGCTCACCTCGCCGCTGCGACAGCGCTCTCCAGCTCGACCTCGGCCTGAATTCCTGCGGCGTAGCGAGCCGCACCCAGGCGCTCGAGATCAAGCATTCCGCCCCCGTCGAGCGGGCGCACGACGAACCGGAGGCAGCCTGCCTTGCGCAGGCGCTCAACCTCACGCGCTACGTCGGCAGGCCTGCGAGAGGTGACGTACGCGGCGGTCACAGCAGTACGCCCAGCGTGAACACGAGCGCATAGGCAAGCTCAGCGATCGCCATCCGGCGCAAGGCGCGCACGAGCGGCGGCCCCGAGGACGTGGCGAACGCGGTCCACACCGGCACCGCAGCGATGGGGATGGCGAAGAGGACGAGCAACACCGTGACACCGGCCAGGTGCGCGATCAGGATGACGATCGGGATGGCGAACGCCAAGCACACCAGCGCGACGAGGAGGCCGAGGGTCCGCGAGCGCCCGATGCGCGTGGCCAGCGTGCGCTTGCCGGCGGCGA
>DATNML010000149.1:0-11848 GCA_035602315.1 Candidatus Dormiibacterota bacterium
GCGGGTCGTGCCGCTGCTCAAGCGCGTGCGGGTGCCGGCTGCCGAGCGGCGGGTCAGCGACTACCCGCATCAGTTCTCCGGCGGCATGCGCCAGCGCGCGATGATCGCGATGGGGCTGGCCAACGAGCCCTCGCTGCTGATTGCGGACGAACCGACCACCGCGCTGGACGTGACCGTTCAGGCGCAGGTCATCCAGCTGCTCAAGCAGCTGAACCGCGAGCTGGGCACCGCGATCGTACTCATCACCCACAACACCGCACTTGTCGCCAGCATGTGCTCGCGCGTGATCGTGATGTACGCCGGGCGGATCGTGGAGGAGGGGCCGGTGGACCAGATCTTCGCCAGGCCGGAGCACCCCTACACGTGGTCGCTCCTGCGCTCCGTTCCCCGGGTGGATGAGGCGCGCAAAGGCAGGCTGGTCTCGATCCGCGGGCTCCCGCCGGACCTCGTGCGCATGCCGCCCGGCTGCAAGTTCCACCCGCGCTGCCTGTTCAAGGTGGACAAGTGCTCAAAGGAGGAGCCCGAGCTCGAGGAGGTGGCTCCCGGCCAGCAGGCGCGCTGCTGGGTGATGATGAGCACCGTGTCTGAGGAGACTCGAGAAGCCGCGCAGACGAGCGAGGTCGCGTTTGACGTTGCGGCCGAGATCAAAAAGCGCATGCGCTCCGACGCCCGGGCCTGATGGCGGGCGCTCAAACGGCGACCGCTTTACAGGCGGCTACTTCGCCCGACGACCGCGACATCGTCCGGGTCGAGAACGTCGTCAAGCACTACCCGGCGGCCGGAGGGGCGGTGGTCCAGGCGGTGGCGGGCGTCGACCTCGAGATCCGTCGGGGGGAGACGCTCGGGCTGGTGGGGGAGTCGGGCTGCGGGAAGTCGACCCTGGCCCGGTTGATCACGGCCCTGCAGCCGGTGACAAGCGGGCGGATCGTGTTCAACGGCAAGGACCTGTCCAAGCTGCGTGGGCGGGGGCTTCGCCGCGTGCGGCGCGAGATGCAGATCATCTTCCAGGACCCCTTCGCCTCGCTTGACCCGCGCATGACCGTCGGCGACATCATCGCCGAGCCCATGGACAACTTCCGGCTGGCCCGTGGGAAGGAGCGGCGCACCCGAGTCCAGGAGCTGCTGCGCCTGGTTGGTTTGAATCCAAACTTCACCAACCGATATCCCCACGAGTTCTCCGGCGGCCAGCGGCAGCGAATCGGGATCGCGCGGGCGCTCTCGGTTTCGCCGTCGTTCATCGTTTGCGACGAGCCGGTGTCGGCCCTGGACGTGTCCATTCAGGCGCAGATCATCAACCTGCTGCAGGACCTGCAGAGTGAGTTTCACCTCACGTACCTGTTCATCGCGCACGACCTCGCCGTCGTACGGCACCTGTCCGACCGGATCGCGGTGATGTACCTGGGCAAGGTGGTGGAGGTCGCGGACCGCGTGGACATCTATGAGCACTCGCAACACCCGTACACCAAGGCGCTGCTGAGCTCGATCCCGGTGCCAGACCCGACGGTGGAGCGTGATCGGGAACCGATGTTGATCAAGGGCGAGATCCCGTCGCCGGTGAACCCGCCGTCGGGATGCAGGTTCCATACGCGGTGTCCGATCGCGCGGGCGCCGGGAATCTGTTCCGAGGAGGAACCGCCGCTCGAGCCGCACGGGCATCCGGACCAGCTGGCGGCCTGCCACTTCGCGGGGCAGCTGTAGTTAAGGCGCCGGGGCGGCAACCTCGAGGACCCGGTATCCCTTCTTCGCCTTGAGCCGCTGGACCTGATAGCCCTGCGTGGTGAGCCACGCGGCCAGCGAATCCGCTCCCAGGTTGCGCTGCACCACCAGGTACGCTCGGCCGCCGGGCCGCAGCCGGCTCAACCACCTCAAGAGCAGGTCGTGGAGCGCCGCCTTCCCGATCCGCACCGGCGGATTGGAGTAGATCGCGTCGAACTGCAGGTCGGCGGGGACCTCGTCGGGAGTGCTGGCCACGACGTTGGGGGCCGCCGCGGCGGCCGCGTTGGCCTTGGTGAGCTCCAGCGCCCGCTCGTTGACGTCGACCGCCCACAGCCGCGCTTTGGGCGCCTGCCGGGCCAGGGCGATCGCGATCGGACCGTAGCCACTCCCAAGATCGAGGATCTCGCCTCGCGTGGGGGGCGCCGGCGCCTCCCGGAGCAGGACCAGGGTTCCGAGGTCGACGCCCCTGGACCCGAACACGCCCCGGTCCGCCTGCAGCTCGATCGCCAGCTCGCCCACGTGGAGGTGAACCGTGCGCGGTTTCGACCCCACGACCGGCGCTGGGTCGAAGTAGTGGGATGGCCTGGGGCTAGTTGGGGGCTGTCTCTTTTTGGGTATACTCATCGTTTGTCGCCCAATCGGCTAATGCCGCGTGGGATTTCAGCCGTCATTCGGAGAAACGTTTGCCCACAACCCAGCAACTTGTCCGCACTCCGCGCAAAGCGGGCAGGTCGAAGTCTAAGGCGCCGGCCCTCAAGGGCTCACCGCAGAGGCGGGGAGTCTGCGTGCGCGTCTACACCCAGACCCCCAAGAAGCCGAACTCCGCCCTTCGCAAGGTGGCTCGTGTGCGGCTGACCACCGGCATCGAGGTGACCGCGTACATCCCCGGCATCGGGCACAACCTCCAGGAGCACTCGGTCGTGCTCATCCGCGGCGGCAAGGTCAAGGACCTGCCTGGCGTGCGCTACCACATCATCCGCGGGACGCTCGACACCGCCGGCACCAAGAACAGGAAGAAGGCGCGGTCCAAGTACGGCGCCAAGCGCGAAAAGAGCAAGGCGGCGGCCTGATGCCTCGTCGCAGCCGCCCAGTCAAGCGTGTCATCGCGCCCGATCCGGTCTACCAGTCGGAGGCGATCGCCAAGTTCGTGAACGTCGTCATGAGCAAGGGCAAGCGGTCGACCGCGGAGAAGGTCGTCTATGACGCGCTCAGCCGTGCCGGCAAGCAGGCCAAGAAGGAGCCGCTCGAGGTGTTCGACCTGGCCCTGCGCAACGCCACCCCGCTGCTCGAGGTCAAGCCTCGGCGGGTTGGTGGCGCGACGTACCAGGTGCCGGTCGAGATCAGGCCGGAGCGTCGCCTTGCGCTCGCTCGCCGCTGGATCGTGCGTTTCGCTCGCCAGCGTGGCGGGAAAAGCATGTCCGAGAAGCTCGCGTTCGAGCTCCTTGACGCCTCACAGAACACGGGCGGAGCCGTCAAGCGCAAAGAGGAAACCCACCGGATGGCTGAAAGCAACAAGGCTTTCTCCCATTTCCGGTACTAGATAGAGAGATGAGCGTGGCACTGAAGATGCAGGAGCGTCCGGTCGCGATCGACAAGGTCCGAAACATCGGGATCATGGCGCATATCGACGCGGGCAAGACGACGACGACCGAGCGGATCCTTTTCTACGCGGGCCGTATCCACAAGATGGGCGAGGTCCACGAAGGCGCTTCCACCATGGACTGGATGGTCCAGGAGAAGGAGCGGGGGATCACGATCACGTCGGCCGCCACCACAGCGATGTGGCGCGACCACGCGATCAACATCATAGACACACCCGGGCACGTGGACTTCACGGTCGAGGTCGAGCGCAGCCTGCGGGTCTTGGACGGCGCGGTCGCCGTTTTCGATGCCGTGGCCGGTGTGGAGCCGCAGTCGGAGACCGTCTGGCGCCAGGCCGACCGCTATGGCGTGCCCCGGATCGCCTTCATCAACAAGATGGACCGCATCGGGGCGGACTTCTACGGGTCGCTCAACTCGATCCGGACGCGCCTCGGCGCCCGCGCCGTGCCAATCCAGCTGCCCATCGGCTCGGAGGACTCGTTCACGGGGTACGTCGACCTGGTCACGAAGCAGGCGATCGAGTACACGGACGACCTTGGAACGACCAACACCGAGTCGCTCGACATCCCCGCGGGGATGGCCGACCTGATCAAGCAGCACCGCCACGACCTGATCGAGGCGGTCGCCGACTTCGACGACGAGATCATGCATCTGTACCTCGACGAGAAGGAGCCAACCGAGGAGCAGATCAACGCTGCCCTTCGCAGGGGCACCGTGTCTGGCGTGCTTGTGCCCGTGCTGTGCGGGGCTGCCCTGCGCAACCGCGGCGTGCAGCCAATTCTCGACGCGGTCGTGGACTACCTGCCGTCGCCGGCCGACGTTCCCGCCGTCGAGGGGGTTGACCCGAAGACGGGCGCCCTGCTCGTTCGCGAGCACGACGACAACGAGCCATTCTCCGCTCTGGCCTTCAAGATCCAGATGGACCCGCAGGGGGTCGGCAAGCTGACCTTCTTTCGCGTCTATTCCGGCCGGTTGAAGGCCGGCTCGGGCGTTCTCAACGCCACCAACGGGCGCAAGGAGCGCATCGGGCGCATCCTCCGCATGCACGCGATTCGGCGTGAGGACGTGGACGAGGTGTTCACGGGCGACATCGCCGCGGCTGTCGGTCTCAAGTACACGACCACCGGCGACACGCTGGCGGATGAGGACCACCCCATCCTGCTGGAGTCGATCACATTCCCCGAACCGGTGATCTCAGTCGCCATTGAGCCCAAGACGAAGGCCGACCAGGACAAGCTCGGCATCGGCCTGCAGCGCCTCACTGAGGAAGACCCGACGTTCAAGGTCCACACCGACCAGGAAACGGGTCAGACCATCATCGCCGGCATGGGTGAGCTGCACCTCGAGATCATCATCGACCGCCTCATGCGCGAGTTCAACGTGGACGCCAACCAGGGCAAGCCGCAGGTTGCCTACAAAGAGGCGATCAAGCGGCCCGCGCACGGTGTTGGGCGTTTTGTCCGCCAGTCGGGCGGCAAGGGCCAGTTCGGCCACGCCGAGGTGGATGTTCGCCCTGGCGAGACCGGGAGCGGATTCGTGTTCGAGGACAAGATCACGCAGGGACGCATCCCGCGCGAGTTCATCCCCGCCGTCGAGAAGGGCGTCAGGGAGGCTCTGCAGACCGGCGTGGTCGCAGGCTACCCGGTGGTGGACATCATCGTTACGCTGGTGGATGGCTCTTACCACGCGGTGGACTCGAGCGAGATGGCCTTCCATGTCGCCGGCTCGATGGCCGTCAAGGACGCTATGCACAAGGCTCAGCCCTACCTGCTCGAGCCGATCATGAAAGTCGACGTCGTTATGCCGGAGGAATACCTCGGTGATGTGATGGGCGACCTGTCCTCACGCCGCGGGCACATCCTGGGGATGGAGGGCCGTGGCACGTCGCAGAACGTCAAGGCCAACGTGCCTCTGTCCGAGATGTTCGGTTACGCTACCGAACTTCGGTCGATGACCTCGGGGCGGGCGACTTATTCGATGGAGTTCAGTCACTACGCAGAAATGCCTGGAAACCTGGCGGAAGCTGTGGGCCGCCGTACCACGTCGCGAAGTTAGTTAGGAGGAAACAGTGGCGAAGAAGAAGTTCGAGCGGACCAAGCCGCACCTCAACGTCGGGACCATCGGTCACATCGACCACGGTAAGACGACGCTGACGGCTGCCATCACGAAGGTGCTGTCGGAGAAGGGCCTGGCGGAGTTCACGCCCTTCGACCGGATCGACAAGGCACCTGAAGAGAAAGCCCGCGGTATCACGATATCGATCACCCATGTCGAGTACGAGACCGAGAAGCGTCACTACGCGCACGTGGACTGCCCGGGACACCAGGATTACATCAAGAACATGATCACCGGTGCCGCCCAGATGGACGGTGCGATCCTGGTCGTTGCCGCCAACGACGGCGCCATGCCGCAGACCCGCGAGCACATCATCCTGGCGCGCCAGGTCAACGTGCCCTTCCTCGTCGTCGCGCTGAACAAGTGCGACATGGTCGACGACAAGGAGTTCATCGAGCTGGTTGAGCTCGACCTCCGCGAGCTCCTGAGCCGGTACGAGTACCCGGGAGACGACATCCCGATTGTGCGCATCTCGGCGCTCAAGGCCCTCGAAGGGGACCCTGAGTGGTCACCCAAGATCATGGAGCTCATGAACGCCGTCGACACCTACATCCCCGAGCCGGAGCGGCCGGTCGACAAGCCGTTCCTGATGCCGATCGAGGACGTGTTCACGATCGAAGGTCGCGGCACAGTCACCACCGGCCGCGTTGAGCGCGGAAAGCTCAAGAGGAACGAGGAAATCGAAATCGTTGGGATTCACCCGAACAGCACGAAGACGGTCGTCACCGGAATCGAGATGTTCCACAAGGACATGGACGAGTGCCAGGCCGGCGACAACATCGGCGCATTGCTGCGCGGCGTCAAGCGCGAGGACGTCGTCCGCGGTCAGGTACTGGCCAAGCCAGGCACGATCAAGCCCCACACCCAGTTCAAAGCGCAGGTGTACGTACTGACCAAGGAAGAGGGCGGACGTCACACGCCGTTCCTCACCGGCTACCGGCCACAGTTCTACATGCGCACCACCGACGTAACGGGCGAGGTCAAGCTCCCCGACGGCGTCGAGATGGTGATGCCGGGCGACAACATCGTCATGGACATCACGCTCGGTGAGCCGATCGCCATCGAGCCAGGACTTCGGTTCGCCATTCGCGAAGGCGGCAAGACCGTCGGCGCCGGTGTGGCGACCGAGGTCGTCAAGTAAGCGACATATAAGGAAGGGGAAAGGACCAAGTAGTGGCGCAGAAGATTCGGATTCGGCTCAAGGCCTACGACCACAGGGTCTTGGATCAAGCGGCGGACAAAATCGTGGACACCGCCCGCCGTACGAACGCGCGCACTGCCGGCCCGATCCCCCTTCCAACCGAGATCTCAAAACTGACCGTGATCCGCTCTCCCTTCATCGACAAGGACTCACGGGAGCAGTTCGAGATGCGCACGCACAAGCGGATCGTCGACATCCTCGACCCCAACCCGCGTGTCGTGGACGCGCTCATGCGCCTCAGCCTCCCCGCCGGCGTGAGCATCGAAATAAAGTCATGAAGGGACTGCTTGCAAAGAAGCTGGGCATGACCCAGCTTTTCAACGCCGACGGCACCACCACCGCCGTGACCGTGCTCGAAGCCGGACCGTGCCGTGTGATCGGGCTGCGCACCGCCGAGAAAGACGGCTACGCTGCCGCGCGCATCGGGTTTGACGTCGTCGCGGAACGCAAGCTCAACAAAGCAGAGCTGGGCGTCTTCAAGAAGGCGAGCCTCGAACCGCACCGCCACGTGGTCGAGATCCGCGGCTATGAGGGACTCGAGGCCGGACAGGAGCTCAAAGCGGAGATCTTCGCCGCGGGGGAGATCGTGGACGTCACATCGACCTCGAAAGGGAAGGGCTTCCAGGGCCTCATCAAGCGACACAAGTTCAGCCGCGGCCCCGAGTCGCATGGCTCGATGAACGTCCGCCAGCCGGGCGCGATCGGCTCGACCGACTCGGCGCGCGTTTTCAAGGGCTTGAAGATGTCGGGCCAGATGGGCAACGAGCGGGTCACCGCCCGCGCCTACAAGATCGTGCGCGTCGATCCCGAGCGGAACCTGCTGCTGCTCAAGGGCGGCGTACCCGGGGCGAAAGGCGCCCTGGTGCTCGTGCGGCAGTCAACCAAGCGCGTGAAGGTCAAGGGCCCCGCCGGCAAGCCGACCGGGAGAAAGGTCTGATGCCGGCAGCCAAGACAGGCCAGACAACCAAGACGACCAAGACGACCAAGACCTCGGCGGCAACCAGAAAGAAGAAGGCCGACGCAACGGAGACCAACCCTCTCCAGGTCCCATTCTTCGATGCGCTCGGCGAACGCAATGGGGAGGTCGACCTCCCCAAGACGATCTTCGACGAGACGCCGAACATGCCCGTCATGCATCAGGCCTACCTGCGCCAGATGGCCAACGCCCGCCAGGGCACGGCCTCGACCAAGACCCGCGGCGAAGTCTCAGGCGGTGGCGCCAAGCCCTACCGCCAGAAAGGCACCGGTCGCGCGCGCCACGGCTCGATCCGAGAACCGTCCATGAAGGGCGGTGGCACGGTTTTCGGACCGCACCCGCGCAGCTTCGCGCATGGCATGCCCCGTCAGATGCGCCGCCTGGCCCTGCGCTCGGCGCTAAGCCAGAAAGCTCTCGACAACCAGGTAAGAGTCATCGAGAGCTTCGTCTTCGATGAGCCAAAGACGAAGCAGGCCGCCGAGCTGATGGACGCCATCGGTTTCGACTCCTCGATCCTGGTCGTCTTGCCGGCGCCCAACGTTGTGGTCAGCCGGAGCTTCGAGAACCTCTCCGGCACCAAGACCATCCTCGCTCGCAACATCAACATCCGCGACCTCTTCACCCACACCTACCTGTTGCTGGCGAAGGACTGCCTCGAGCTCCTCGAAGAGAACTTCAGCGCCAGGGAGAAGAACGCCAAGTGACGACCCGAGCCGCCTCCGAGATCGTGATCGGCCCGGTCATCACCGAGCGGACCTACCAGCTCTACACGCAGGGCAGGTACACGTTCAAGGTTTCGCCGCGCGCCTCCAAGA
Organism: Candidatus Dormiibacterota bacterium; assembly: GCA_035602315.1. Lineage (GTDB taxonomy): Bacteria > Chloroflexota > Dormibacteria > Dormibacterales > Dormibacteraceae > Palsa-870. The sequence continues at coordinate 8,426 of DATNML010000149.1, forward strand.
CCGAGATCAAGCTCGCGCTCGAGGAGCAGTACGGCGCGCAGAACATCAAGGTTCGCGATGTCAACACCGTGACCATGCGCGGCAAGAAGCGCCGCAGCCAGCGCCGCGCCAGCTCGACCGGCCACACCGCCGACTGGAAGAAGGCGATCGTCACGCTCGGCGAAGGCCAGAAGATCGAAGGGCTGTTCGGGAGCGTATAGAGCGAATGCCGATTAGAAAGTTCAAGCCGACCAGCCCCGGGCGCCGCTTCATGTCCGTCTCGGGCTTCGATGAGATCACAACAGACGAGCCCGAGAAGACGCTGCTCGAGTCGCTGCCCACGCATGCAGGTCGCAACAACCAGGGTCGCATCACGACGCGACACCAGGGCGGCGGCTATCGCAAGCTCTACCGGAAGATCGACTTCAAGCGCGACAAGCACGGCATCGCCGGCAAGGTCGCGACCATCGAGTACGACCCCAACCGGAGCGCCCGCATCGCGCTCATCCACTACAAGGACGGCGAGAAGCGCTACATCCTCGCGCCGCTCGGCCTTAAGGTCGGCGACCCGATCGAGAGCGGGGAGGAGGCGCCGGTGCGCATCGGAAATGCGCTCCCGCTGTCCAATATCCCGGTCGGTTCGACCATCCACAACATCGAGCTGACGCTCGGGCGCGGCGGCCAGCTCGTCCGCTCCGCCGGCGCGTCCGCCCAGCTGCTCGCGAAGGAAGGCGACTACGCCGTCATCCGCATGCCGAGTGGAGAGCTCCGAAGAATTCACGTGCGCTGCCAGGCCACGATCGGCCAGGTCGGTAATATCGAGCACGAGAACGAGTCGGGCGGCAAGGCAGGACGCAGCCGCTGGCTCGGAGTCAGGCCCACCGTGCGAGGTTCGACGATGAACCCGCGCGACCATCCCCATGGTGGTGGCGAGGGCAAGACCGGCCCCGGTGGCAACCCGAAGACCCCATGGGGCAAGCCCGCGCTCGGCTACCGCACGCGCAAGCCGAAGAAGGCCTCCGACAAGCTCATCATCCGCCGCCGCGAGAAGAAAGGACGCAAGAAGTAGATGTCACGCTCACTTAAGAAGGGGCCGTTCATCAGCGCCCCCTTGAAAGAGAAGATCGACAAGATGAACGCGACGCGCGACAAGAAGGTGATCCGCACCTGGGCGCGCGCATCGGTCATCTACCCGGATATGGTCGGGCACACCATCGCGGTGCACGACGGGCGCAAGCACGTGCCCGTCTTCATCAGCGAGAACATGGTTGGCCACCGGCTGGGCGAGTTCGCGCCCACGCGTCACTTCCGCGGTCACGGCACCCACACCGAAAAATCGACGGCGCTTAAGTAGAAGAGTGGCAACGATGGAAGTTTCAGCAGTGCAGAGGTTTGTCCGTCGCACGCCGCGCAAGGCGAGGCTGGTGGCCGACTCCGTTAAGGGCATGAAGGTATCTGAAGCCCTGGCGCAGCTCGAGTTCTCCCCCAAGCATGCCGCGCGCGACGTCGCCAAGGCGATCAAGTCGGCGGCGGCCAACGCGGAGCACAACTTCAATCTCAACCGCGACGACCTGGTGCTCAAGCAGATCCTCATCGACGAGGGTCCGACCTTCCGCCGCCGCCGGCCCGTCAGCCGGAGCATGGCGCACGAGTTCTTCCACCGCACCTGCCACATCACCGCGGTCGTTGAAGACCGCCCCGAGGTAAAGAAGTAGTTGGGACATAAAGTTCACCCGAACGCATTCCGGCTCGGCGTGTTCCGTCCGTGGGAGGCGAACTGGTTCGCCAATCCCAAGGACTACACGAAGATGCTTCACGAGGACCTCGAGATGCGCCGCGTCATCCTCGCGCGGCTGCGCAATGCCGGCATCGCGAAGATCGAGACCGAGCGCTCTTCGAACGCCCAGCTCACGGTGACCATCCACACCGCCAAGCCCGGAATCGTGATCGGCAAAGGCGGCGCGTCGGTCGACCAGCTGCGCGAGGACCTCGAGAAGCGCTTTGGCAACCGCGTGCGCATCTCGATCCAGGAGATCAAGCAGCCCGAGCTCGACGCTCAGCTCGTCGCCGAGAACATCGCTTCGCAAATCGAGCGCCGCATCAGCTATAAGCGCGCGATGAAGCAGGCGATCCTGCGCACGATGCGTTCCGGCGCGAAGGGCGTCCGGATCTACTGCGGCGGGCGATTGCGTGGAGCCGAGATGGCGCGCCGTGAGTGGGACCGCGAGGGCCGCGTGCCCCTCCACACGCTGCGGGCCAACATCGATTTCGGCCGCGCCACCGCCAACACAACGTTCGGCGCGATCGGCGTCAAGTGCTGGATCTACAAGGACCAGGCCGCTCCGCTGCGCAAGCAGCCCATAGCTGCCGAAGCCAGCGCGCCGATCGCCGAGATCGCGCCGCAGCCCGAGTTGCTCGAGGCCCTCGCCGAACCGCAGGTTGAGGCGCAGGTCGTGACGGCTGAGCCCGAGGTCGTCACCGCGGCGCCGGCGCCGCGCCGCGCTCGCGCCACCACCACGGCCAAGCCCGCGGCGAAGCCCAAGGCCGAGCCGAAGCCCAAAGCCGAGGCGAAGCCAAAAGCCGCCGCCAAGCCAAAGGCTGAGGCCAAGGCACCAGCCAAGAAAACGACCACCAAGAAGGCCAAGAGCTAGATGCTGATCCCGAAGCGCGTCAAGTACCGCAAGATGCACCGCGGCCGCCGCACGGGCATCGCCACACGTGGCGCAACGGTCGCGTTCGGCGACTTCGGCCTGCAGGCGATGGAAGCATGCTGGATGAGCAACCGCCAGATCGAGGCGGCCCGCCGGGCGATGACCCGCCACGTCAAGCGCGGCGGTCAGATCTGGATTCGCGTCTTTCCTGATAAGTCAATTACCAAAAAGCCGGCCGAGACCCGCATGGGCTCCGGCAAGGGCAACCCCGAAGGATGGGTGGCCGTGATCAAACCCGGTCGCGTCCTCTTCGAGATGGGCGGCGTCACGCCGCAGGTCGCCAAAGAGGCGATGAAGCTGGCGGCGTCCAAGCTTCCGATCAAGACCCGCTTTGTCGTCTCAGAGTCGGCAGCGGCCGGAGGTGCACGATGAAGGTCGACGAGCTGAGGGTGCTCGAGGTGGACGAGCTGGATGGCCGCCTCCGCCAGGCGCGGAGGGAGCTCTACGAGCTCCGCTTCAAGCACGCCGTCGGCCAGCTCGAGAACTCGAGCCAGATCAGCAAGGTCCGGCACGACATCGCGCGGATCATGACGGTGCTGCGCGAGCGCGACTTCGGGATCTTGGCCTCCGTCGCGCCAGACACCCTTGAACCAGTCACTGTGCCTGCGGCAGCCGAGCCTGTGGAAGCCGCCGAGGCACCCGCGGCCAAGCCCAAGCGCACCCGCAAGAAAGCCGAGGAAACCTCATGACCGACACCGCAACCAAGCCAACGACCAAGACACAGAGCCCGACC
>DATNML010000150.1:0-12132 GCA_035602315.1 Candidatus Dormiibacterota bacterium
GGCGTGTTCGGCCTGGCCTACTTTGCGCTGCAGATCGCCAATCCATTCTTACCGCTGCTCGTGATCAGGCTGCACGGCGGCACGGCCGGCGTCGCCGGCCAGATCGGAATCGTCTTCGGTGCGTCGGCTCTCTTGGGGGCGCTTCTCTCCCCGCTTGCCGGCGCTGCCGGCGATCGCTATGGCTTCCGGCCCCTCTTGGCCGGGGCCTGTGTACTCGCGGCGGCGAGCCTGGCTGGGCTGGCGGTGGCGCCAGATCTGGTCTGGCTCACGGTCGGCGCGGTCGCCCTCGGCGCAGCGACCGCCACCGCGCTCTCGATGGTGTTCGCGATCCTGGCCACCGCCGTCCCCGAGGAGCGCCGCGCGACCACGCTCAACCTGGTCTTGCTGCCGATCTATTTCTCTTCCGTGGCCGGAGCCGTCGTCGGAGCGCTCCTCGTGCGCGAAGGATTGAACACCGTGCTGTTTACCGGCGCCGCGATCTCGCTGGTCGCAGCGCTCTTGACGACGAGGTTGCCTTCTACGTCGAAGGGATAGGAACGATGCCGCCGATCGACTCGCCGTAAGACCATACGTCCATGTCTCCGTATGGGATGTCGTGTGAGCCGAGGATGGTGCATATGTGGGTGCGATGGTCGTTGCCGTGGTGCATCGCCTGCACGAGCACGACGCCAAGGTGCAGCCTCATGAATCGGCCATCTCTTTCCTCATCGATCGTGTCTTCCGGCGTGATGCGGCTCGCCGCCTCGATGAGCCGGTCCCCACTTCGAACAGCGTGCTGCCTCAGAACCGCCAGGTTCGGCGTCCCGGGATCGTTCTCATTGATGTCGGGTTTAGTGCCGGCCAGGCGCCGGAGGTACCGCTGCTCGGCGGACAGGAGGTGCAGGAGCGTGGCCGCGACGGTTCCGTAGGTGCCGGCAGCGGTCAACTGCAGCTGCCCTTCGGACAGATTCGCGCACACGTCCAGCAAGTGGAGGTTCGCCCACTTGTTGTATCGGAAAGCCTCGACCAGCAGCGCGTCCACAACGTATTCATTGTAAATTGGTAAGCTGTCAAGGCATGGCCCTTGACACCCTCCAGGCGCGCGGCCGCGCCCTGGCCCTCTACGAACGCTATGGCCCGCTGCTGACCGACCACCAGAAAGAGGTCGTCGACCTCTATCTGCGCAGCGACTGGTCGCTGGCGGAGATCGCCAAGCACCAAGGAACATCGCGCGCAGCGGTGCACGACATCGTGCGCCGCTCGACCCTGGCGCTGCAGGAGTACGAGCGCCGTCTCGGCCTACTGTCCGAAGCTGCGCGCCGTCGCCGCGCGGTCGAAGCGCTTGAGCGGGAGCTCGACGGCTTGAAGCGGCGTGTCGCTCGGCTCGAAGGAGTCACGTAGATGTTCGAGTCGCTCAGCGAGAGGCTCGCCGCGGTGCTGAAAAAGATCTCAGGCCGCGGCGTGCTTCGGTCGGAGGACGTGGACGCCGGCCTGCGCGAGGTCAGGCTCGCCCTGCTTGAGGCCGACGTCAACTTCAAGGTGGTCAAGGAGTTCGTCGAGAGAGTGCGCGCTCGGCTGCAGGGTGTGGAGGTGGCGCAAGGGCTCACCGCGCCCCAGCAGGTGGTCAAGGCCGTGAACGAGGAGCTGGTGGAGCTGCTCGGAGGCAACTCCGAAGGTCTGCGGTACGCGCCTGCGCCTCCGACCGTGATCATGCTCGTCGGCCTGCAGGGCTCCGGCAAGACCACGACCGCGGTGAAGCTGGCGCTGCTTGCGCATCGCGAAGGTCATAAGCCAATGCTCGCCGCTTTGGACCTGCGGCGTCCAGCTGCCCTGGAGCAGCTCAAGACGCTCGCCGGCCGCGAAGGCATCGCCTTTTACTCAGGCCAGGGTGACGTGGATGCGATCGCAGTCGCCGCCATCCGCGAGGCGCAGCGGCTCGTGTGTGACGTCGTGATCCTGGATACGGCGGGTCGCCTTCAGATCGATGCCGAGCTGATGCAGGAGTTGAAGGATTTGAAGGCGGTCGTTCCCGTGACGGAAACGCTGCTCGTGGCTGACTCGATGACCGGTCAGGAGGCGGTGAACGTCGGCGAGGCATTCGGTCGCGAGATCGGGCTCGACGGTGTGATCCTGACCAAGCTCGACGGCGACGCACGCGGCGGCGCGGCGCTCTCCCTGCGGGTCGCCACCGGCCAGCAGATCCGGTTTGCTGGAACTGGGGAAAAGCCCCAGGACCTGGAGGTGTTCCACGCCGAGCGCATGGCCTCGCGCATCCTCGGCATGGGCGACGTTCTGAGCCTGATCGAGCGCGCCGAGCGCAACGTCGACAAGGAGCAGACGGCCGAGGTCGAGCGGCACCTGCGCGCGGGCCAGCTCAGCTTTGACGACTTCCTCACGCAGATCCGCCAGCTGCGCAGCATGGGGTCGCTCGAAGGTGTGATGGACATGATCCCCGGCGGCGGCGCTCTCAAGAGCCAGGTGGCCGGACAGGACACTGAGGGGGCGGTCAAGAAGATGGAAGCGATCATCCTGTCCATGACCAAGAATGAGCGCGCGCACCCGGAGGTCATCGATGGTGCGCGGCGGAAGCGAATCGCGCGCGGCAGTGGGGTCGAGCCCGCCGACGTCAACCGCGTGTTGAAGGCGCGAGAGGCGATGCAGAAGCTCGCCAAGCAATTCGGTGCGGTCAACCGCAAAGGCAAAGCCGTGGGCCTTCCACAGCTGTTCGGAAAAGGAGGCGCAGGTTGGTAAAGATCAGGCTGAGGCGTATGGGGGCCAAAAAGCACCCCTTCTACCGCCTCGTGGTGGCGGACTCGCGCTCGCCGCGCGATGGCCGGTTCATCGAGCACCTCGGGTACTACGATCCGATGCAGGACCCGGTGGTGGTCAAGATCGACGTGGACAAAGTGAAGCTTTGGCTCCAGCAGGGCGCTCAGCCGAGCGAAGCCGCGCGGAGCCTGTTGAAGCGGGAGGGGATCCTTGAGCGACGCGCAGAGAAGTCGACCACCGGCGCGGAATAACTTTCGTCGCGGAGGAGGCAGCTTCAACCGCGGGGGTTTCCGGCGTGATCATCCCGAAGGTCCAGCCGGTCCGGCCGTGGACTACAAGGCGCTGGTCGAGTACGTGGCGAAATCGCTGGCCGAGAAGCCGGAAGAGGTCCTCGTGGAGTCCTTTGAGCGGGGTGCCGGCACTGTTGCGATCAAGGTGAAGCTCGCGGACGAAGACGTAGGCCGCTTCATCGGCAAGGCAGGCCGCAACATCGAGGCGATCCGCACATTGGTGAGGGTCGCGTCCCTTCGCGACCGCAAGCGGGTCTTTGTGGACCTGGCGAATCCGTCGGTCTCCGGGCATGACGAACGCCCAAGGCGTTCGGGCGGAAGCCCGCGCGCATGATCCGGGTCGGGCAGGTGGCGGGGGCGTATGGCGTGGACGGAGCTGTCAAGGTGATTCCCTTGACAGACTTTGAGGATCGATTCGCCATCGGCGCGAGCCTCGTGCTCGAAGGCGCCGAGCGAGAAGTCGAGTGGAGCCGCGCTGGGTATCCGGGCCTGGTCGTGAAATTCCGCGGCATCGACAAGCGCACCATCGCGGAGCTGTTTCGCGGGCGCTACCTCGAGATCCCCGAAGCTGCGGTGCGCCCGCTGTCCGAGGGCCGTTACTACCATCACCAGGTCGTCGGTCTGACCGTCCTGACGAGCTCCGGCCGGCCCCTGGGCAAGATCGCCGAGGTTCTGGAGCGTCCGGCCAACGACGTGTGGGTCAGCCGCGACGGAGTGGTGGAGCACCTCATCCCCGCGACGAAGGACGCTGTGGTGGAGGTCGACGTCAGCGCGGGGCGTGTAGTGGTCGCGGACTGGCTCGTCAACGTCGAGGACGCGCGCGACTGATGAGATTCGACGTCGTGACGATCTTCCCGGCGATGTTCGCCCCCGTTTTTCAGCAGGGCGTAGTCGGACGCGCGCTCGACCGAAAGCTGATCGAGCTGCACGCCCACGACCTGCGGGACCATACGCACGACCGTCACCGCCAGGTGGATGACGTGCCGTTCGGGGGCGGCCCGGGAATGGTCCTGAAGCCTGAGCCCGCGATCGAGGCGGTAGAGGCAATCCGTCCGACGAATCCCGGACCGGTGGTGCTCATGGAGCCCTGGGGCGAGCGTCTCGATCAGCGGCTCGCCGAGAGCCTCGCCGCAGAGCTGGGCCTGATCATCGTGTGCGGCAGGTACGAGGGCATCGATGACCGCGTCCGGTCAGCGCTGAGTGCGCGCGAGGTCTCGATCGGCGACTATGTGCTGAGCGGCGGTGAGATCCCCGCCATGGTCCTGATCGACGCCGTCGCGCGACTCGTACCCGGCGTGGTGGGTGATCCCGAGTCGCTGACGCAAGACAGCTTTTCCACCGAGCCATCCGGCTGGCCGCAGTACACCCGGCCCGCCGAGTACCGCGGCATGAGCGTCCCCGACGTGCTCCTCTCCGGCGACCACGCCCGCATTCGGCAGTGGCGCCGCCAGCAAGCAGACCAGAGACATCTTTCACACACCAAGGAGTTGAAGAAGACATGAACGTGATCCAGCAGCTCGAGAAGGAGCAACAGAAGGCCAAGGTCCCTGCGCTGCGCGCGGGCGACACCGTGCGCGTCCACGCCAAAGTCGTGGAGGGCACCCGCGAGCGCATCCAGGTGTTCGAAGGCGTGGTGATCCGAGTCACCGGCGGCGGACTGCGCCAGAACTTTACTGTTCGACGCGTCACGCATGGGGTCGGCGTCGAGCGAACCTTCATGATCCACTCGCCTCGCATCGACAAGATCGATGTCCTCCGCCATGGCGACGTACGCCAGGGCCGGCTCTACTACCTGCGCGGAAAGGTGGGCAAGGAAGCCCGGATCCGCGAGCGCAGGCGCCTCGTCCAGGAGGAGGGCGAGGCTGAAGAGGAAGCACCCGAGGCTACTGAGGAAGCTACTGAATAGTCACCTCCCCGCCATGCGGGGAGGTCGGGCCGAGAGGCCCGGGTGGGGAGGTGGGCGGTCTTGCATCGCTGTAAAGAAGCTGGCGCCGTCCGCCGGCGCTCGCTAGTCTCGATGCAATGAGGCCCATGTTGTGGCGCTACGAGCGGATGGCCAGCGCGATGGGCTACCAGGTCGTCGCGGGGGTCGATGAGGTGGGCATGGGCCCGCTTGCGGGCCCGGTGGTCGGTGGTGCGGTGGTGCTGCCGATCGGCGTGCGCATACCCGGGCTCGACGATTCCAAGCTGCTCACCGCGTCAGAGCGCGAGCGCGTGGACGTCCTGATCCGCCGCAAGGCTGTGGCGTTTTCCGTCTGCGCCGTCGACCACGCGCAGGTGGACAGCCTCGGCCTCATCCGCGCCAGGCACCTGGCGACGGCGGGTGCTGTCGCGGGGCTGAAGATCTCGGCCGAGTATCTGCTGGTCGATGCATGGGACGTGCCCGAGGCACTGCTTCCGCAGATGGCGGTCGTCCGCGGAGATCGCACGTGCGCGTCGATCATGGCGGCGAGCATCGTGGCCAAGGTCGCTCGCGATGCGGCGATGGTCGAGTACGACCGTCTGTACCCGGGCTATGGGTTTGCCGACCACAAGGGCTACGCCACTCCGGCGCACCGGGCCGCCATCCGCCGTCTCGGCCCGAGCCCCATCCACCGGACGACATGGGCGCCGTTTCGCGAACACGCTCTGCTCGGTTAGAGCTGGGGCGGGCGGGCGAGAGGGCTGCAGCCGAGCTGCTGAGAAAGCGAGGCTACGAGGTCGTCGGCGCCGGATTCCTCGCCAGGCGCGGTGAGCTGGACCTGGTATGCCTGCGGGGCAGGGAGCTGGTGGTCGTTGAGGTGAAGACAAGGACCGACGACTCATTCGGAACGCCGCTCGAAGCGGTCGGCTCGCGCAAGCGACGCGCTCTGATGTCTGCGGCCGCGGAGTATCGAGCCCTTGCCGGCTGGCGCGGCCCCATCCGCTTCGCGGTCATCGGCCTGACGGTCAAACCTGATGGTGGTTTCACAACCGAGCTGGTGGAGGACCCGTTCGACTAGGAGATCGCGCCCTCGTAGGCGGACAAGCGCGAGTTCGCGAACCACAACAACGAACCTACGATCGCTCCCGCGCCGATCGCCATTACGAGCCCGGCCGCCAACATCAGGGCGCCGATCGTCGGGGATGACGGGAGCGGTCCGATGTGTACGTTCCCTTCGGCTACGCCGACGCCAAAGACGAACAGAGCCGTGGCGCCGACGCTCAGAAGCCCGAAGCCGAGCGCGGCGCCAAGCCCGGCGAACGTTCCGACCAGGCCCACCGCACGGCGGTCGTCGGCAGCCTCGAATTGCGGGTCGATGCCGCCGGCCGAAACCCCGATCGAGACGAAGCCGACCCCTAGCCACGTCACCAGGACCGCCATTTCCGCAAGCTCAGCGATGCCGCCTCCACCGACGGTGGCAACCACCAGGCTGAACAGCAGCGTGAGTGTGAGCACCGGAGGAAGGGTCAGCATGACCTTGGCCCAGATCACCTGCCACATCGTCATCGGTGCCATCCGCAGGATCTGGAAGCCGCGCCGCTCGCTCGGTATCGATGGAGTAGCCAGCGCGCTGGACAGGAACATCGAGATGAACGCGACCAGGAAGATCTCGGTCCAGAAACCGGTGACGCTTCGACCCGGCCGGAAGAAGGTCAGTCCGTAACCGATAGGGAAGAGAAAGGCGGGAATCAGCCGGCTCAGCCGCCGGATGTCGCGCCGGTAGCCGAGCCAGTCCTTGCGCGCGATGGCGCGTGCTGGCGAACCGGCCCCACGTCTGGCGACCACGGGTATCTGCTTGCTCGCGCCGCGCCTCCACACCGCCTGTGGACCGCCGAACACGCCCAGACCGGCAAGCAGCGTGCGTTCGTACAGGATTGCGGCCGCCCCCATCACGAGTGCAGCGAGGACAAGGGAGAACAGCGACCAGATCGCGGCCGTTCCGTACTCGCCGGCGATTACCGCACTCAGCGCGTGGCCTGGCCAGGCCGAGGGCAGCCATTCGATGCGGTGGATGACCGACGTCAGGTTGGAGAGGTCGGGTCGGCTTCGTGGTGAAAACGACTGCCGCAGGTTGAGGTTCCACAGGACGTAGAAGCCCGCTCCCGCGAGGCCGGCGACCGCCGCGGCGACATCACGCGCGAGGCGCGCGGGGATCCATCGGAGTACGAGTGACATGAGCACCGCCTGCGTGGCGGTAATGACCAGAACCTGGATGAATATGAGGACGATCGCCAGCACGTAATAGACGAAGGAAGCGCCCGACCCAGCGCCTAGTCCCAGCACTCCGGCCAACAGGATGCTGCTGATCAAGAGGTTCGCGCCCATCGCGAGCAGAAGCCGCGCCGCGAAGATCTCGATCGGCCGGACCGGCGCAAGCACAAGTTGGAGAAGGTCGCGCCCGACGAAGAATGAGGCGATCACAGTCGGGAACCCGACGACGAGCATCAAGACCGAGAGACCGGTGAAGCCCCCGGCGAGGAGAGTGTCGCGGCCTCCGGGGAGGTATTGGCCTGCCGTTACACCGGCTGCGAAAACGCCACCCCCGATGAACACCGCGGCGAACACGAGGAACAGCGCCAGGATGATGAGCCGTGCCGCGCTTCGCTTCAGAAGCCGGTGGCGCCACGCCCGAAGATCCGCGGCGAGGATGATCGCCGTCGCGGATCGGGTCAAGGTTTGGGCGCCAGCAGGCGCTCGATCAGCTCCTTCGATTCGGGACCGGCAGTCAGCTTGAGGAACAGGTCCTCGAGGCTGGCCTTCTCGGAGCCCGCCTGGGTGCGGAGCTCTTCAATCGTCCCGGTGGCGACGATGTGGCCGCGGTCGATGATCGCAACCCTGGAGCACAAGGCCTGGGCGACCTCGAGGATGTGGGTCGAGAGGAGCACCGTGATGCCGCGCGCGGCGAGCTCTTCGAGCAGGTCCTTGACCAGCCTCGCCGAACGCGGGTCGAGGCCGTTGGTCGGCTCATCGAGCAGCAGCACCGAGGGCTCGCGGATGAGAAGGGACGCCAGGCCGATCTTCTGGCGCATCCCGTGGCTGTAAGCGCCGATCAGCTCGCCGTTCCGGTCCGCGAGCTCGAAGAGTCCGAGCAGCCGCTCCATCCGCTGTTGGCGCTCGGGGCCGCGGGGCATCCGGTAGAGATCGGCGATGTAGTCGAGGAACTCGCGACCCGTGAGATGCGTGTGTACGAACGGCTCCTCATCGAGATAACCGAGCTTTGCCTTGGCCTGGAGCGGCTCGCCGAAAATGTCGATGCCGTCGATGAGCGCTGTTCCAGACGTCGGCGTGATCAGGCCGCACAGCATCCTCAGCGTGGTCGTCTTGCCGGCGCCATTGGCGCCCAGGAACCCCACGATCTCGCCGCGGCGCACCTGGAAGCTCACGCCATCCACCGCACGGACCACGCCGAAGCGCTTGACGAGCTGCTTGGCCTCGATCGCAATGCGGCCGTCGGTCGCTGGCGGGACCATCACCGGCAGGGTACCAGCGCGATCTGGTGTTCCCTCTCCCCTTCAGGGGAGCGATCAGTAAGTCCCATCAAGCATGCGCCTGGCGCACAGGGTCAGGGTGAGGGGCGTGAAAGCACCATCTACCTCCAGTGCCGATCCAGCTCTGATGCATATTTCCGGCCGAGCGTCTCCGCGTCCCTGAGCAACCAGTTGTCGAACCGCCTCGTCCCGCGCGGCTTCTCCTGCGAAACAATGAGCTCTGCCATCAGCCCCTGCAGCTCCTGTCGCGTGAGCATCACGTCGTGCACGTATGCCGACACTACATCTCCGGCCAACAACGTCAGCCGCGGCGGCATGTAGACAAACCGGGGCCGCCGGGCGACTGCGATCGCGATGCCCTCCACGAGCTCGGCGTAGGTGAGCGTCTCCGGACCCGCGGCGTCCAGGGTCAGGTTGTCGGTCTGTGCCGCGGCCCACGTTGCAAGCTCAGCCACATCCTCGACCGCGACCGGCTGCACGCGGAACTTGCCATCCCCTGGGATCGCGAATATGGGCATCCGCCTCAGCAGCCACGCAATGTTGTTGATCAGGATTTCGCCCTCACCGAAGATGAGGGTCGGCCTGACGATCGCCCACTGTATGCCGGACGCCCGCACGATCTCCTCCGTTCGCGCCTTGCCGGCGTAGAAGTCCAGGTGAGAGTCGATGGAAGGGTTGCTCGTCGAGATGTGCACGACTTTGCGGACGCCCGCCTCGGCGGCGGCACCCATCAGCGTCCTCGTGTTGGCGACTGCGTCGCCAAACCCCATGCGTCCGCGACGGAAGCGGATCCAGTACGTGTTGTACAGGACGTCGGCGCCGCGGAGGCTTTGGACCAGCGCGGCGCGGTCGGTGAACTGCAGAGGCGCGACATCGACTTTGATGTCTTCGGTCCCCGGACGCTGCGGGTGGTTGGTCAGAGTGCGCACTCGCCGCTCTTCCGCCAGCAGTCGTCGTGCGATGGAGCGTCCCGTGAAGCTGAACGCACCTGTGACGACGTCGAACCCCGGTTCCATCACCGGCGCTTCGCTAGAAGGGGAATCGGGTGAGGTCATAGGCAAGTGAGCCTGGCTTGACGTGTCCCGAGATCACGACGCGCGGCCGGTGCCGGATCGCTTCCGCCGGATGTACCTCCGGGCGCAGACCGTTGAAGATGGGAAAGCGCAGCGTTCCGTCGGGCGACCATTCTGAGTAACGAACGCTCACGACCAGCTCAGGCCGCACCCAGTGGACGGGTTTGGTCATGATCGGCGCCGGTTCCAGCGGTGAATCCTCGGACGCAAGCTCCATCAACGCCTCCCGAATCGTCCCCATCGCCGCGTCGTCATACCCTCCGCCGACCGTCCCGCATGGAAGGAGCCGCTCATCCTCGTGGTATCCGACCACCAGCGCATCGAACAGCTTGTCTCCCGTCCAGCCGATAACCACGAAGTCGTCGGACTTGACGGCCTTGACCTTGAGCCAGAACGGGCTGCGCTGGCCAGGGACATAGGGACTCAGCTTGTGCTTGGCGACCACGCCCTCCAGGCCTCGCTCGAGGCACGCCTCGAACAGCTCGACGCCATCTTCTTCGATGTGGTCCGGGACGAAGATGTGGCCGCCGGCCTCCACCGCCTTGGCCAGGCGCGCGCGCCGGCGAATCACGGGCTGGCGGAGCAGAGGCTTTTCTTCGAGGTACAGCGCGTCGAACGCCAGGTACGCGGTCGGGATCTTGTCTTTGAGCTCGGCGCCGCCGGCGAGCCTCTCGCGCAGGCGCGGATAGTCGGGGCGGCCTTCGTTGTCGGTGGCGACGAGCTCGCCGTCGACGACGCTGCCCGGCGGGATGCGCCTCGCGGCGGCGGCCACTTCCGGGAGGTCCGCGGTGAGGTCGTGGAGACCGCGATCCAGCAAACGGACGCCTCCGTCCCGGTCCCGGAACACGATGCAGCGCAACCCGTCCCACTTGACCTCGAACACGTAGTCGGGCGAGCTGAACGGCGCCTCGGCCGAGGCGGCCTGCATCGGCCGCAGCTCGTCGGGAAAGCTCTCGAGGTCGATCTGAAGCTGATCCGAGTCCTGCTGCATGCAGCTTCAGATTAGGTCAGGAACCCGGCCCGCCATGTGGGATGCAGCGGCGACCAGCCTAGTTCTCGTTTCGCCTTAGCGTTGGATGCTCCGCGGCCTTCTTGCAGAGTTGCTGCGGCGAAACTGCCCGCGATAAGCGCGACCATCCATCCGGGCACATGCATGGGTTTGCGAGCGCCAAGCTCACGACAGAATGCTGGGATCCAATCGCGAACCAAGGCCGGATCGTCGTCGACGATGTTGTACACGCCATCGCCGTGCTCTAGCGCGGCAACCGCCGCGCTCGCCGCGTCGTCCACGTGTACGAACGAAAAGACACCGCCGCCACTGCCGACAATCGGGAGCATCCGTTGCCGCGCCTGGCGTGCAAAGTCGCCATCTTGTGCGAAATACGTTCCCGGCCCGTAAAGCTGGCCGTATCTCAAAGCCACGCCTGTAATCCCGTCAGTCGAAAGCGCCAGCCGCTCCCCTTCCGCCGTCGCTCGAGCGGCCGAGCCGAACGGCTCAGGCGCATCGAGGGCCAGCGGCGCATCCTCGGCAAGCACCGCGGGTCCGGTCGATGCGTACATGAAAGCCATCGACTGGTACACCAATCGCCGCCCACCTGCCTGCTTGGCTGCGGCGAGCAGTGTGCGCGTCGCATCCACCCGTAATCGAGCCGTTCGCTTGTAGAAAGGGCTCAACTTGCGCGGGTTGTACCGCTGCGGTAGATCGGTTAGCTGGGTGATTACGACTTCGGGTCGAAAGCCGGTCACGGCCCTGGTCAACTGAGACGCATCGAGCGCATCGACCACTACCGGGGTGGCGCCCAGGGCATGGAGCATCGATGCCTTTGCGTCCGAGCGGGTGGTTGCCGCGACCTGGTGGCCCGCCGCCACCAACTGTGGGACCAGCCGCCGGCCGATCGCGCCGCTCCCGCCCGCGAGGAAGACTTTCATGCGTGCTTCGCCCTTATCTCGATTACTAGTGCGACCGCCAGCGCTAGGCAGATCAATGTGAGCACCGCAAGGTCAGTGGTTGGGTGTCCGCCAAGTCGGATGTCCTCGAGGTGGGCGACGACGTGAAGGATCGAAGCAGCGAGCACGGCGATGAGTGGCGCGCGGAGCGGAGCCTGCAATGCCACCGGCGCCGCCAGAGCCAAACCTAGGCCAACCTGGAACGCGCCTGCATCGTGCAGCAGGTGAACGTTCGTCGGCGCGAAGGTCGCCACCGCGTTGAAGAAGCTCAGTGGCGCCAGGAATGCCCAGGCGCCGGTCACCATGTAGAACACTCCGATCACAGCCCCGACAACTCGTGTCGCCAACGGATCCCGCACCGACCAATTCTGTCAGCGCCGGGTAGGTGGCGAGGTTACGACGCTTTGCGGCGCGCCACCTTTTTCTCGGCTGGTGCTTTCTTCTGCGACGCGCGCGATTTCTTCGCCGCCTCAACCGACGCCCGCAGCGCTTCCATGAGGTCCATGACCTTCGCGGTCTGCTGCGGGGCCGGGGCCTCGATGACTTCGCCGTCGATCTTCGCCTGCACGACCTTCATCACAGCTTCGCGGTACTCGTCCTTGTAGCGGCTCGGGTCGAACGAG
>DATNML010000151.1:0-12021 GCA_035602315.1 Candidatus Dormiibacterota bacterium
GCCGTGTTCTGGGGAGTGGTGCTGCTGCATGAGAGCTTGAGCTGGCCGATCGTCATCGGTATGGCCGTCATCCTCGCCGGCACCGTGCTCACGAACCTCAAGCGCCCCGCGCGCAAGCCGGCGGTCCAGCGCGACTCCGCAGCCGCTTGACCCCGTACCTCGAGGCGCACTCAGCCCAGGTCCGGGAGGCCGCCGAACGGATCCGACCACACGTCCGGCGCACCCCATCGCTGACGACCGACCTCGATCCCGAGCTGCGGCTGAAGCCGGAGTGCTTCCAGGTCACGGGTTCGTTCAAGGTCCGCGGCGCCTTCAACGCCATCCTGACGCTGGCCGCGCAGAAGCCCAGGCCGGCGGGCTTCATCGCCGTGAGCTCCGGCAACCACGCCCAGGCGGTCGCCTTGGCAGCGGCGACCGTCGGACTGCCGGCCCTCGTGCTCATCCCGGAGGGCTCCAACCCGGCGAAGGTCGCTGCCACGCGGGCGCTGGGCGCCGAGGTGATCCAGGAGGGCATCACGTTCGTCACCCGCGAGCAGCGGCTGCGCGAAGAGATGGCCGCCCGCGGGCTCACGATGGTCCATCCGTTCGACGACTGGAACGTGATCCACGGGCAGGGAACCGCCGCGCTTGAGCTGCTCGAAGACTCGCCCGACCTGCAGGTGATCGCGGCCCCGCTGGGCGGCGGCGGATTGCTTTCAGGCACCGCGATCTCGGCCAAGAGCCATGACCCGGCGGTTCGCGTGATCGGCGTCGAGCCCGCTGTGGCCGACGACGCCTATCGAAGCTGGAAGGCGGGCACCATCCAGATGCTGGCGGCGACGCCGCAGACGCTGGCCGACGGGGTGCGCACCACCGCGATCGGCACACGTACGTTTGAGGTCATGTTCGCCCAGGGGTTGGTCGACGAGGTCGTCCTCGTGACCGAAGAGGAGATCGCCGCGGCGATTCGGGTCGCCTGGTCGCGACTCCATCTCGCGCTCGAGCCGACGGGCGCCCTGCCCCTGGCCGCATACCTCTCCGGGAAATTGCCGGCGGGTCGCACCGGGCTCATCCTGAGCGGCGGCAACGCCAACCTCGAAACGGTGGCTACACTGCTCCGCACTCAATGATTCCGGTCAAGGAAGTGATGACGCGGAACGTGATCACGTTCCGCGAGGACACCCCGCTGGATGAGGTCGCGGCGACGCTTTTGTCCAAGCGGATCACCGGCGCGCCCGTCGTGTCCGGCGAAGGTCACGTGGTCGGCATCATCTCGGAGACGGACGTCTTCTCCAAAAAGGGAAAGGTCGCGCGCGACATCATGAGCCAGCGCGTGATCTCCGTCACCGAGGAGACCGGCATCGATGAGGCCGCGCGCCTGCTCATCGGCGAGCGGATAAGGCGCGTCCCGGTGATCAGGGGCGGCAAGATGGTGGGCCTGCTCAGCCGCTCCGACGTGCTCGAGTTCTTCGCCAAGACGCGATGGACGTGCAAGGTGTGCGGGTGGTGGGAGCGCAGCCTGGAGAAGCCGGCTCGCTGCTACTCGTGTTCCAGCGCCGAGCTTCACCTGGAGCGCGCCGATCCCGGGCACTGAGGAACCCCACGAAGTCGGAGGCTTCGCCGCGACTTCGCGGGGACCCCTCAACACAATTCGACTCTCGCTGAAGGCACAGAGCTTCACCGAGTCGGTCATCCGTGAGATGACCCGGCTGAACCTTCAGCTGCACGGCCCGGAAACGGCGGTGAACTTCGCCCAGGGCTTTCCCGACTTCAACACCGATTCGCGCATCCTGGATTCCGCCGCGAAGGCGCTGCGTGATGGCTACAACCAGTACGCGACAACGTGGGGCGCTCCGCAGCTGCGCCGCGCGGTGGCGAAAAAGCAGTCAGCGGCCTGGGGCTTTGACGTGGATCCCGACACGGAGGTGACCGTTTCGTGCGGCGCGACCGAGGCGATGATTGCCGCCATGCTCGCGGCGGTCGATCCCGGCGACGAGGTCATCGTCTTCGAGCCGTTCTACGAAAACTACGGACCCGACTGCATCATCAGCGGCGCGGTCCCTCGCTACGTGACGCTGCGCGCGCCCGATTGGTCGTTCGACCCAGACGAGCTGCGCAGTGCTTTTAGTGACAAATCGCGGGCCATCGTGGTCAACACCCCTCACAACCCGACCGGCAAGGTGTACTCGCAGGCTGAGCTGGAGCTCATCGCGCACTTGTGCATCGAGCATGACGCGATCGCGATCACCGACGAGATCTACGAGCACCTCGTCTATCACGGCCGCCACCTCAGCCTCGCGACGCTGCCGGGTATGAGAGAGCGGACGATCACGATCAGCGGCGCGAGCAAGACCTACTCCGTGACGGGCTGGCGCATCGGCTGGCTCATCGCGCCGCCGGCGTTTACCGCAGGGATTCGCAAGGTCCACGACTTCCTGACGGTCGGAGCCGCCCACCCGCTGCAGGTCGCGATCGCGGCGGCGCTCGAGCTGCCCTCGTCCTTTTACGCGGAGCTGCTCGGCGACTACCAGGAGCGTCGGGACGCGATCGTCACGGGGCTTCGGGAGTGCGGTTTCGACGTGGAGGCTCCCGACGGCGCGTACTACGTGATGGCGGGATTCGGTGCCTGGGGTTTCACCGATGACGTCGCGTTCGCGAGGCATCTGATCGAGAAGGCGGCGGTCGCGACGGTGCCGGCGTCGAGCTTCTATCACGACCCGTCCAATGGCCGGAGCCAGGTTCGATTCAGCTTTCCGAAGAAGATCGAGACGATCGAGCGAGGGCTCGAAGCCCTACGGCGCCTGCACTCCGTCTAAGGGCGGCTTGGCCAGCACCACCGAGGTCTGGATCTGCCGATCAGGGATGGTCCAGTAAGTCTTGAGCAGTGCGGGCGTGCGTTCAGGCGCCACGAGCTCGAATCCGTGGCGTTGGTAGAAGCGAATCGCCCAGTCGGCCGCGGCCCAGGTGCCGACCAGCATGCGTCGCGAACTCAGGGCTTGCAGGTGCTCGAGCATCGCCCCGCCGATGCCGCGCCGCTGGTTGCCGGGCACCACATAGGCATGGCGGATCAGGTCGACGTCCTGCACCGGCTGAATTCCCATGACACCGGCCAGCGCACCGTAGGTCTCGTAAACCCAGAACGCAACTCGCACGGAGACCTCCTGATCGAGCTCGGCTGAGCGCATGTAGGGCTCGTGCCATCGGTCGGCCGGGATCACGCCGCGATACGCCTCGGCGGCGGCGTTGATGATCGCCAGGATGGCCGGCCGCTCGTCGTCACGAGCCGGGCGAATGGTGCTCATGGCGCCACTCATTTTCGACGGTTCCACCGGCCCGAGCGAGGCGCATACTCCCCTCGAAGGTGGACGCGCAGGGCGTCAGTGGGGAGGAATGGGCCCGGACGCGCGGGATGCGCCGGCTTCGAGCCGCGCTCCAGTCCAGCATGCTCTTCCCAGCTCTCTCCAGCTTCTGCCGCCTGACCGTAAACCAGCGCGAGGAGCTCCGCAGCCTGAACGGCCCGGCGATCTTCGTCTCCAACCATGTCAGCGCGCTGGACGCGGTGGTGATGGCCGAGGCGCTGCCTCCGCGATACCGCAATCGATCCGTCGTGGTCGCCGCCGCTGACTCGATCTTCAAGCGCAAGTGGGAGGCTCGCCTGGCGCAGGTCACGGTCGACGCTTTTCCGATTCCGCGGGGAGGCGGCGCTCGGCCCCACCTCGAGTACCTGAAGCAGCTCCTGCACAAGAACTGGTCCGTGATCATCTTTCCGGAGGGCCGGCTGACGGCCACCGGCGCGATCGGACCCTTCCGCAAGGGCGCCGCCATCCTGTCCGTCGACGCGGGAGTGCCGATCGTCCCCGCCTTCGTGGACGGCATGTTTCAAGTAATGCCCAGGTTCCGGCGCATACCAAGGCCCGGGCCGGTGACCGTCACCTTCGGCGCGCCGGTTGTCGCCGAGCCGGGCGAGGACTACGACGCGCTGATCACCAGGGTCGAGGGAAGCGTACGCACGCTCGCCGGCCCGAAAGGAATCGCGGTCGACGCCGCCAGTGGGCCCCGAGCGGAAGGTCCTAATTACTGGTACTGAGCGACCCGCTTCTGTCCCGCAGCTCGACCAGCATCGGATAAAGCTCTGACGAGTTGGTGACCCGCGACGTGTCGAAGCCCCACTCCTTCTTCGCCAACACGAATGGGTGCAGCTGGTCGCCCCCAATCGAGCCGTGGCCTCCGACCTGGTCCTCGAAATTCACCTGGTGCTTTCCGTCGTAGGCGCCGAACACAACCAGGTCGCCAGACCGCTCGAAGCTGTTCAGCCGCCGCAGCTGCTGCGCCAACACCTCGGGTGCATCGAACCTCTCGAGCAGCTGCGCGGTCTCCGCCGCGAGCGGCAGCCCCAGCGAAAACCGACCAGCAGCCGTGACCAGGGCTCCGCCCTGGTGATCCTTCAGCATCACGATGCCGACGCGGTCCAGCGCAGCCACCTTCGAGACCAGGCCCGGAAATCGCGACTCCAGCGTTTCGTAATCGAGGCGTCCCGCGACGTCGGCGAAGTAGACGTGGGCAAGGCCTCCGGAGTACGTCACTTCGACGCGCCCCGCGGAAGGCTCACCGCTGTGCCGGAACACCTGTCCGCGATGTTCGGTGACCGTGTAGCCGGGGAGCCAGTCGAAAATGAACTGGCCGAGCGACCGGCCGTCGGCCGCGCTGAACGGCGTGGTCTCGACTTGCCCATGGTCTGAGAGGACCACCACCTCGTAATCAAGCCCGGCGCGGTTGCTGCGGCGTCGCTCGGCAGCCAGCCGGATGGTGCTGTCGATGTGACGCAGGACACGCAGCGTGTTCGGGTCGGTGGGTCCAAACGCATGCGCCGCCTCGTCATACGTGTAAAAGCACGCATAGATCGCATGCAGCCCTTCGTCCATCGCCTGCATGAGCGCGAAGCGGGTGAGGTGGTGAACGAGAACCTCGTGGTAAATGTCTGCGATCACATAGACCTCTGCTGTGCGACGCCCTGAAAAACGCGCTTGCAAATATTCGGACGCAATCCTGAAGAGAGCGAGCCCTCCATGGCGGATCCAGAAGTAGAGAGCCACAGGGTTGAGCAGGAATGCTGCGATGGCGCGCCCGCCGGCGTCAGGTTCGTCGGGCCGATGGCGCTCCTCGTAGGACGGGCCGAACCTGTCCGTCGCGCCGGCGCGGTATAGAGCGGCGATGCATGCACCGCCCTGGGTCAACGGCCTGCGGCCGGCGAAGTAGTTTGGCGCCACTCGACCGAAGGTCGAGCCGGAGCCGAATGACACGAGGAGGTTGGCCTGCTTGTCCCACCATCGATAGGAAGGAATCTCAGAGTTGTCACCGAACAGGATTCCCGCTTGTGCGAACGGGGTGGTGGAAGGAACCCCACATCGATAGGCCAGCGCCTCGTAGCCTTCGGTTTCCATTAGGCGAGCCACAAAAGGCATGTGACCCTGGTCGACGGCAATACGCAGCCGTGCGTAGCTAAGTCCGTCGACATGGATGATGACCAGGCCCGGGCGCATCCCTAGATCATGCGCAGGTTAGCCGGCGACTGAAGCTCGGCCGCCGATCGCTAAGCCGACTCGGGCAGTTGCTCTTCTACGCCTTTCCAGCCAGGTTGGGCCAGGTCGGCGGCGAGCGCACCCTGGCTCAATGCGGCAGCAGCGATTTCGCCGGCTGTGTGTGAGACGGAGCGACTCCCTTCGGCGATGTGTTCGATCGCCTTGACGACCTCTTCGGTCGAGCTCCGCTGTTGCTGGGCGGCCAGCTGAACCTGGTTGCTCACCTCGGCCATGGCCCGCATCATCGCCAGCCCGCGTTCCATCTGCTTCACACCCTTCTCCAGCGCCATCACGGTTTCGCTGCTCTGTGCCTGGGCGCCCTCGACGAGCTTCGCAATCTGTGCTGCACTGGTTTTGCTGCGCTCGGCCAGGCGGCGGACTTCATCTGCTACCACCGCGAAGCCGCGTCCGGCGTCGCCTGCTCGCGCCGCCTCGATGGCGGCGTTGAGGGCCAGCAGATTCGTCTGGTCGGCGATGTCATTGATTGAACCAAGGATGCCCTCAATCTCATTTACGCGCGAGGCAAGGACCATGGTGCGATCACCCGAAGCCCTGAGCTCGGTTTGCGCCAGCTCGAGGTTGGCGCGGACCTCGCCTGCCTGGGCGGCGACTCGATCGACAGCGTCCGCGATCGATGTTGTGGTGCGAGCCAGCGCGTCCATGTTGGCCGATGTCATCGTTGCGGCGGTGGTCTGCTCGACGGTCGCCGATGCGAGCTGCTCGGCGGCCACCGAGAGCTTGGAGGCCGAATCCGTCACTTCGCCACGGATGCGAAAGAGCATGTGGCGCAGCGACCGATCGAGTCCGACCTTCTGAAGTTCAGCCGCCTCGATCACCTTCCAGCCCGCCAGCAGAGCGACCGCCTCACCCAGCACGAAAGCCGCATGGATGAGGGCCCAGTGCCAGGGGTGAGCGACTGCGTCGGGGTTGTTGTAGGTGGCGTGAGGAAACAAGGTGCCGATCACGCCGTGGTCGACCGCCACATACAGGATCGCGAGCAGGAACGGAACCCAGTCTTGATAGAGCGAGATCACGGCCAGCATCACGAAGAAGTGGAAGTGGGCCTCGATATAGCCGCCTGAGAACTGAACGATCACCGCTGAGGTCGTGATCAGCGCCAAGGTCGCGATCGCCGCGCGAAAACGGGGTGCCAGCACCTCGATCATGGCCACTCCGCCGAGTGCTGCGATGAGCAGGCATTCCAAAACAGCCGCCAGCGGGTTCACCTGCCGGAGCAGGCCAAACACGAGCGTGCCGGCCGCCTGGACCCAGATGAGGTAAACGATCGGGCGGTGCCGGCGCAAGAAGTCGGCATATGGAAGGTCCCCGCCCGAGGGTAAGAACGCCATCACCCTGGTCGCCATCGCACTCCTGGCCGAAGGCGTCGCGCTCTCTATCGGCGGCACAAGCTGCACCATGTTTTTCAAAGGTCTCGACCCCGGCGTGTCTTGACGAGCAACACGACAAGCCCAGCCACTGCCAGCGCCTCGGTTGCCTTTGCGACCAGGTCAATCACGCCCACCGACTCGACCGACCCCGATCCAGGGCCGAGCGGGATGCCAATCGTGCGCGTCACCAAATACAGTCCCAGGATGCTCACGATTCCGATTGCTCCGACGGCATACATGAACCGCCGAATGCGGTTCACGTCGCCGGGCATGTATCGCGGATCTATGGCATCGGTAAGCAGGGCAAGCCCGTATGCGATCAGGCAAATCGCGGTCGCCAGGAAGAAGACTCCATAGCCCCACCATTCCTGAAAGTGCTGCTGAGTGACCAGCCCGTGCGCGCTCCCGGAAGCGACGACGCAGACGCCGACCAGCCTCTCGACTGTCCGCCGCCGGCTCCACGTGGGATGTTCCGCCCGGCTCACCACAACACGCTGATTTGACCGGAGCGGAGGCGGCCGCTCGTCAGGATTCAACAGATGTGTGGCGTCTCCCGCCACGACGGAACTTAGAGGGGTGGGTTTGATACCCAAGCTATAGGCGCAACTGCGCGCCGTGTCTTCCCCTGAATGCCCAGCCCGATCCCCCTGTGAATAGATGGGTCCGCGAGTGCGTGCTCTTAACAGGCGGGGTTCCCGGATCGCATTCCCGGCCCTAGGTTGGCGTCATGCGCAACCTTCTCCGACAGCCGCTCACCTGGATGGTCCTCGCCGAATGCGTCGTGGTCGCGGCGCTCATCCTGCTCGTCTGGAGCCTGGTCGCCGCCGCCGCCACGCAGCACCCCGGGACGGCGCAGGTCCAGGCGGCCGAATCCACCTCGCAGGGCACGGCCAACCCGTCGCCGGACGTGTCGCAGGTGACCAGGTCGACGGCGCGCCCGCAGCTGCCCGGGCTCAACCTCGACGCCGGGTTCTGGCGGCTCCGCCTCGGCCAGCTGAACCGCGAGCAGGTGAGCTTCGAGCAGCTCGAATGGCACATCGTGCACGGCGCGATGGTCACGGCGCAGAACTACCTGGAAACGGTGGTCCTGCCTTCGATCGCCCGCGCCGAACGCGCCGGAGGTGGGTAGTGCGCTAGCCCTTTTCCGACTGCATGGTGACGTTGCCGTTCAGGGTCGCCCCGTCCTCGACGGTGAGGCGGGCCACCTTGACGTCCCCGTTCAGACGGCCGGAACCGCCCAGCGTCAGCCGCTTCTTAGCGGTCACGTTGCCGGTCACCTGGCCCCTGACGTTGACGTTTGCGCCCTCGATCGAGGCCTGGATGGCGGCGCCTTCGCCAACCGTCACGTCACCGCTGGCCTTGAGCTCGCCCTCGACATTGCCGGCGACCTTGAGGTCGCCCTGGATCTCCAGGCGTCCGTTCAGGCTGTCGCGCGGACCGAGGTTGACGACGTTCTTCTCCCCGTTGGGAGCGGTCCCAGCCTGGTGGGTTGCAGATTTTTCAGCTTGGGCCATGTGGGAATCCTCCACTGCGTTGATCGTGACTTCCATACTCTGTACTCAACTCTGAGCGCCGAGCGGACTTGCGCTCCGCGGTCAAGCAGAGCTCCGGCTTTGAGCGAGCTTGCATGGTAACAGGGTGCCGCCAGACGTAGAAGAACAGGTTTTTGGAGCGCTCTACCCCTTGATGGACCCGGATGCCTCGGACGAGATGATCGACCACCTGGTCGACTTCTTCGACCGCATTGCACCCCACTACGACAGCTGGGCCGGCGGTCAGCACGAGCGGGTCGCCGCTCGGCTGGTCGATCTGGCGACGCCCTCGAGCGGGGAGCACGCCCTCGACGTCGGCACCGGGACGGGGCTGGTCGCGCACCTCATCGGGCCGAGAGTCAGTCCAGGCAGCGTGATCGGCATCGATCTTTCCGACCACATGCTCGCGCTCGCCCGTTCGAAAAAGAGCGCCGACCGCAGGTCACTATCAGGAAAAAACGTCCAGTTCGTCGGCATGGCCGCCGAGCAGCTCGTCTTCAAACCTGAGACGTTCGACCTGGTCACGATGGGCGAAGCGCTCGCCTACCTGGCTGACCCCACCGACGCGCTCTCCGAGGCGCACCGAGTTTTGCGGACCGGCGGTCGCCTCGCGGTGTCATGCCAGAGGCGCAGCCTCAGCACCAGGGCGCAAGACCTTTTCTTCCAGGGCCTCGCGCCGCTTGCCCGGCGTCACTACCTGAGCCTGCCCCGCTACAGCTCAGAGCGCGCACGTTTCGGTGAGCCCGACGTGCTGCCGCAGATTCTGAGCAGCGCCGGCTTCGACGTGACCCGCGTGACCGAGATGGTCACCGGCGGACGGGCGCGCGATGCTCGCGAGTGGACCGACCTGATGGCGGGCGCCGGCCCGCTCCCCTACACGCTGATCCGCGCGCTTGGCCCTGGCTTGCGCACCGAGCTGGAGGCCGAAGTCGAATCAGCGATGGCGAGCCTTGGCGACCCTGACGACGCGTATCGCTACCACCACTCCTATTTGATTGCCGTCGCCCGCAAGCGATGATTGATCGTCGCGAGCATGACGAGCGCCGCGAGCGCGCACATCGCCGCCGCGGCGGTGAAGATCTCGCGGTACTCCTGTAGAAAAGCGGCGGCCACCAGCTTCTGCAGCTGGTCCACCCGCGCCTTGAGGTCTCCGCTCAGCACGGGGGTGCCGAGGATCTGGTGAAAGCGATACAGACCGAACGCGGTGAGGGCCGAGAGCCCGACCAGCATCCCCATCGTGCGCGCCAGGACGACAAGGCTGGTGGCAAGTCCATGGCTCTGGTCGCGGGTCAGCGCCAGCACCGCCGCCGTCAGTGGCGCGATCACGATGCCAAACCCCAGCCCGCATACAAAGAGGGCGATGTCGGCCTGGCGCAGAGGACCGACACGTAGTGAGAGCTCGTTGGCCGGCCAGGTCGACATCTGCAGGAACGCGCCGGCCGAGAGCAGGATGCCGCATACGGCCACGACGCGCCCGCCGGTCTTGCCGCCGATACTGCCCGCGAGCCACCCGCCGGCCACCGCACCCACAGGCACCCCGGCAAGGAATCGTGACAGCAAGAGTCCCGAATCCAGCTGGTTGAGGCTGAACACCAGGCGGCCGAGCACCGGCACGTCGACCAGGGCCACCATCAGGGCCGCGCCGATCAGCAGGTTGGAGGCAGCGGCTCCGATGAAGCTCCGGCTCCGCAGGAGATCGCGTGGGACCAGTGGCTCCAGGCGGCGGACCTGGCGCCATCCGTAGAGCGCCAGCACGATCACGCTCGCAAGGCCGGCCGGCAGCAGGTAGGCGGAGGTGGCGCGGTGGTCAGGGTCGTCGGGATAGAGGGCAACGACCAGCAGCCCGAGCCCCAGCCCGAGCAGCGCCGCGCTGATCCAGTCGACGGAAGACGTCGCCTGGCTCGATGGCGCCGGACCGGAGCGCCGGGCGGCGATGACCAGGCCCCCCGCGCACAGAGCCGCGATCGGCACGTTGAGCCAGAAGACGAAGCGCCAGCCGCCGGCCGACGCCGTAAGCGCGGCGAGGCTCGCGCCGTAAAGCGGGCCGAACACGCTGCCGGCCTCCTGCAGGCCGGCGACCCAGCCGAGAGCGAGGGTACGCGAGCCGCCCTGGTAGAGATCTGCCGCGAGCGCCAGCGACAGCGGGACGAGCCCGCCGCCGCCGAGGCCCTGCAGCACGCGTCCGGCGATCATCCACTGCAGGCCGGGGAGGCTCCACAGGCCCGAGGTGGCGGTGATCGCCGACCCGGCGGCGAACGCGGCCATGCACGCGGCGTACACAGGGGCGCGTCCGCGCGCGTCCGAGTACGCGCCCAGCAGGGGCATGGCGACCACGTAGCCGCCGAGGAAGCCGGTCACGATCGGCGTCGCCTGCTCGAAGCGGTCGATGGTGAGGCCGACGTCGGCGATCATCGAGGGCAGAAGCGTGACCACGACGTAGGCGTCGAGGGCGGCGATGAAGAGCCCGGCGCCGGCTACGCCGAGAAGTACCGCCCGCGGCACTACGGAGAGGGAGGCGCGATGTTGACGGCGGCGTTGAAGCCCGACATGTCGACCTCGACAGCGGCGTCCTTGCCTCCGTCGCCAAACGCCCCCTCCAGGATCGCCTTGCGGATCAGGTGGTCGGAGACGCCGACCCACACCTGCGCGTTCACGTCGACGGTGGAGCTCAGCTGCGCGAGCATGCCCTTCACCTGGTCCGCGCTGTAGGTCACGCCGATCTTCTGCGCGTCAACCCCGTCGACCTTCTCCGTGATGACGTATTTGGGGTTGCGCCCGGCGGGAATGACGGCGGGCAGCCCTTTGGCGGGATCGAACAGCTTCGCGAGATCGGGGATCGCCACTGCATCCGCTCCCTTGAGCTCCTGGTACGTGGAGAAGGGCACGTGTAGGTAGACGTGCCCGCCGGCGATGATGACCTCGAGACCGATTGAGATGTCCCCTTGCTTCACCGTGTAGGTCGTGTCGCTGTCCGCGGGCAGGCGCACGGCGGTCTTCGCCCCGACCAGCGTGAAGCCCTGGAACGTGATCGCGCCCTTCGTGAACTTGAGGGTGGCGCTGACCGTCGTCAGCTTCGCCATCGCCACCGCTGCATCGCGCAGGGTCTTGGCCGCATCGACCGTCGGCTGATTTCCCCCGCAGCTTGCCATCAGGGCCAGGGCCAGCACGGCGACCAGTTTTCGCGTCATATCCGCACGAACACTACTGCGGACGGGCTGCCTTCTCGCCGGCTGCACGCAAGATCAGGCGGATGGGCCGGTCGTAGAAGAAGTAGTCCCACGCCCAGTTCACCAGCACGACGATGCGGCTGCGGAAGCTGATCACGTTGATCAGATGGACGAAGAGCCACATCAGCCAGCCGAGGAACCCGGTCAGGCGAACCGCCCCAAGCTGTGCCACCGCTGAGTTGCGGCCGATCGTGGCCATGATCCCGGGATCCCTGTACTGGAAGTTGGTGGCGCCGTAGCCCCGCAGCAGGTCGCTGATCGTCGCGGCTACTTTCCGGCCCTCCTGCATCGCGACCGGGATGAGCATGGGCAGTGG
>DATNML010000152.1:0-14489 GCA_035602315.1 Candidatus Dormiibacterota bacterium
AGTCCGGGTGGAGATAAGGCGGCTCAAAGTCGCGCTGCGCGTCAGACACCCTTGACGGGCATTATGGCTTGACTCAAACTCCGATCGTCGGTACACGGAGCATTTCGGTTTTCGTTGGCCCGAGCCCAGTTTGGGAAGGAGAGTCAGGTGAGCAAGAGAAAGGGTTTGTCCGCCGCCATCACGAGGCGCGAGATGCTCAAAGGAACCGGACTCGTGCTGGGCGGCCTGGCACTGCCAGGCGTGCTCGAAGCCTGCCTCACCTCGTCAACGTCCACGCCGAGCGGGTCGATCAAGATCGGCTACGTCAGCCCGATCACTGGCGCGACCTCTGGGTTTGGCGAGCCTGACCCCTACGTCATCGATCTGGCCAGAAAGGCGCTCAAGAGCGGCCTGTCGATCGGCGGTACGAACTACTCGGTCGAGATCATCACCCGCGACAGCCAGTCGACCCCTTCGGTCAGTGCCCAGGTCGCCAACGACCTCATTCAGGGCCAGAAGGTCGACCTGATGCTGACCACGTCGACGCCGGAAACTGTGAACGCGGTTTCCGCCGCTTGTGAGGCCGCGGGGGTCCCGTGCGTCTCTACCGTCGTCCCGTGGCAGGCGTGGTACCTCGGGCTCGGCGGCAAGGTGGGCCAGAGCACGACCTTCAAGTACATATTCCATTACTGCTTTGGGGTCGAGCAGTTCTTCAACGCGTACACGCACCTGTGGCCGCAGGTGCCGACCAACAAGAAGGTCGGGGTCATGTACCCAAACGACGCCGACGGCAACGCCATCCGGCAAGCGCTCGCGCCCGCGCTGCAGGCCGCCGGCTACACCATCATCGACCCCGGACCGTACGAGGACGGTACCAACGACTACACGACGCAGATCGCGAGATTCATCCGCGAGGACTGCCAGATCTTCAACACGTTCCCCATTCCGCCCGACTTTGCGACGTTCTGGCGCCAGGCGGCGCAGCAGGGATACACAAAGCATGTGAAGATCGGCCAGATAGCGAAGACCGGCCTTTTTCCATCGCAGGTAACGGCCCTCGGCTCGATCGGCAACGGCCTGGCTTCTGGGGTGTACTGGGCGCCGACCTGGCCGTA
Organism: Candidatus Dormiibacterota bacterium; assembly: GCA_035602315.1. Taxonomy (GTDB): domain Bacteria; phylum Chloroflexota; class Dormibacteria; order Dormibacterales; family Dormibacteraceae; genus Palsa-870. The sequence goes on from DATNML010000152.1 coordinate 1,095, forward strand.
CAAATCAAGCCTGACCGGCGTTACGTGCAAACAACTGGGCGATGGCTACGAGACGTCATCAAGCAAGCAGTGGAACCAGCAGCTCGGTGCAAGTCTTTCCCTGTTCGACGTGGCCGCTGCAGTGCTCAAGGCCAGCGGCGACCCCAAGAACAAGACCAAGGTTGCCGACACGATGAAGACGCTCTCCGTCGACACCATCGTCGGCCACCTGGACTGGACCAAGCCTCCTACTTTCGCCGGTGCATCGATTCCGAACGTGCAGACGACGCCGATCATCGGTGGCCAGTGGAAGTCGGGCGTGTCCAAGTGGCCGATCGATTTCGTGATCTGCGAGAACTCGTCCGACCCTAACGTACCCGTCGCTTCGACGCTGCAGCCTTACACCGCGGGGTAAGCATGGAGGCCGCGGTCCTCGCGGCGGTCGATGTGCGCAAGCGTTTCGGCGCCCTTGCGGTCCTGGACGGCGTCAATCTCGCGTTGAATCAAGGTGAGGCGGTCGGCATCGTCGGCCCAAACGGCGCGGGCAAGACGACGCTGCTGAACGTGCTTGCCGGGTCGCTTCAACCTGACGCCGGCACGATCGTCTTCCGGGGCCGGGACATCACAGCCAAGGGTGCAGCAGAGCGCTGCACCCTCGGCATCGCGCGCACGCACCAGGTGCCGCGTCCGTTCGTTGGCATGACGGTGTTCGAGAACGTGCTCGTCGGCGCCACCGCCGGCGGCCGGCGCCGCGGGTCGGAGGCTTACAGCCTGAGCCTCGAGGTGCTGGACCAGTGCGAGCTGACCCATCTGGCCAACCGGCGGGCTGAGGGCCTCGGCCTGCTTCAGCGCAAGCGTCTCGAGCTGGCGAGGGCGCTTGCCGTAACACCCACGGTCCTCCTCCTGGATGAGATTGGCGGAGGGCTGACAGACGCGGAGTCCGCAGCACTCGTCGAGACCGTGGCCGGCCTGCGGGATCGCGGCATCGCTGTCCTTTGGATCGAGCACATCGTCCACGTGCTGATGCAGGTCGTCACGCGCCTGGTGTGCATGGACGCGGGGCGCATCATCGCGGAAGGCGCGCCCGAAGCGGTCGTCGCGCAGGCGGCGGTGGTCGACGCGTACCTGGGCAGCGGCGCGTGAGCCTGCTTGGCGTCGAGGAGCTCGACTGCCGGTATGGCCTGCTCCAGGCGGTGCGTGGGGTCTCATTCGACGTCGCTCAAGGCGAGATCGTTGCGTTGATCGGCGCCAACGGCGCAGGCAAGACCACGCTTTTGCGAGCGGTCGCGGGCGCTCACCGACCGCATACCGGAAGGGTGACCTTCGACGGAGCCGACGTGACCAGGCTGCCTGCACACCGCCGCGTGTCCCTTGGAATCGCGCTCGTGCCCGAAGGCCGCCGGCTGTTTCCGACGCTCACGGTCGAAGAGAACCTCAAGGTCGCCGCGGCGTCGAACCGGCGCGGGCGCTGGAACGTACAGGCGGTGCTGGACGCTTTTCCACTCCTTCAGGCGAGGCGGAAAGTGCGCGCGGCCAATCTTTCGGGTGGCGAGCAGCAGGCGGTCGCCATCGGCCGAGCGCTGATGAGCAACCCTCGCCTGCTGCTCCTCGACGAGGTTTCCCTCGGCCTTGCGCCCGTGGTCGTCGAAGCCGTCTACCGATCGCTCACAGACGTGATCAAGGAAGGCGTCACCGTGCTGCTGGTCGAGCAGGATCTGACACGCGCGCTGCGCGTGGCCGGCCGCGTCATCTGCATGCTCGAGGGGCGCGTCGTGCTCGAGGGCGAAGCACGATTGCTCGACCGCGACCGCGTGGTCGCCGCGTACTTCGGGCTGCGCCGTCCTGCTGCAGGAGGGGCTTCGGCGTGACCCTGGTCAACGCCATCGTGCAGGGGATCTTCCTCGGCGCTTTCTACGCGGTGCTCGCTTGCGGGCTGTCGATCATGTTCGGCGTGATGCGGATCATCAACCTGGCCCACGGTGATGTGGCCGTGCTCGGCGCCTACCTCACCTTCGTGGTCGTCGAGCGCACCGGGCAGTCTGCGTTCGTGGCGTTCGCAATCGCCCTTCCGGTCATGCTGGTGCTCGGATACATCCTCCAGATCACGGTTCTCGAGCGCAGTCTCAAAGCCGGGATCCTGACGCCGCTGCTCGCCACGTTTGGGCTTTCGATCGTCATCCAGAACCTCCTGCTGATCGCGTTCTCCCCGGACGTTCGATCGCTTGGAGGGTCAGCCGGCGCCTTTACCACCGCAAGCTGGCACGTGACGAGCGAACTCTCAATCTCCGCGTTCGGCGTGCTGGTGCTCGTCGTCGCGGTCATCGTGTTCGGCGCGCTGCAGCTGTTCCTCTCGTACACGCGTGCGGGATGGGCGATGCGTGCGACCGCTGAGGATCCGGACGCCGCCGAGCTCGTGGGTATCGATTCCCGGTCGGTGTATGCACGGGCGACGGCGCTCGCTGTGGGGATCGCGGCGCTCGGTGGATTGTTCCTGGGCATCCGCTCGGCCTTTGATCCCGTGAGCGGCCCGACACAGCTCATCTTCGCGTTCGAAGCGGTCGTCATCGGCGGAATGGGATCGCTCTGGGGGACGCTGCTTGGAGGGATCGCGCTCGGCCTTGCGCAGACGCTTGGGGCCCAGCTACATCCGCAATTCTCCGTGCTTGCGGGGCATCTACTCTTCCTGGCCGTGCTGATGGCCAGGTTCGGCGGCGCGAGACTGACTTTGAGGCTGGCACGTTGAGAGTCCAACGCTGGACGCGCACCTCGCTGCTCTTCACCGGCGGCACGGGCGTGGTCGCTCTCGCGCTTGCCTCTGTGCCCCTCGTCTTCGATCCCGATGTGGTCCAGAAGCTGACCAACCTGTTGATCCTGGTCATCCTCGCCGCGATGTGGAATGCGCTCGCCGGATATGGGGGCCTGCTCTCAGTGGGGCAGCAGGCGTTCATCGGCATCGGCGCTTACGGCACCGTGTTCTTTGCCGGACTGGGCGTGTCGCCCTACGTGGCGATGCTGCTCGCCATGGTGCTGGCCGGTGCTGTCTCCGTGCCGATCTCGTTCTTCGCGCTGCGCCTGCGCGCCGCCCAGTTTGCGATCGGCATGTGGGTCATCGCAGAGGTGGCCTCGATCCTGGTCAGGCTGGACAAGAACCTCGGCGCCGGCACCGGCATCTCGCTCATCCAGATGAACCAGTACGCTCCGAACTTCCGACAGGCGTACACGTTCTGGATGGCCCTGGGGTTCGCGGTGCTCTTCCTGGCCGCGCTCTTCTTCCTGTTGCGTTCACCGCTGGGCGCGTCCCTGCAGGCGATCCGCGACGACGAGGATGCGGCCCGCTCACTCGGCGTCCGGGTCGCTTCGCGCAAGCGGCTGCTGTTCGTGCTGGCGGGATTCGGCTGCGGCGCCGCCGGAGTGCTCGTGGTCGCGAACACGCTCTTCATCGAGCCTGGTTCGGCCTTCAGCGTGCAGTGGAGCGCCTACATGATCTTCATGGTGCTGGTCGGCGGCCTCGGCACCTTCGAGGGCCCAATCCTCGGTGCCATCCTCCTGTTCGCCATCCAGACGATCTTCACGCAGGGCGGCCCCTGGTACCTGGTCGGCCTCGGCGCCACAGCCGCCCTGTTCGCCCTGTTGGTGCCCCGCGGGCTGTGGGGCGCGATCGAAGAGCGCCTCGGCCTCCGTCTGATGCCTGTCGGCTACAAGGTCGTTTCGACTGAGAAGACAGAGGTGAGCGCGTGAGCACCGATCGCCCGGCCGAAGACCTGATGGTTCACCCCGGCCACCTGCTGCGGCGCGCCTTGCAGGCGATGAACCTGATCTGGAATCACGAGGTTTCGCACGTCATCACGTCTCCGCAGTTCGCGGCCCTGAACGCGCTTTACGGAGAGCCTGCGATCGACCAGCGCACGCTCGGTGAGCGCATCTCGCTGGACCGTTCGACGATGGCAGAGGTCGTGGCGCGGCTCAGCGCCCGAGGACTCATCACGACAGCCCGCGATTCGAATGACGGCCGGCGCAAGACGATCCGGCTCACGGCCAAAGGCGTGACCACGCTCCAGCACCTGATCCCCCGCACCCACGCGATGACTCGCAGGCTTGTCGGCGCGCTTGACGCGAAAGAGCAGGCGGAGCTGCTGCGGCTCTTGACGAGCGTCGTCAGCTCGAACGAGCGGCGGAGTACGCGGTCGCCACGTCGCTGATAACCCCATTCCGCACGTGTGGCAGCGGTGCGGTATTCACTCCATAACCCGAACGATCCGCTTTGATTTGAGCTCGGATCGCGGGAAGGTCCCGGTCGGGACGACCTTGCATCCGAGGCGCACTCCAAGGGCTTGACGAAGGTCGGCCTCGAGGCGCTCGGTCGGGTCTTCGCCGGCGATCTCCACCAGCAGCGTCACCTCGTCCATCTCGCGCACGCGCCGGTGCTCGATCACGAATTCCGTGACCTCTGGATGGCCTCGGACGATGTCCTCGACCTGGGACGGATAGAGGTTCACGCCGCGCACGGTGAACATGTCGTCGACGCGCCCTCGAATGCCGCCGACCAGCTTGAGGAACGGGCTGCCGCACGAGCATGGCTCGCGAGAGACCTGGACCCGGTCGCCAGTCCTGTACCGCACCAGCGGCATGCCCCATCGGCCGAGGTTCGTGGCGACCAGCTCGCCCTCGGTGACGCTACGCCCGGCGGCGTCCAGCACCTCGAAGATGAACTCCGATTCGACCAGGTGGATGCCGTCGCGCTGCGAGCAGCTGAAGCCGGTCGGGCCCAGCTCGGTCATGCCGGTGTGGTCGAAGCACACCGCGGAGTAGGCCGACTCGATGGCGGCGCGAGTCGCTGGAATGCTCGCGCCCGGCTCCCCGGCATGGAGCGTGACTCTGATCTCCGACGACTCCAGCTCGATGCCAAGACCGTGCGCGACGTCGGCCAACCTCAGCGCGTAGGTCGGAGTGGACAGGAGAACCGTGGCGCGGAGGTCGACCATGGTGCGGACGCGCTGCTCGCTGGTCATCGCCCCGCCCGAGATGGCAAGGGCGCCCAGCCGCTCGGCACCGCCGAACGCGGACCAGAAGCCGATGAAGGGCCCGAAGGAGAAGGCGAAGAAAACGCGGTCACCTGCGCCTACGCCGGCAGCCGGGTAGACGTGCTCGGACCAGATCCGCACCCACCATTCCCACGATTCCGGCGTGTCCAGCCAGCGCAGCGGATGATCGCCGCTGGAGCCTGAGGTCTGATGCAGGCGGGTGTACCGGTCCAACGGGTAGGTCAGGTTGGTGCCGTAGGGCGGCCGGGCCTCCTGGTCGGCAAGCAGCTCGGCCTTGGTCGTCAGGGGGAGGCGCTCGAAGTCGTTCCAGGTCCGGACGTCGGTCAGGCGCGAGCGCCAGAAGGCGTTGGTTTTGAGCACCTCGGCGAGCCCTGCCCGCAGCTTCCGAAGGTGCAGGTCGCGGAGCTCGTCCGGATCAGTCCTTGAGTGCACGACGGGCGATCTCAAGGGGCTCATGTTAATTCGGGAATCGTCCGTGGGCGGACTAAATTTGCGGCGGTTCCCTCCGCGCAGACTGCATTCTGCGCAGGTTCTGACGGTCGCAAAGGTTGCTTGCGATCGTCGCCGACCACGAGTCGATCTCGTTCCAGTCGCGGAAATCGCCCGTTGGAGCCTTGACTCCCTTGGCGATCAACCGCTCTGGGAACGTCAGCTTGTGAAGGTCCAACGCCCCTGCAAACAGGTGATGTCCGTTGGCGTTGACCGACGCCGCCAGGCCAGCGACTTCGGCCGGATCGGTCCGCGCCTGATCGCCAAGCGGGCCGACGCTGAAAAGCCACACTGAGCTCTTGGCAAACCTTGCTCTGTTTTGGTCCACAAACCTGACCGCGTCCCGCATCCATTGACCGAAATAAACAGAGCTGCCTATGACGAAGGCGTCGTAACCCGCGATGTCACCGACCTGGTCCACTGGCAGGGCTTCCGCCTGGACTCCAGCCTCGACAAGCGCCAGCGCGATCCTCTTTCCAACCTCGGCCGTCGATCCGTGCTTGCTCGCAAATGTGACGAGGACATTCGCGGCCGGCGGCTCCTTTTGGTCTGAGCCAATCGAGACGGGGGATCTGAGGGTGCTCGCGGTCGCCATTGTCTTTGCCTCCATGCAGGGTGGGGTGAATTACTCATCTCAATCTCGCCCAGGCGGATTGCTAGTTGGAGGGCCGATCGTCCTTTCCCTGGCGGGACTCAGGCCCTACGGATGGCTAGCCACTCGGCAGGCGCCGCATGTCGCGCGCCGCGCTTCACTGATTGCAGAGCCGTCCAAGCTCAAATAAAAACCCTCGAACAGAGGGGGTTTCCAGGAGGAAACGACATGAACAAGGCAATTCGGTGGCGGATCATCTCCCTTCAGGCGATGCTTGTCCTTATTCTCGCGGGAGCCTCGGGCTTCCTTTTTTACGAGGGCAACTTCGTGACCAACATGGTCAAGGACGAGCTGACCGCTCAGCAGGTCTTCTTCCCAACCGCTGACCAGATCAAGGCCGGCGGCGCGCTCGACCCCGCGAAGTTCCCGCAGGAGATTCGGGACCAGGCCGGCAACCAGGTCACCGACGGTAACCAGGCGAGGATCTACGCCAACGACTTCCTAGGCGAGCACCTACAGGGTGTCGCAGGCGGCCTGACCTACGCCTCGATCGGCAGCAAGATCTCGGCCGCTAACGCCGCGCTCGCTGCCACACCGAAGACGGATCCGAACTACGCGACCCTTCAGAGCCAGGTCACGACACTCAACGGCCAGAAGGCCACCCTGTTCACCGGTGAGATGCTGCGCGCTACGCTTCTCAACTCGTGGGGCTGGTGGACTGTCGGCCTCTACACGACATACGCCGGAATCGGACTCATGATCGCAGCCCTTGGTGTTCTCGGAGCCGTCGCCTTCGAGCTCTTCGTGGCTGTCCGCAAGCCAGAATCATTCAAAGTCCCCGTTGGGCAGAAAGTCACTACTGCCTGACAGCGCTCTCAGGACGGCAAAGTTCCGGCGGGCTCGGCCCGCCGGTTCTCGTTTGTTAAACGAGCATTCGATAGGAGACACTGACGCACGTGGCGCTTTCCTCGCCGGCACCGAGTCAGGTCAGCCCCGGTCGCCAGCGAGTCCACAACCCGTACAGCCGGCTGCCCAACTGGCTCTACCCGGCATTCGTGGCCGTCGCGCTCAGCCTCTTCGGCATCTTTGCCGTGTGGGTGGTGTTCTTCCAGCGCGAGGGCTACTTCGCTCCCTACCTCAGCCCCTTCTATTCGCCTCTCATCAAGGTCGGGCCGATCCCGCCGGGTGTCTGGGTAGCCTGGGCTCCCCTGGTTTTTCGCCTCACCTGCTACTACTACCGCAAGGCCTACTTCCGCAGCTTTTTCTGGCATCCCCGGTCCTGCGCGGTGCCCGAGCGGGCCGGGCGCCGATACCGCGGCGAGACCGTGTTCCCCTGGGTGTTCAACAACTTCCACCGATTCGCCTTCTACGCCACGGTGGTCCAGGTCGCCTTTCTGTGGTTTGACGCGATCATCGCGTTTGACTTCGGAGGTCGGTTCGGGGTCGGCCTGGGCGGCGTGCTGATGCTGGCCAACGTGCTCTTGCTGTCGGGCTACACGTTCGGCTGCCATGCCTTCCGGCACCTCGCCGGCGGAGAGCTCGACTGCTTCTCGTGCTCGTTGGCCGCCCGCGCACGGCACCAGGTGTGGAGGGGCGTGACCGTTCTCAACATCAAGCACGACCGCTGGGCCTGGGCGAGCCTCCTCTCGGTGGCGGGGACCGACATCTACATCCGCCTACTGCTGGCCGGCGTGCTGCACGACCCCCGGTGGGTCGTGTGAGCGGCGCCACCTACGAAACGGTCGAGACCGACGTACTTATCCTCGGGGCGGGCGGAGCCGGCCTGCGCGCCGCCATAGCCGCGGCGGAGGCCGGGGCGCGGGTGCTGGTCGTGTGCAAGTCGCTCCTCGGCAAGGCCCACACGGTGATGGCGGAAGGCGGCGTTGCAGCAGCCATGCACAACGTCGCCTATCAGGACTCATGGGAGGTCCACTTCGCGGACACGATGAAGGGCGGCAAACTCATCAACGACTGGCGAATGGCCGAGATCCACGCCAAGGAATCGCCGGACCGGGTGTTGGAGCTCGAGCGCTGGGGCGCCGTTTTCGATCGCACCTGGCAGGGTCGCATCCACCAGCGGCCCTTTGGAGCGCACACGTATCCGCGGCTCGCGCACGTCGGCGATCGCACGGGCCTGGAGCTCATACGCACTCTGCAAGATCGCACCGTCCATGCCAGCGGCGTAGACGTGCACATGGAAGTCACCGCTTTCAAGCTGCTGATGGCCGGCGGGCGAGTCGCGGGCGCGCTGGCTTACCGGCGTGCCGACGGGTCCTTGATCCTCTACCGCTGCGCCGCACTCCTGCTCGCCTCTGGCGGCTCCGGCAAGATGTACCGCGTCACCTCCAACTCGTGGGAAAGCACGGGCGATGGAACCGCGCTGGCTTACGACGCCGGCGCTCAGCTGCGCGACATGGAAATGGTCCAGTTCCATCCCACGGGCATGGTCTGGCCTGCCGGCGTCCGCGGCATCCTCGTCACCGAGGGCGTGCGCGGCGAGGGCGGCGTGCTGCGCAACAAAGAGGGCGAGCGCTTCATGGAGCGATACGACCCGGAGCGCATGGAGCTTTCATCGCGCGACGTCGTGGCGCGGGCCATCAACTCAGAAGTCCTTGCCGGCCGTGGAACACCTCATGACGGGGCGTACCTCGACATCACTCATCGCAAGCCCGACTTCATCAAGCGGAAGCTTCCGTCCATGTACGAGCAGTTCCTGAAGCTGGCCAACGTCGACATCACCAAGCAGCCCATGGAGATCGCCCCGACCCTCCATTACGCGATGGGCGGCATCAGGGTCGAGGCGGAGACCGGTGCGACGACGGTGCCTGGGCTCTACGCGGCGGGAGAGGTGGCCTCCGGGCTGCACGGTGCCAACCGGTTGGGTGGCAACTCGCTCAGCGACTTGCTGGTCTTCGGCAAGCGCGCCGGCGAGGCGGCCGCAGCTGCGGCAAAGGGCGCCCCAAGTGGGGCCAAGATCGACCAGGCCGTCGTCGATGCGGCGGTCGCTGACGCGATGGCGCCGCTGAGCCGCCCCGCCGGAGAGAGCCCATACCAGCTCGGGGCAGAGATCCAGGACGTGATGTCGGCACACGCGCCGATCGTTCGGGACCGTGCAGGGCTCGAGGCGGGGCTTGAGAAGATCCTCGAACTTGCGGTGCGCAGCAAGACCTGCGGAACAGGAGGCTCGAACACACTCGCCTTCAACCCCGGCTGGCACACCGCTCTCGATCTTCGTTCGATGCTGATCAACGCCGAGGCTCTCTTGCGCTCGGCATTGGAAAGGAAAGAGAGCCGGGGAGCCCATGCCCGTTCCGACTTCCCCGAGACCGACGACGGGCTGGCCTCAGTCAACTTCGTCGTCGAGAAGACTCCGGACGGCATGCGGATCCACGCGGAGAAGCGGGCGGCAATGCCCCCGTACCTCGCCGAAGCGGTACAGCACTCGTACACGCGCTACACCCCGGAGGCGATCGAGTAGATGGACGCTCCCGACCTCGAGCTCAAGCTCTGGCGAGGCGATGCCACAGGCGGGGAGATGGTCTCGTATCGAGTCCCGGTGCGCGAAGGCATGGTCGTCCTCGACGCGGTGCTCTGGGTCCAGGCCAACCTGGCTTCCGACCTTGCCGTGCGATGGAACTGCAAGGCTGCGAAATGCGGGTCATGCTCGGCTGAGATCCAGGGCTTTCCGCGCCTCATGTGCAAGACGCCGATCTCGGAATACAGAGACGGTGTGACGGTCAGGCCGATGAAGGCATTTCCGGTCGTGAAGGACCTGGTGACGGACGTGAGCTGGAACTACGAGGTCAACAAGCAGATTGCGCCATTCACCCCGTCAGAGAAAGATCAGTCAACCAGCGAGCCGTGGCGGATGCAGCAGAAGGATGTCGAGCGGGTGATGGAGTTTCGCAAGTGCATCGAGTGCTTCCTCTGTCAGGACGTTTGCCACGTGCTGCGAGAGCACGATCTGAAGGGGGCTTTCCACGGGCCGCGGTTCATGGTCCGGGTGGCAAGCCTCGAGATGCACCCGAAGGACGTCCTGGACCGCCGGCCGCTGCTGAAGGGAAAAGGCGGGATCGGTTACTGCAATGTCACGAAATGCTGCACCGAGGTCTGCCCGGAGCACATCCACATCACCGACAACGCGATCATCCCGCTGAAGGAACGCGTGGACGACGTGTACTTCGACCCGGTGCGGTCATTGATGAACCGGCTCGGCGGCAGGTCCCGCAAGAGGAGGGCCGATCGGCCCGTGTGACCTCGCCTCCTGAAGTCAATACTCTCGATGTGTTCGTCCAGCACTCCGTGCACATCGGCCGCCCGATCGAGGCGGTACGCGCTGCCCTCGCCGCGGGTCCTGGCGAGTGGTTCCCACGCTTCGATGGTGACAGCCAGGCCGAGATCGGCACGCACGTCGCCGGCCTTGAGCTCCGGAAGAAAGTCGACATCGAGGTCGGCGAACTGGTGACCATCGGCGACTGGACCGAGGTTCCCGTCAAGTGGCAGGCGACATTCGTCCAGCGCCTATTTCCAATCATGACCGGAAAGGTCGAGCTCGAGACCGTGGATCCTGGGATCACCAGGCTGACCGTCCGCGGCATGTATGAGCCCCCCCTCGGCCGCCTGGGCAAGCAGCTTGACGAAGCCCTCATGCACCGAGCGGCGCAGGCCACCGTCAAGGAGCTTGCCGAGTCGATCGCGAAGCGGCTCGAGATAGGCCTGTCCGATGAGGGTCTTTCGGCCCTGAAACAAGCCCCGAACGAGAACTAACCTCTAGTCGAAGCGAGAAGCCCAGGGCCGCAAGGCAACACCTAATAAGGATAGAAATGGCTTGAGCCGACCCGGGCGTCTCGCTCGACAATGCGCCCTGCGCGCGCCCGGCGCTCGACAGTGCGCCCTGCGCTTGCCTGGTTACTGAGACCCCGGCGTTGTGGTGTGCCGCGCCAGGTAGGCGGCCGCCTCAGCGCGGCGGGCGACCTCCAGCTTCGACAGGATGGTCGAGACGTAGTTCTTGACGGTCTTCTCAGCCAGCTTGAGCTCCTTCCCGATCTGCCCGTTGGTCAAGCCCTTCGCGATCAAGGTCAGGATGCGTTCTTCTTGCGCCGAGAGTCGCGCGAGCTTCTCGTCGCGCATGTTCTTGCCCTTGCGCAGTCGATCCAGGACCGATCGGGTGACCTCGGGATCCAGCAGGCTCCGGCCGGCGCCGACCTCGCGAATGGCGCGGATCAGCTCGCCGCCTCGAATCTGCTTGAGCACATAGCCGGCAGCTCCCGCCATGATCGATGCGAACAGCGCCTCGTCGTCCGCGAACGAGGTCAGCATGAGCACCTGAGTGTTCTCGAGCCTGGCGCGGATCTCGCGAGTGGCTTCGATCCCGCTGCCATCAGCGAGGCGTACGTCCATCACCACCACATCGGGTTTGGTTCTCACCGCCTGGTCGATGGCTTCCTGGACAGTCCCCGCCTCGGCCACGACCGTGAGGTCGTCGTTAGCGTTGATGAGCGACTTCACGCCGTCGCGGACGACCTCGTGGTCATCCACCAAGAGCACGCGGAGATGGTCCTTTGACATTCGCGTTATGGTCTCACGGCGTCTCTGGACCGCCCACGGTCGGTGGTCCCACCAAATCAGGGCCGTTCGACCCTAGCGCGTCAGCTGGAAACGTGAAGCGCAGCTTCGTGCCTTTTCCAGTCGCGCTCGAGATGTGGAGCGTGGCGCCGATCGCGGCTGCGCGCTCGCGCATGTTCCGCAGACCGCTGCCTGACGAAGCTTCGCGGGGATCGAAACCAACGCCTTCGTCTTCGATCGTGAGGACCGCATTGGCGCCCTGGCGAGTGAGGCGAACGGCGGCGCGTTGAGCTTGCGCGTGCCGGGTGACGTTGGACAGCGCCTCCCGGGTGAGCTGAACGATTTCGTGCGATCGGGACGAAAGGGCGGCCGACACCGCGCCGTCCACTTCGACCGCAATTGGAATTTGTAACGTTGACCCGACCTCCTCTCCAATTGCCTCCAGAGCCTGGTTCAGCTGCCGGTCAGCCAGAATCCCAGGCCGCAGGCCAAAGATGTAGTTGCGGAGGTCACGTATGACCCGGTCGAGCTCGTCCACCGCTTTGTCGACGCGCCGCGAGGTCTCAGCCGAGCCTGACATCAGCGCCGTGCTCTGGAGGTTCATCCCCACGGCAAACAGCGACTGGATGATCCCGTCATGGAGCTCTTTGGCGATGCGCTCTCGTTCCTCCATGAGCTCGAGCCGCCTAAGATCGGTCTGGGCACGCGCGTACTCGATCGCCACCGAAGCCTGGTCCGCGAACGTCTCGACAAGGCGGATTGTCTCTTCGTTGAAGTGGCGCCCGCCCACCAAGTTGGCGACCATGAGCGTGCCGGTGGCCCGGCCCCGAACTCGAAGGGGCACGAAAATCGCCGGTCCCACGCGCCCCAGGCGGATGATCGGCTGGTAAGCGTGACCATCAGCCGCGGCGGCCTTGGTGACCAGGGGCCGCCCGGACTCCATGACCTCGCCCGAGATTGACTTTGCCGCCGGCACCATCTGCCCTCGAACTTGGCCCGCGTGAGCTCCCACCGCCGCCGCCACAACGAGCTGCCCCGGGGTTGAGCTGGTCGTCAGAATGCTCGCGGAGTCGGCGCCGGCCAGGTCTCGTGCGTGCTCGGCGATGCCGGCGAGCAGTGAATCGGCATCAGAGCCGGCAAGTATGTCGCTGGTGATGGCCCTGAGCGCGTCCAGCCATCGTTCACGCTGGTGGGTCTGCGCGTAGAGGGTCGCATTCGCGATCGCCACGCCCGCCTGCGTCGCCAGGACGACCAGCGATTCCTCATCTTGCTCGCTGAACTCCGGTGCGCTGCGCTTTTCGGTGAGATAGATGTTGCCGAACACTTTCCCCATGGCCTTCACCGGAGCCCCTAAGAAGGAGCCCATCGGGGGGTGATGGGCAGGGAACCCGACTGACTTCGGATGGTCCCCGATCTTCTCGATGCGTATCGACCGCGGCTCGCGAATGAGCAGCCCGAGGATCCCGCGCCCTCGCGGCAGGGACCCGATGGCGCGACGCTGCTTAGCTGAGAGCCCAGTGGTGATGAACTCCACCAGCTCGCCTCCATCACCGATGACGCCGAGTGCTCCATAGCGGGCATCCGTGACCTGGGCCGCCAGATCCACGATGCGCTGAAGCACCATCGGCAGGGACAGCTCTGAGGCAAGGGTGAGCCCGACTTCAAGCAGCACGTCCTTCCGATCCTGCGGGCGTCTCATCCGTGGCGAATCTACGCCATGCCCAGGTT
>DATNML010000153.1:0-31626 GCA_035602315.1 Candidatus Dormiibacterota bacterium
AGTGCTCGGCGAATACAACGCGGCCAAGGCCGCGGCGGCGCTTCGCGAAAAAGGAGTCGACCCGGCGGTGCTCACTCCACTTCCGATTAAGGTCCATCCACTGAGCTCGCCCGTGAAAGCGGCGGGCAACGCTTTCCTGAGCTTCTTTTTGCCTTACATCCTGATCACTATGGTGCTCACCGGAGGACTCTCGGCGGCGCTCGACGCCTCAGCCGGTGAGCGTGAGAGGAAGACCATGGAGGCGCTGCTGTTGACGCCCGCTCCGCGGAGCCGCATCTTGCTCGGAAAGATCCTGGCGGTCAGTACGATCAGCCTCGTTTCAGCGGTGGCCGCCATCGGCTCGATGCTGCTGGCGCTCAGCCAGATACCGCTGCTGGGGACGCGCGTAAGCCTGAGCCCGCTGGCCGCAGCCGTCATGGTGTGGCTCGCGATCCTGCTGGCTGGATCGTTCAGCTCGCTCACCCTCGCCCTCGGGACGCTGGCAAAGAATTTTCGGCAGGGCCAGGCCTACTCAACCCCGCTGTACTTCATCACCATCTTTCCCGCCTCGATCATCCTGTTCATCCCGGACTTCAATCCCAACCTGGCTTACTACGTCATCCCGATCCTGAATGCAGTCCTGGTCCTGCGGGACGCGATCGTTCAGAACTCGGTCGCGTGGCCGGCGCTCGGCGTCACGACCGCCAGCCTGGTCGCCACCGGGCTGATCTGCTGGTTTGCGGCGCTCCGACTCTTCACGCGGGAGACGCTTCTGATCAGGTCCTGATCGTCCCGCGAGTGGCAAACTAGAGGCGGACGGAAATGGGAAGGAACGCCCCTGAGCTGCGCGAGCTCCGAAGCCTCGAGCGACGGAGCATGTACTCGATCTTCCAGCCGCTGGACGCCAACGAACGGCTGCCGCGTGAGCTGATCCTGGAGGGCAAACGCCATCTCATGATCGACATCCGACGCCTCGAGCTCGCCGGGGCGCTGTATCTGCCGGCTCTCATGGCGGCTGTGATCGTGATGGGATCGTTGGGGGTAAACCCGCTGGTCGCATTCGGTGTGGCCGGGCTGATGTTCGCGGGATTCTTGATCTACGCGATGTCGGTCAGATACCGCTAGGGCGTATAACCGATCCATGACTGATGCAGTGATCGTCGCTTTGGGCCGTTCTCCAATCGGTCGAGCGCGTAAGGGATCCCTCGTCGACGTCCGGCCCGACGACCTCGCCGCCCACGTGGTGACGAAGGTGCTGGCCAAGGTTCCAGAGCTCGACCGCTCAGACATCGAAGACCTTATCTGCGGCTGCGGCTTGCCAGGCGGCGAGCAAGGCCACAACATCGGTCGTGTCGTCTCCATCCTCGCCCGGCTCGACGTCCCCGGCGTCACCGTCAATCGCTACTGCTCGTCCTCGCTGATGACAACGCGCATCGCTGCGCATGCGATCGAGGCGGGCGAGGGCGACGTGTTCCTGTCGGTGGGAGTCGAATGTGTCTCGCGCTACGGAAGCGGCTACCCCGACGCACCGGACACGTACAACCCCAGGCTGGTGCCGGGGAACACCGAGGAATATCCAGACATCTACATCGCGATGGGACAGACCGCGGAGAACGTCGCGCGTCGCGAGAAGATCAGCCGCGAGGAGCAGGATCGCTTCGCGGTCAAGAGCCAGAACGCCGCGGTCGCGGCGCAGGGCAACGGCTTCTTCGACCGGGAGATCATCCCCGTGCCGCTGCCGAACGGCGAAATGTTCACCAAGGACGACGGCCCGCGGCCGGGCACGACCATAGAGGTGCTCGGGACCCTCAAACCGGTGTTTCGCGAGGACGGCACGGTGACGGCCGGCAACGCGTGCCCGCTCAACGACGGCGCCGCCGCGGTGGTGGTGATGTCCGATCGCAGGGCAAAGGAGCTCGGCCTCAAGCCCATCGCCCGGATCGTCTCTACCGGCCTCTCGGCGCTCGAGCCGGAGCTCATGGGCCTGGGCCCGATCGATGCCTCCAGGCAAGCGCTGAAGCGCGCCAAGATGACGATCGACGACATCGACATCGTCGAGATTAACGAGGCCTTCGCCGCACAGGTCATCCCCTCAGCGCGCGGCATCGGCGTTGACCCTTTCAGCGACAAGCTCAACCCGCACGGCGGGGCGATCGCGCTGGGTCACCCGTTCGGCATGACCGGCGCGCGCATCCTGTGCACTCTGCTCAACGGTCTGCGCGACAAGGACAAGACCTTCGGGCTGGAGACGATGTGCGTGGGCGGAGGCCAAGGCATGGCAATGATCGTGGAACGGCTTAATTAGCCAGTTAGAGGTTCGCCGTATCCGGGGCGGGCATCAGGAGCCCGTCGAGGACCCGCCGCAGGAGCTTTCTGAGCGTCTTCCGCTCTTCCGGGCTCAGGTCAGAGAGCACCTCGTCCTCGATCCCTTCCCGCGCCTTTTCGGCACGCTCGACTGCGACGCGGCCTGCGGCGGTGAGCTCGACCATGTGACGGCGGCGGTCGGCAGGGTCGCGCCGGCGAACTGAAAACCCGGCCGCCTCCGTCTCGTTGAGCAGCAGCACGACGCTGTTCGCATCCATCAGAAGGCCGGTTTCCAGCTCCTGCTGGGAGACAGCACCCCTGTCGCGCACATAACCAAGCAGGAGGAAGGACTTGAGGCGCATGCCCAGGAGCTCCTCCGACGTCCGCCGGTGGAGCGCCTTGTTGATCTGGACCAGCAGGGCGATCAGCCCTGTGTCGGAACCGGAACCACTCTCCATCTTGGCCATTTCTGATCCTACCACTAGATGAGAACTATTCCCACCTGGCCGATAATCCATGCAATAAGGATCATCATAGTCATGTTATAGTGATCGTCCCATGAACCTGTTCGTCCAAGGAGGCGGTATGAATATGAGATCAATTACAGCAGGCGACCGGAGGCGCTGGCTCGCCCTCGTCGTGATCTGCTTCGGCCAGCTGATGATCATGCTCGACTCGACGATCGTGAACGTCGCCCTGCCCGCGATCCAGCGTGACCTGCACTTCACCCAGGCGAACCTCACCTGGGTGGTCAACGCCTACCTCATCGCCTACGGCAGCTTGCTTCTGCTCGCCGGCCGGGCCGGCGACCTGATCGGGCGCAAACGGGTGTTCCTCGCCGGGGTGGCGGTCTTCACTGTGGCCTCAGGGCTGGACGGCCTGGCGTTCGACTCCACGACCCTGATCGCGGCGCGGCTCCTGCAAGGCCTGGGTGGCGCGCTTTCGGGGGGAGTCATCCTCGCCCTCATCGTCACGGGCTTCCCCAAGCCGCAAGAGCGCGCCCAGGCGATGAGCATCTTCATGTTGGTGGTCGCGGGCGGCGGCTCCCTCGGTTTGCTCGCCGGGGGGACGCTCACACAGCTGATCAACTGGCACTGGATCTTTTTCATCAACCTGCCGATCGGCGCCGTCACGATGCTGCTTGGCTGGTGGCTGATCGAACAGCACGAAGGCCTCGGCTTGACCCACGGAGTGGACATCGCGGGCTCCCTTCTCGTGAGCGGCGCGATGGTGGTCGGCATCTACGCGATCGTGACGGCCGCCGAGATGGGTTGGACCTCGGCTCACACGCTCGGGTTTGGCGCAGCGGCGATCGTCCTCCTGGCCTCCTTCTTCGGGCTTGAGGCTCGGATCGAGAACCCGATCCTGCCGCTACGGATCCTCCGCCTGCGCAGCTTGACCGGGGCGAGCGCCGCGCGCGCCCTCGTGGCCACCGGGATGTTCAGCACCTTCTTCCTCGGAGCCCTCTACTTGCAGCATGTCAAGGGATACAGCGCCTTCAACACGGGTCTGGCCTTCTTACCTTCGACGCTCGCGCTCGCCGCGCTGTCGCTTGGGATCTCGGCCCGGTTGATGCGCAGCTTCGGTCCCCGGGCGTTGCTGATTCCAGGCCTTGCGACAATCACGACCGCGCTGGTGCTCATGGCGACCACGGACCAGAACGCGGGCTACTTCCCGAGCATCTTCGGCGCCTACCTGCTGTTCGGAATCGGAGCGGGCATTTCATTCATGCCACTGACCACGATCATGATGGCCGAGATCCCGGCCGCGGACGCCGGCATCGCGTCCGGCGTGGGGAATGTCACCATGCAGGTAGGCGGCGCGTTCGGCCTGGCCGCGCTGGGCACGATCTCCGCCGAGCACACGCACGCGCTGGTCTCGCAAGGGCAGTCACTCGCCGGCGCGCTGACGGCCGGGTATCAGCTGGGCTTTGGGATCGCGGCTGCGTGCGTCGCGGCCGGCCTGGTCATCGTGTTGACGGTTCTGGGCTCGCCGAGCGAAGTTCGCATCCCGCAGCAGGTAACTGTGCCCGACCAGGAGACCGCCGGGATAGCCGAAGCAGCGTAAACGCGGTATCTAAGGGCGCCGCCTCATGCGGCGCCCTTCGTTTGCGATTTGTAGAACCGGCACGGCGGCGACTCGGCCGTCGTGTGGAAGTTCCAGTGCCGGCACCAGGCGGTGCCGTCGAACATCCGGCACGTGCCGCACGTCACGCGAGGGTTCTCGACGCGCGTCTTCTTCATGTGATCCTCCGGACGCTCGCCTTCGAATCCGTCCTTCACAGCTGGGACCGCACGTCCCACAGGTCCGGGTAGAAGCGCTTACCGAGCGTGCTGCGCAGGTACTCCGCTCCGCTGCTGCCACCGGTGCCCGTCTTGCCGCCGATCTGGCGTTCGACCATCAGCACGTGACGTGCGCGCCAGTGCGCGAACGCCTCGTCATGGTCGAGCAGCGCCTCGCACAGATCGAAGAGGTCGCCGTACCTGTCGCGGTCCCGGAAGATGTCGAGCAGCGACGGAGATCCGCGGCGTTCAATCAGCCCTCGGAAGGCGTCGTCGAGCGTTGGTTCTTCGAGCCGCTTGCGCAGGCGCGCCATTTCCTCGGGCGTCGCTTCCAACCGGGCCACGTACTTCGGTTCCTTCAGTCCTGAGAGGAACTCGATCTCTCGAAACTGGACCGACTGAAATCCGCTTGCGGGCGCGAGCTGCGAGCGAAAGGCGAGGAAATCCTGAGGCGACATCGTCTCGAGGACCTCGATCTGCTCGACGAGCACGCGCTCGATGACGTTGACCCGGCGCAGGTAGTGGCGGGCGAAGAAGATGTCGTCGGCGTCGATCCGTTCGCGGGCGGCCTCGAGCTCGAACAGGACGACCTTGAACCACAGCTCGTAGACCTGGTGGGCGACGATGAAGAGCAGCTCGTCGTGTTCTTGGCTCAGCTCCTTTTGCAGCGCCAGGAGCTCGGGCACCTTGAGGTACGTGCCATACGAGAGCTTGCGTCCCTCCTCCCCGAATCGAGATCCCACTAGTGTCGGAAGTGGCGCTGGCCGGTCATGACCATCGCGATCCCGGCCGCATCGGCGGCGGCGATCACGTCTGCGTCCTTGAGCGAGCCGCCGGGCTGGATGACCGCCGTCACACCCGCCCGGATGCCCTCCTCGAGGCCGTCCGGAAACGGGAAGAACGCGTCGGACGCCATCACCGATCCGCTCGCCCGCTCGCCGGCACGACGCACGGCGATCTGCACCGACTCGACCCGCGACATCTGCCCCGCGCCGACGCCCACCGCAGCTCCGTCTTTGAAGAGCACGATGGCGTTGGACTTCACGTGCTTGACCGCGGTCCACGCGTAACCGAGCTGGGCCCACTCCGACTCCGTCGGCCCGCGGCGGGTCGCTACCGAGAAGGCAGATCGATCAAATCCGGTCCGGTCCCATTCCTGCACCAGAAAACCCCCTGGCACCGAGCGTACGTCGAAGTCGAAGAGCTCGCCGTGAGGCGGCTGCGCGGCGAGCACGATCATGCCCTTTCGCCGCGCGAGCACATCCTTGGCCTCGTCCTGGACTTCGGGGGCGATCACGACGTGGGTGACGATCTGGACGATCTGTTCCGCCGTCGATCGATCCAGCGGGCGGTTGACGGCCACGATCCCGCCGAACGCCGAGACCCTGTCGCACTCGTAAGCCAGCCTGTAGGCGTTGGCGATCTCGTCCGCAACGGCGAGGCCGCAAGGATTCATGTGCTTCACGATCGCCGCGGCCGGCTGCTCATAGTCGCGTACGAGCTGATAGGCGGCCGACGCGTCCTGGATGTTGTTGAAGCCAAGCTCCTTGCCCTGCAGCTGCACGGCGCCGCCCAGCCCGCCGGGGTTCGGCCCGAACCGGTAGAAGGCGGCTTTCTGGTGCTCGTTCTCTCCGTATTTCAGCGGCTGGGTGAGCAGTCCCGCGAACGAGATCTCCGGCGGGAACCCGTCCGCCTCAGGCCTGCGCATGTAGGCGGCGATCCATGAGTCGTACGCCGATGTGTGGGCGAACGCCTCGGCGGCCAGGCGGCGGCGCATCGCCAGGTCTATGGTCCCTTCGTTGAGAGCTCCCAGCACCTCTGTGTAGCGTTCGGGCCTCACGACCACGACGACCGAATCGTGGTTCTTGGCGGCGGCTCGAATCATCGCCGGCCCGCCGATGTCGATCTGCTCGACCGCCTCCTCGAAGGTTCCGCCGGACCGCGTGACCGTTTCCACGAACGGGTACAGGTTGCAGCACACGAGGTCGATCTCTCGCAGGCCGTGGCGCCGGAGCGATTCAAGGTGCTCAGGCCTGTCGCGCCGGGCCAGGATGCCGGCGTGCACGCCCGGGTGAAGCGTCTTGATGCGCCCGTCCATCATCTCCGGGAAGCCTGTCAGCTCACTGACGGGATGCGCATCGATTCCGGCGTCCTGGATCACCTCCAGGGTGCTGCCGGTGGCGAAGAGCTCGTAACCGCGGCGCTGCAGCCCGCGAGCGAAAGCGGGCAGGCCTGTCTTGTCGCTAACCGACAGCAGGGCTCTCATTTGATTTGCGCCCTGCGCGCGCGACTCATTGAGTTTGCGCCCTGCGCGCGCCCGGCGACAAGCCGCGCCTCCATCAAACGGATCGCCTGCGGCAGGATCCGGTATTCAGCCTCGTGCACACGCTGCCGCAGGGTCTCCACCGTGTCTCCTTCGAGGATAGCGACCGCTTCCTGGACCAGGATGGGGCCCGCGTCGAGGGTCGGCGTGACGACGTGCACTGTGGCGCCGGTCACCTTCGCTCCGCTCGCGAGCGCCTGCTCCACCGCATCCATGCCGCCACCGAACGCCGGCAGCAGCGATGGGTGGACGTTGATGATGCGGTCCTCGAAGGCGGCCAGGAACACCCGCGAATGAACTCGGTCGTAGCCCGCGTCGACCACGAGCTCCACGCCATGGCTGCGCAGGAAGTCCCGCATCGCAATGTCCCGCTCTTCGGCGGAGGCGAAGCCCTTTTGAGACAGCTCGCCCACCGGGATCCCGCTTTCGCGCGCGAAAACGGCGGCACCGCAGGACGGCCGGTTGGTCGCGACCGCCACCACGTTGAAACCATGCTCGACGAGGTTGCGCAGGTTCGATCCCTTGCCCGAGACCGCGACTCCCAGCTTGAGCGTCAGCGGATGACCACCCGATCAGGGCCCGCGTGACGGACGACCTCTCCGACCACCATCGCGCCGGGCGGAACTTCGGATGGACTCATCACCAGGATCATGCCCAGGCCCATGTTGAACGTGCCGTTCATCTCATCGTCCGCGATGCGTCCCCGCTTTCGGATGAGCTCGAAGATCGATGGCACCTCCCATGAGGCCTTATCGAGGCGCGCGCCGAGCCCGTCCGGAAGGCAGCGCGGAAGATTGCCGAGAATGCCTCCGCCCGTGATGTGGGCTGCTCCCTTCCACTGTGCGCGGCCAAGGTCCTCCAGATAAGTAGCGTGCGGTTCGAGCAGCTCTTCGCCCAGCGGACGTCCCAGCTCTGGATACACGCGGCTCAAAGGCACGTCCTCGAAAACCTTCCGCACAAGCGAATATCCGTTGGTGTGCAGGCCGCTTGATGGCAGCCCGACGAGAACATCGCCCGCCTCGATGCGCGCGGGGTCTGGCTTCCGACCCGCCTCGACGAGGCCGACGATGAACCCCGCCAGGTCGTAGTCGCCCAGCGCATACATGCCCGGCATCTCGGCCGTCTCTCCGCCGAGCAGCGCGCAGCCGGCGTCGCGGCACGCCTGTGTCATGCCCTCGATCAGCTGCGTGAAGACGTTCGGATCGAGCCGTCCGGTGGCGAAATAATCCAGGAAGAAGAGGGGTCGGGCCCCGGCCGTGGCGATGTCGTTGACGCAGTGATTCACGATGTCGACACCGATGCCGCGGTGCGATCCCGCCGCGATCGCGATCTTGATCTTGGTGCCGACGCCGTCGGCGCTGGAGGCAAGATGGCCGCCGCCGGGCAAAGCGAAGAGGCCCGCAAACGGGCCGACGCCGACGGCCACGTCCTTGCCGTGGGTCGCGGCGATCAGCGGCTTGACCCGCTCCAACGCCCGTTCGTAAGCCTCGATGTCGACACCGGCTGCGGCGTACGACAGCCCTTCAGCACCCATCTCTAAGCCTTGGTGAGCAACGGTGAAGGAGGTCCAGGGACGTGGTCGGACTTCAAGGGCAGCTCGAACTGCATCTTGTCCATCTCGAGCTGTTGCGGCACCGGAACCGGGTACGAACCGTCGAAGCACGCGCGGCAGAATTCCTGCGCCGTGCCGCGGCCGATGGCCCGCATGAGGCCCGGGATAGATAGGTACTGCAGGCTGTCGGCGCCGATCTGCTCGCGCACCTCTTCAACTGAGCGGCCGGACGCGATCAGCTCTTTGGTCGAACCGATGTCGACGCCCATAAAGCATGGGAAGCGCATGGGTGGGCTCGAGATCCGCATATGTATCTCACTTGCTCCCGCGGCCCGCAGCCGCTCGATGATCCGCCGCGACGTCGTGCCGCGGACGATTGAATCGTCGACGGCGATGAGGCGCTTGCCCTTGATCGATCGCGGCAGCGGGTTGAGCTTCAGCATCACGCCGGCTTCGCGAAGGGACTGGTCGGGCTGGATGAAGGTGCGGTTGATGTAGCGGCTCTTCATCAGAGCCTCGCGAAACGGTATGCCCGCAGCTTCCGCGTAACCGATTGCGGCCGGGGTGCCCGAGTCGGGGAACGCGATCACCATGTCCGCCTCCACTGGGGCTTCCTTGGCCAGCTCGTGGCCCATGCGAATGCGCGCGTCCTCCAGCTCGCAGTTCATAAGGATGGAATCGGGTCGCGCGAAATAGATGAACTCGAAGACGCACATCGCGTGTTTGCTGGAGGTCTGGAACGTGAGGCTGTGGACACCGTGCTCGTCCATTACCACCATCTCGCCGGGCTGAACCTCGCGAACGAAGTTAGCGTGGACTGTATCGAGCGCGCAGGTCTCCGACGCGATGACATGCGCCGGCTGTCCAGGGAGAGGAATGAAACCGATGCAGAGGGGACGGAAGCCGTACGGGTCGCGCAGCGCGATGAGCTGTGTCGGCGTGATGATGCCGCACGAATAGGCGCCCACCACCCGGGCGAAGGTGCGGCGGATCACGTCCTCCCATGTGCGGCCGTGCGTGTGCTCGATGAGCCGGGCCATCACCTCGGTGTCGAGCTCGGTGTCGAAGGTCGCACCCTCCTCCTCGAGCTGCTTGCGTAGCGACTCGGAGTTGAGCAGGTTGCCGTTGTGAGCGATTGCGCCGGGCCCGAGCGTCGGGTGATGGAACGGGAGCGGATGGGCGTTTTCGGCCCTGCTGGATCCGGTGGTCGAGTAGCGCGTGTGCCCGAGAGCCAGGATCGAGCCCTCGCCCATCTCCTTGATCTGTGCCGGCGTGAACACCTGCGCGACCAGGCCCATGGCGCGGTGCACCCGGACGTTTGTGCCGTCGGAGACAGCGATGCCCGCCGACTCCTGTCCGCGATGCTGCAGCGAGAAGAGCCCGAAGTACGTGAGGTTGGCGACGTCCACACCTTGCTTCGCGCAGATCCCGAAGACTCCACACATATCTAGATGAGCGCTCCTTCCCAAGCCTGACGCAACTCTTCGAGCGAGAAGCGGAACTGGCCTTCGAACTCGAGCGAGTCGCCGCCGGCAAGTCCGAGCAGGGAAATCTCCACGTGGTTGCGCCTCGCCAGCGACTGCAGCTCGGGCATCGCCCGCGATGGCAAGCTCACGATGAAGCGGCTCGGAGACTCGCCGAAGAATGCCGCGTCGAGGCGCAGCGGAGCCTCGGGCCGGATCGCCGGGCAACGCACCCCGACGCCGCCGAGTAGGCAGCACTCGGCAAGCGCGACCAGCATGCCACCCTCGGCGCAGTCATGAGCCGAATGTAAGAGTCCGTTCTCCGCCGCCGCCAGCACGAGCCGGTCGACGGCCCGCTCACGCGCAAGGTCCAGCGCCGGCGGCCGCCCGGCGACCACGCCATGCTCGACCTTCACGTACTCGCTGCCGCCGAGATCGTTGTGGCTCGAACCGACGAGCATCACGAAATCCCCTTCAGCGCGGAGGCCGGCGCCGAGCCGCTTGCTGTAGTCCTCGATCAGCCCGACCATGCCCACGACAGGAGTCGGATAGATCGCGGACTCCCCGGATGAGTCGTTGTAAAGGCTTACGTTCCCGCTGACGATCGGCAGGTCAAGCGCGCGGCACGCATGCGCGAGCCCGGCGACCGTCTCCTCCATCTCCCAATAGACCTCCGGTCGATCGGGATTGGCGAAGTTCAAGCAGTCGGTCACAGCGAGGGGCTGCGCGCCGGTCGCCACGATGTTGCGTGCGGCTTCGGCCACCGCGAGCTGGGCGCCGAGGTGTGGGTCCAGGTGGCAGTAGCGCGAGTTGCAGTCGGTCGTGACGGCAAGCCCGACGTGCGTGCCCTTGACGCGCAGCATCGCCGCATCGCCGCCTGGCGGGATGACTGTTGCGGCGCCCACCATGTGGTCGTAGCGCCGAAAGATGCCGCGCCGGCTGCTCAGGTTGGGGCTTGCGAGGAGCCGCAGCAGAGCGGCTCCGGTGTCGACCAGCGGTGGCAGCGCATCGATGTCGAGACCCGGCGGCTGCTGTGGCGCGACGCCTACCAGCCGCCGAAGCGGCGCGCCGTCGGTGAGCAGGCCGACCGGAAGCCGAGCCACCTCATCCGACCCGTCGACGACGGTCAGCAAGCCGTCGTCGGTGACGTGGCCGATCACCGCGGACGTGAGGTCCCAGGCCTGGAAGATGGCTTCGACCTCGGCCTCGCGGCCGCGCTCCACCACGACGAGCATCCGCTCCTGCGATTCGGAAAGCATCACGTCGTAAGGGGTCATGCCGCGCTCGCGCCTCGGCACACGCCCGACATCGATGCGCGCGCCCGCGCTCGGAACCCGACCAGCGCACTCGGCCACCGACGAGGTGAGGCCTGCCGCCCCAAGGTCCTGGATGGCGACCACGGCGTCAGTGAGGGCGAGGTCCATGCACGCCTCGAGCAAGCACTTCTCGAGAAACGGATTGCCGACCTGAACCGCGGGCCTTCGTTCCGAGCTGCTTTGGTCCAACTCCAGCGACGCGAATGACGCGCCATGGATCCCGTCGCGCCCGGTGTCGGCACCGACGAGCATCAGGCTGTTTCCCGTGCCCTCGGCCCGCGCGCGCATCAAACGATCGACGCGAACCAGGCCCACGCACATCGCGTTGACCAGTGGGTTGTTCGTGTAGCACTCCTCGAAGTAGACCTCGCCACCGACGGTCGGTATGCCAATGCAGTTTCCATAACCGCCGATGCCGGCGACGACTCCTTCGACGTGACGGGTGGATCCCGGCTGCGGGCCGAAGCGCAGGGAATCGAGCAGCGCGATCGGCCGGGCGCCCATGGCGATGACGTCGCGGATGATGCCGCCGACTCCCGTCGCGGCGCCCTGGTACGGCTCGATGGCCGACGGATGGTTGTGAGATTCGATCTTGAACACGGCCGCCCATCCGTGGCCGATGTTCACGGCGCCGGCATTCTCACCCGGACCCTGAATCACTGCGGGACCTGTGGACGGCAGCCTGCGCAGCAGCGCCTTGGAGCTCTTGTATGAGCAGTGCTCCGACCAGAGCACACCGAGCATGCCCAGCTCCACCTCGCTCGGGGTCCGCTTGAGCTCCTCGACGATGACCCGGTATTCCTCGGAGGTGAGCGCGACCTCCCTCAGCCGTCGCTCGTCCATTACAGCCACGGGCGGAGACCTCGGCGAGAGATCCGGCGCCCAGGTGGTCCAGCTGCTAGGCGCGGCCGAGCATCGGAGCGAGCGCATCCGTTGATGCGTGAGCGAGAAGCGGAGGCCGCAACGACGCAGATGGGCCGCATGGGCGCCGAAGATCCGCCGAGGGCCTCCGACCGTGGCTGTCTGCTCTGACCTATGGTCAAGAAGCCAGTACCTTCATCGCATTCGCCGCCACCGAGCGGAACAATTTCAACCCGTCGGTGCCCCCAAGCTCGGCCTCGGCGCAGCGCTCGGGGTGCGGCATCATGCCAAGCACGTTGCCCCGCGCGTTGACGATCCCGGCGATATTGTGCAGCGAGCCGTTGGGGTTGGCGTTGGAAGTGACTCGTCCATCGGTGGAGCAGTATCGAAAGACGACCTGGCCGCGCTGTTCGAGGCGCGAGAGCGTTGTCGGGTCAGCGAAGTAGCTGCCCTCGCCATGCGAGATGGGGATGCGGATCACCTCACGCTCGCTGCATTGGGACGTGAACGGCAGGTCGGTGCGCTCGACGACGAGACTCGTCCACTGGCACCGGTACTCCATCGATGCGTTGCGGATCAGCGCGCCCGGAAGCAGGCCCGCCTCGCACAGGACCTGGAAGCCATTGCAGATGCCCCACACCAGGCCACCGCGATCCGCGAACTCGCCGATCTTCTCCATTACCGGCGCAAATCGCGCGACCGCGCCCGTGCGCAGGTAGTCGCCGTACGCAAACCCACCAGGGAGGATGACGCAGTCGCAACCCTTGAGATCCGCGTCCTTGTGCCACAGGTACGAGAGCTCGGCGCCGACGACCTGGTCGACCACCCACCCGCAGTCGCGATCCGACCACGTGCCCGGAAATACGACAACACCGAACTTCATCGCAACCACCGCCAGCGAAGGCAATGCCGGGTCCCCGCGAAATCGAAGATTTCGTGGGGTGCAAATACAACGACACCAAACATCAACGGCGATGTCCATCTTTGTCGATCTCGAACCGGTAGTCCTCGATCACGTGGTTGGCGAGCAGCTGCTTGCACATCGCCTCCACGCGCTGCCGCGCCTCGTGCTCGCTGCTCCCCTCCAGGCTCAACTCGATGTACTTGCCAACGCGCACGTCAGAGACTTCGCGGAAGCCGAGCGTGGCGAGGCCCTGCTTCACGGTGATTCCCTGCGGGTCGTTGACGACCGGCTTCGGGGTGACGATGATGCGCGCGATCATTCGTTCCTCGGCTTCGGCGGAAACAGCGGCTTGCCGACCAGGCGCTGATAGGCGGTGAGGTACCGCTCGCGCGTCTGCGCCGCGACCTCGGGCGGGAGTGCTGGAGGATCCGACTCTTTGTCCCAGCCGGCGGCGGTGAGCCAGTCGCGCACGAACTGCTTGTCATAAGCCTCAGGCGAGGTGCCGACCTGGTAGGTCGCCGAGTCCCAGTAGCGCGAGCTGTCGGGAGTCATCGCTTCGTCGATCAGGATCAGGTCGTTTCCGATCAGGCCGAACTCGAACTTCGTGTCGGCGAGGATCAGTCCTCGACGCAATGCCAGCTCCGACCCGAACTTGTAGAGCTCGAGGCTTGCGTCGCGCAGCTTGGTGGCCAGCTCATCGCCAAGCTCTTTCTTGAGCTGCGCAAAGCTGATGTTCTCGTCGTGTCCGCTCTCGGCCTTCGTGGCAGGCGAGAAGACCGGGTACGCGAGTTGCTCGCTCTGGCGCAGTCCGGGCGGCATCTCCTCACCCGCGAGCGTGTGGGATTCCTGGTACTCCTTCCACGCGCTGCCGGCGAGGTAACCACGCACCACGCATTCGAAGTCGATGCGCTTTGCCTTGCGGACGATCATGAACCGACCGGCCAGAGTTTCCCGGTGATCCTTCAACGCCGGCGGCAGGTCGGGGACCATGCCAGACACGAGGTGGTTCTCCTGGAACGTGTCGGTCTGCGAGAACCAGAAGATCGAAAGCTGGGTCAGGACCTTGCCCCGGTCGGGGATTCCGTTGGGCAGGACGTGGTCGAAGGCGGAGAGACGGTCGGTGGCCACCATGAGCAACTGGGCGGGACCGAGCTCGTACGTGTCGCGCACCTTGCCGCGCGCGAACAGCTTCAGCGGGAGGTCCGTTTCAAGGACCGCGGGCCCAGCTATCAATGCGCCTTTGCACCCAATCCGAGGCGATCGTATGCAATTTCTGTGTGCTCGAGCCCGACCCAAGGGTCGAAGACGGCATCCAGCTTCGGGCCGATGCGCGAAATCACCTCCTGATCCTGCTCGAGCAGCGTGCGGAAACCGACCTGCTGTTCGCCTGTCGCGCTGTTCTCATCCATCGCCCGCATGGCGGCTTTCTGAACGATCAGGTATCCATCCTCACGCGACATGCCGCTGTCGACCAGGGCCAGGAGTACACGCTGCGAGAACACCACGCCGCCGCCGAACTCCAGGTTGCGCAGCATCCTTTCCGGGCGTACCTCCAGCCCGCGCAACACCTTTGTCATCTCCTGTGCCATGTAGTCGACCGCGGCACACGCGTCCGGGAAGATGATCCTCTCCGCCGATGAGTGGCTGATGTCGCGCTCGTGCCAGAGCGCGGTGTTCTCCAGCGCGGTCACCAGATGTCCACGTACGACGCGCGCGAGGCCGCACACCCGCTCTGTGAGCACGGGGTTGCGCTTGTGAGGCATCGCCGAGCTGCCCTTCTGCTCCTTGCCGAACGGTTCGAAGGCCTCGCCGACCTCGCTCCGCTGGAGGTGCCGGATTTCGGTCGCGATCCGCTCCAGCGTGCCGGCCACCAGCGCCAGCGCCGAAATGAAGTTCGCGTGGCGGTCGCGCGCGACCACTTGAGTAGAAACAATGTCCGGCCGCAGGCCGAGCGCCTGGCAGACGTGCTCCTCGACCTTTGGGTCGACCGTGGCGTGGGTGCCAACCGCGCCACTCACCCGGCCAACCGCAGCCTCATCGGCGGCGCGGGCCAGGCGCTCCTGGGCCCGGTCCAGCTCTGCCACCCAACCGGCGACTTTGAATCCGAAGGTGATCGGCTCCGCCACGACGCCGTGCGTCCGTCCTGCCATCAAGGTCCGGCGGTGACGGATCGCCAGCTCGGCGGAGGCCTCGCGGACCGCTGCAAGGTCACCGGCGATGAGCTTTGCCGACTCGACGATCTGACACGCCATCGCGGTGTCGTTCAGGTCCTGGCTGGTCATCCCCAGGTGTACGTAGCGCGCCTCGGGCTGCCCGATCGATTCGTTGAGGACGGTGAGGAAGGCGATCACGTCATGACCCACCCTGCCCTCGACCTCGGCGATCCTGTCCGCGTCGAAGGTCCCCTTGCGGATCTTCGGCAGGGCGGATTCCGGAATGCGGCCGAGACTCGCCCAGGCTTCGCACGCCAGGATCTCGATGCGGAGCCAGAGCTCGAAGCGGTGCTGGTCGGACCAGACCGCCCGGATAGCAGGCGGAGAGTATCGCTCGATCAAGAAAAGTGCCGGCTCCCAATGATCACCGGGGACGCGCCGATTATACCGGCCGACGGCCGCAGAGCAGATGTAGTGGACGCGGTCTTCCTGGACCCAAGATGCTGTGGGAATGGGCCGAGCCAGGACCGGCGCCGGGGCCACGGCTCGATAATCAAGCCCTTTATGTACGCGCCTCGTAACCACCACGTAGAGGGCCCCGTTTGATCGAGCACAGGCTGAAGGGCCAGTGAGCGACCCGTCGCGCGATGACGAGCGAGAGCTCGTCGAGCGGGCCAAGCGGGACCCGCGCCAGTTCGGGGCGCTCTACGACCGGCACTTTCAGCAGATCTATCGATTTGTGTATTCAAGAGTGAGGGAGCAAACCGCGGCAGAGGACGTCACTTCGGAGATCTTCATGAAAGCTCTGAAGGCCATGCCCCGATACCAGGACACGGGGCGGCCTTTTGCTGCCTGGCTGTACCAGATCTCGGTCAACGCCATCGCCGACCGGTATCGGACGCTGCGTCCGGCGCAGCCGCTCGATGACTTCCACGATCTGTCGGTGGCCGGCCCGGCGCTCGAGGACCTCGCCAGCCATCGAGACGAGATCCGCCGCATCTGGGCACTCGTCGAGGCCCTGCCCATCCAGCAGCGCACGGCGCTGGTGCTCAAGTTTCAAGAGGACATGAAGATCGAGGACATCGCGGTCGCGATGGGCAAATCGTCCGGCGCGGTCAAGCTCCTCATCCACCGCGGTGTAAGCCGGCTTCGCGAAGAGGCCGACGCGCTGAGGCCGGTCGAATGACCGCGCGTTACGACCCCGAGCTCGACGA
Source organism: Candidatus Dormiibacterota bacterium (assembly GCA_035602315.1). Taxonomy (GTDB): domain Bacteria; phylum Chloroflexota; class Dormibacteria; order Dormibacterales; family Dormibacteraceae; genus Palsa-870. Next base: position 16,352 of record DATNML010000153.1, read on the forward strand.
GATCCTGCAGGACCAGGAGCTGCGCCGCCTCGGCGACCTGCTGGGCGCTGCAGTTCGGCCGGACCCACCCGTGGACGAAGCGTTCCGCTCAGGTCTGCGCCGCCAGCTGATGCAGCAGGCATGGGAGATGGGCGAGGGTCGGCCGTCGTGGTTTCGGCGCGCGTTCGCCCCTCCGGGGCTCGCGTGGATCGGGGCGACGGCCGGGCTGCTGCTGATCGCTTCGGTCATCGTCTTCATGCTCACCCAGCCGGCCGGAATCAGCACCCTCGTCGTCAGCAGCTCGATGGACGGCAGCCATGGCGTGGCCCTGCAGCAGCCGATCCTCGTCTCCTTCAACCAGCCGATGGACCACCCATCCACAGAGGCTGCTGTCCAGATCGCGCCCGCGACCAACGTGACGTTCGCCTGGTCGGCCTCGTCCAACACCCTTTCGGTCCTGCCGACGAGCGGCAACCTGGCGCCCAATACGCAGTACCAGGTGACGATCGGATCGACCGCCAAGACGGCGACCGGGCAGCCACTGGCCACGGCGCAGACCATCACATTCGTCACGCAGCCTCCGGCGCCTCTGCCTCCATCGCCTTCGCCGACACCTCGGGCGCCCGCAAGCCCGTCGTCGCTGCTGACAGGCGAACACCAGGTTGCTCCGCTCGGAGGCCTTGCCAGCTCGGCCATTCAGTGGTCAGCCGATTCCGCGACGGTCTACTTCGTCGATTCGAAGGGCACGCTCAACGCCGCACCGGCCAAGGGCGGAGACGTGAAGATGGTCGCTCCCGATGGCGTGTCATCGCCGTCGATCGCGGGGGCCGGCGACCGCCTGGCCTACATCCGCGGCGGAAAGATCGAGGTCCTGACGTTTGCCACGGGGACGACCGTCGACATAGCCACGACGCCGGCCCCAACCCTCGTCGGCTGGGCGAAGGACAAGCTGCTGTGGGCGACCGCCGATGCCGTGTACACAGAGGGTGCGACCAAGCCAAGCCAGCTCGCTGCGCTTCCTACCGGCAGCGGTGTGACCATCGTCTCGTTTGCGCCAGACGGCGCGCACGCCGCATACCGCCAGGCCCAGAAGCTGTACCTGCTGGACCTTGCCACCGCGAAGAGCACGCCAATTGGTCAATCCGGTGCCTTGCTCTACGGCTGGTCGCCAGGCGGCACGCAGCTGATGTACGCGGGCACAGACTCTCTGGTCATCTCCGACCTGCAGGGCAACACGGTGGGCACGCTCGCCGGCGCAGAGGCCAGCTGGTCGGCCCAGGAAGCAATCCTCCTCGGCAGCGACACCGATCTCTACCAGGTGCGCCCCGACGGTACTTTCTCGACCAAGCTGGCCAACGGCACCTACCACATGCCGGTCTGGGCGCCCAACGGCGCTGCGTTTGCGTTCTTCCGCGGCGGCGCGCTCTGGACTGCAACCGCTCCGGCGCTTCCGCCTCAGCCGAATCCGCTCGACGAGGCCTCTGCGGTCGTCAACTCGTTCTTGCAGGCGCGCCAGAACAACAAGCCCGACCAGGCGACGGCGTTCATGGACGACAGCGGCAAGCTGGCCTACACGACCGGCGGGCTGAGCCTGGTCATCAACGGCGACCCGCGATTCTCCCGCTTCTACGTCCTCACGCAGGTGATGACCGGCACGCAGCCCGACACGGCGACGTTTGTCGTTCGCCTCGTCCTTACGCACGGGAAGCTCGACGTCAGCGACTTCGAGGAGACCCTGACGCTCGTCCGCGACGCGACGACCAAGCACTTCCTCATCGACCAGGCGACCGCCGGCACGCACCGTGACCTGGGCAAGGGAGCGGAGGTCGTCGGCGTTGTCGTCGCGGCTGACAGCATCAAGGTCACGTTCGACAGCGATCTCGACCCGGCCACAGTGACCGACGGCGTGCAAGTGCTCGACTCAAAGGGCAAACAGGTGGACATCACCGCCACCTACTCGAACCGGACCGTGACCATCACCGGCCTGGACCTGAAGCCCGGCTCGCAGTACAAGCTCGTGGTCCTGACGACAGTGCGTGACGTGGGCGGCCACAACGTCGCGTCCGAGTACGAACTTCAGCTGCTGGCTCCCGCGCTCAAGAACAAGGGCAACCAGAAGACCGCAGGCGGCGTGACGGCCTCGCCCATTCCGACCTCGCCGCCTCCGGCTGCTAACGCGAGCTAAATCAGCTTCAGACTGCGCGCGGCGCGGCTCAGCGCAGTGACCGAGCCTGAGTGCACGATCTGTCCGCTCAGCGCTGCCTCGAGCGCATCCCGGAACGGAAGGCGCCGCACCTCCATGTCCTGCTCGTAGGTCTCCGGGCTGCGCTCGGTCTCGCTGATCGACTCGGCGAGGAACATGTGCGCGCGCCCGGTCAGGAACGCGGCGCCATGCACCGCGCCGAGTGATGTGTAGCGAGCCGCGACGAGTCCGGTTTCCTCCGCGAGCTCCCGTTTCGCACACTCCAGCGGTTCCTCTCCATCATTGAACGTGCCCGCCGGGACCTCCCATGACGACTCGTCCCAGGCATGGCGCCACTGGCGGACCAGGACCGTGTCACGGTTGTCGAAATAGGGGACGACGAAGGCGGAGTCTGGATTGCTGAGCACCGTGTAGACGGCCTCGGCGCCGTCTGGAAAACGGATCACATCCTCCCGCAATGCAAATGGCCCGGAGCGCCCGGCGATCGAAGTGCTGACGACCTCGAACGGCCGGCCGTGCTTGGGATGCTGGAGGTTGGCTATTTGCTCACCACCGCCGCCACTGCAGCTGCCGCAGCCGCTATGTGTCGCGGGTCGGGTCCGTAGTCGAACGGCGACGTGTCGCCCGCCATCTTCCTGGCCTGCTCCACGAGGTTCGGATGGTCCTCGATGAAACGAGTGCTGAGGTTGCCCGCGCGGAAATCGGGATTCTCGAGGATCGCGCGGTGGTACGTGATCGTCGTCGCAGGACCCACCACCACGAACTCGCGCAGCGCACGGCCGGCGCGCGCGATCGCCTCCGCCCGGTCGCTGCCGTGCACGATCAGCTTGGCGACCAGCGAGTCGTAGTTGGGCGGTACGTCCGACCCCGGCCCGAAGCCGGAATCGACCCGAACACCCGGGCCGGCAGGCGCCACCCACCGGCTGATTCGCTTGGGGTTGGGCAGGAATTTTCGCAGCGGGTCTTCGGCGTTGATGCGCATCTCGATCGAGTGTCCGGTCCACGTCACGTCTTGCTGTTTGAAGCTCAGCTCCAAGCCGGAGGCGATGCGGATCTGCTCCTTCACGATGTCGATCCCGGTCACGGCCTCGGTGATCGGATGCTCGACCTGGAGGCGTGCATTGACCTCGAGGAAGTAGAAGTCTCCCTCGTTGAAGATGAACTCCACCGTGCCGGCGTTGACATAGCCGGCCGCGGTGGCGGCGCGGATCGCGGCTTCGCCCATAGCCGCTCGGATCTCGGCCGTGACCGCAGGCGACGGTGTCTCCTCCATGATTTTCTGGTGCCGCCGCTGGATCGAGCATTCGCGCTCGCCAAGGTGGACGGCATTGCCGTGGCTGTCGCAGATGACCTGGATCTCGATGTGCCGCGGCTTACGGATGTAGCGCTCGAGGTAAACGGTCGGATCACCGAACGCCGAGCGCGCTGCCTGGGCGCTGCTCTCGATGGCCGCGGCCAGCTCTGCTTCTGACTCGACGACCTTCATCCCGATTCCCCCGCCGCCTCCTGACGGCTTGACCATCACTGGAAAGCCGATCTCCCTGGCGGCGGCTGCCGCGCCGGACGGATCCAGCGCGCCGCTGCCGGGCGTGACGGGCACGCCGTGGTCGAGCGCAAGCTGCCGCGCGGCGAGCTTCGAACTGAGTGCGCGCATGGCGGAAGCCGGCGGTCCGATGAAGCGGATACCGGCGGCCTCGCACGCGTCAGGGAAGGCGGCCTTCTCGGAAAGAAAACCGTAGCCGGGGTGGATCGCGTCGGCGCCGCAGTCGTGCGCGACCTTGACGATGCGTTCGAGTTGAAGGTACGACTCGCTCGGCGGCGCGCCGCCGATGTGATGGGCCTCATCCGCGTACCGAACATGAATCGCGTTGCGGTCGGCGTCGGAGTAGACAGCAGCGGTGGCGATACCAAGCTCGCGGCAGGCCCGCATGACGCGGATGGCGATCTCGCCGCGGTTCGCGACGAGAATCTTATTGAAGAGCTTGCTCTTCATCTTTCAGTAGACAAGCTTCTCTTCATTTTCAGTAGAAGCTTCTCTTCATTTTCAGTAGACAAGCTTCTCTTCATCGTCAGTAGACAAGCTTCTTCTTCAACCCACGGCCAGCAAGGGCTGGTTGGGGCTGACGACCTCGCCTTCCTTGACATAAACGTGGCTGACGCGACCGGCGACAGTCGTGACGATGTCGTTCTGCATCTTCATCGCCTCGAGCACCGCGACGACATCTCCGAGCTTCACGCTGTCGCCCGCTTTGACCGGAACCTTGACGATCAGCCCCTGCATGGGAGCGATCACGGTGCCCTCGCCGATTTTGGGCGGTGGCGCGGTGGTTGAGCTTGCGTCGGAGATTGCGCCGGTCGATGGCGTGACGGTCATCCCGGCGCCTGTGACGCGGACCTTGAAGACCTCACCCTCGACCTCGACCTCGAACTCGGCAGTGGCAAGCGGGGCGGGCGCAACAGGTTCCGGAGCGGGTGCGGGCGGTGAGTCCGTGGCGACAGTGACAGCCACCGGTTCCGGCTTGGAGTGGTCGCTCCCTTTCGGCTGGGGCCCGCGCAGGTATTCCGGTGCGAGGCTCGGGAACATCAAGTGGATCAGCACGTTGTCGTCGGTCGGCTCGTAACCCATCTTCCTGACCTGCTGGCGAGAGATATCGACCTGTGGCTCGAGAAGGTCCGCGGGCCGGATGGTGATGGGCTCCTCGCGGCCGAGGACCAAGCGCCGAAGCTCGTGGTCGGCCGGCACCGGCGGGCGCCCGTAGAGGCCCTGCAGATAATCCTTCAACTCCTGCGTCACCGTGGCGTAGCGCTCGCCACCGATCACGTTGTAGACAGCTTGCGTGGCGATGACCTGCCGGATCGGCGCGACCAGCGGGGGATAGCCGAGCTCGCGGCGCACGCGGTTGGCCTCCTCCATCACCTCGGCGAGGCGCCCGCCTGCTTTGTGAGCGGCGAGTTGGTTGTAGATGTCCTCCAGCATCTGGCCGGGCATCTGGTAGCGAAGGATGCTCGCGTCGACACGGTCGGCGAACGGGCTCAGGTGCTCGATGTGCCGGCGCTTCAGCTCCTCGACGTCCTGCTGGACGTCCCACATGCTGTCCAGGTTCAAACCAGTGTCGTACTCGCCGCCGTGGAGGGCGGCGACGACGCTTTCCGCGGCGGGCTGAGACGTCCCCCATGCGAGCGGCGAGATGGCCACGTCCAGGATCTCCGCGCCCGCCTCGACCGCCGCCATGTACGCCATCGGGGCCATACCGCTCGAGCAGTGCGAATGCACGTCGATGGGAACCTTGACCGCGCTCTTAAGAGTCGTCACGAGCTCCCACGTCGCCTGCGGGCTGAGCAGGCCGGACGTGTCCTTGATCACGATTTCGTGGCAGCCCATGTCCACCAGGCCCTTGGCCAGCGAACCCCACAGCTCGAGGTTGTGAGCGGGTGAGACGGCGTAGCTCAGGGCCCCCTGTACCTTCTTCTTGGCCTTCAGGGCGGCAGCGATGGCCGACTCCATGTTGCGCAGGTCGTTGAGCGGATCGAAGACCCGAAACACGTCGACGCCACATTTGGCGGAGTGCTTGACGAACAGCTCGACCACGTCATCCGCGAAGTTGCGCTTGGAGACCAGGTTCTGCCCGCGGATCAGCGCCTGGATCGGCGTGTTCGGCGTGGCCTTGTTGAGGCTGCGGAGGTACTCCCATGGGTCTTCGCGGCGCTGCAGCTGCGCCTCGAACGTCGCTCCGCCAAATGCCTCCATCGCGGCGAATCCGATCGCGTCCATCTTGGCCGCGATGGGGATGATCTCCTCCGTTCTCAGGTTTCCGCCAAGCAGCGACTGCTGCGCGTCACGGAAGGTCGTGTCGACCAGGCTGACGCGGGCTTTCTTTTTTGCCACCGGCTAATTTGCGAGAGCCGCGCGCTTCGCGGCGTGGCGCTCTTCAACCTCGCGGTCGGCGAGGCCGATGATCCGAGCCGCCAGCCAGGCGGCGTTCTTGGCGCCAGCCTCGCCGATGGCGACGGTGGCGACCGGTATGCCGGCGGGCATCTGCACGATCGAGTAGAGAGAGTCGACTCCACCGAGGTGCGGCGTCGGCACAGGAACGCCGATCACCGGCAGGTCCGTCCAGGCCGCCACCACGCCGGGAAGGTGCGCCGCGCCGCCCGCCGCGGCGATCACGACCTTCAGCCCGCGCTCGCGTGCAGTCGAAGCCCACTCCATCACGCCCCTCGGATTGCGGTGCGCGGAGCAGACCTTGACCTCATGCGCCAAACCAAGTTCCTCGAGCACTTTGACGCACGCCTCCATGAGCGGCAGGTCGGACTTGGAGCCGAGGATGACGCCGACGACTGGCTGCACTAAACCGCCTCCTCAGCAATATCCGAGCGGAAAAAAGCCCCCTGGAATCGTACCTGCCGGGCCCCCGCCAGCGCCTTGTCGCGGGCCAGCGCGACCGTGTCGCCAAGCGCCACCGACGTCACCACGCGGCCGCCGTCCGTCACCAGGCCCCGGCCTGCCTCGAACCGCGTGCCGGCATGGAAGATGAGCACTCCCGGGGGCATCTCGGCCAGGCCGCGGATCTGGAAGCCGGTCTTCATCGCCGCGTCATCTGGATAGTGCTCGGAGGCGACCACCACGCCCACACAGGCTTGCGGGCTCCAGCGAAGGTCTGGGAAGCCCGCCAGCGTGCCTTTGGCGGCGGCCAGCGCCATGGCCACGAAGTCCGTTTGCAAGCGTGGCAGGACGACCTGGGCTTCCGGGTCGCCAAAGCGGGCGTTGAACTCGAGCGTGCGGAAGCCGTCCGGCGTCAGCATGAGACCCGCGTACAGGACGCCTCGGAATTCGTCACCACCCTCGGACAGCTCTTTCACCGCCGGGCGCAGCACCTGATCGACGACGTCCCGCATCAGCGTGTCATCGACCGATATCGGTGGAGAGTACGCGCCCATGCCGCCGGTGTTTGGACCTTGATCTCCGTCGTGCGCTCGTTTGAAATCGCGCGCCGGTGCCAACGCCACCACGTCGGTCCCGTCGGTGATCCCGAGCACGGACAGCTCGGGTCCTTCCAGCAGCTCCTCCACCACGACCGTGGCACCGCTGCGACCGAACCGGCTCTCGACCAGCATCGCGTCGATCGCAGCGTTCGACTCCGCGACGCTCGAACACACGATCACACCTTTGCCGCGTGCCAGCCCGTCGGCCTTGACTGCGACCCGTCCGCCCCGCTCATTCGCCCACGTCTTCGCGGGAGCCGGCTGCGTAAAGACCTCGAACTCCGCGGTCGGAATGTTCGCTCGGCGCATCAGCGCCTTCGCGAATGATTTGCTCGACTCGATGCGGCCCGCCCCTCGATTCGGACCGAAGACGTTGAATCCGGCGGTGCGCAGCGCATCGCCCACGCCGGCCTCCACTGCAGCCTCCGGCCCGAGGATCACCAGGCCGACTCTCTCCCGCTTGGCGAACTCGACGAGCCTCACCACGTCAGCGGCTCCGACCGGCACGTTGCGCGCCATGCCGCCGGTGCCGCCGTTGCCCGGTGCGCAGTACACCCGCTCCACAAGGTCTGACTGCACGCACTTCCACACGAGCGCGTGCTCGCGAGCTCCCGAACCGACGACAAGCACCTTCAACTTATGAGAGGAAACCCGGATGGTTCCCTCTGCGCGCCAGGCGCGTGAAGGATGGGATTGCTGATTGCATCGACCGTGCGGCTAGCGCCGCAGGGTCTGCTCTCCTTCCGGTATATGGATGGGCTTGCCAGAAGGATTTCTACCCGCGACGACTGGGAGGCCGACAAGAACAAAGTCGCGGCCGGGATGAACCCGGCCGCCATTGCGGCGCGGGTAACGGTCCTACTCCCATTCGATTGTTCCGGGTGGTTTCGATGTGATGTCGAAGACCACCCGGTTCACGCCCTTGACCTCGTTGACGATCCGGTTGCTGATCCTCGCCAGCACCTCGTACGGCACGCGCGCCCAGTCGGCGGTCATGGCGTCCTCGCTGGTCACCACGCGAACCGCGACCACGTTGGCATAGGTTCGGTAGTCGCCCATCACGCCGACCGTCTCGAGCGGCGTGAGCACGGCAAACGATTGCCACACCTGCCGGTAAAGACCGTTGTTCTTGACCTCGTCCACCACCACCCAGTCGGCGTTGCGGAGAATCTCGAGCCGCTCGGCCGTCACCTCGCCCAGGCAGCGAATCGAAAGACCCGGACCTGGGAAGGGCTGGCGGTAAACCATCTCCTCGGGCATGCCCAGCTCCAGCCCGACCGCACGCACCTCGTCCTTGAACAGGTAGCGCAGCGGCTCGATGAGCTGAAAGCGCAAGCCGGGCGGGAGGCCACCCACGTTGTGGTGCGTCTTGATCTTGACGGCGGTCGCAGACACGTCCGGCGCCGTCGACTCGATCACGTCGGGGTAGAGCGTGCCCTGGGCGAGGAAGTCGATCCGGCCCAGGCTCAGCGCTTCGGCCTCGAACACAGTGATGAACTCGCGCCCGACGATTCGCCGCTTCTGTTCCGGGTCGATCACGCCGCGGAGCGCCTGCAGGAACCGGTCGGTCGCATCGACGTAGCGGATGTCCATGTCGAGATTTCCGTGCATGACCGCGAGCACGCGCTCCGGCTCTTCCTTGCGCAGCAAGCCGTTGTTGACGAACACGCACGTCAGCTGGTCGCCGATGGCGCGATGAACGAGGGTCGCGGCCACCGCCGAATCCACGCCTCCCGACAGAGCGCAGATCACTCGACCGTCACCGACCTGCGCACGGATGCTCTCTGTGGCCTCGGCGATGAACGAGCCTGCAGTCCACGACGCATCGCAGTGGCAGACGCCGTAGAGGAAGTTGCGCAGCACCTCGCGACCGCTGGGCGTGTGAACGACCTCCGGATGAAACTGGATGCCGAAGATGCCCTGGCCGTTCGTGAAGGCGGCCACCGGCGAGTTGCCGCTCGAGGCCAGGGAGTGGAATCCGGGCGGCAGCTCGCTGACATGGTCGCCGTGACTCATCCAGACGGGGAGCTCGGCATTCAAGCCGTGGAAAAGAGCGTTCGGCTCCCGCACCGCGAGCAGCGCGGGGCCGTACTCGCGCGCATGACCCGGATCGACTTTGCCGCCGAGGTGGTGGGCGATCAGCTGCATGCCGTAGCAGATGCCGAGCACCGGAATCCCCGCGCGGAGGGCCTCGGGGTCGACCTGCGGAGCACCGGGCTCGTACACGCTGGCGGGCCCGCCGCCCAGGATCAGGCCGGCCGGGTCGCGCTGCTTCAGCTCGGACCAGGGCGTGGTGCCGGGGACCAGCTCGCAGTAGACGTTCGCCTCGCGCACGCGGCGCGCGATCAGCTGGCTGAACTGCGATCCGAAGTCGAGAACAAGAATCGTCTGCTGATTCTTCAAGGGGGCGACACCCCCCCGGTCAATGTCCGGGCTAAGCCCGGCCATCGACGCCCCCCGCGGGCCGCCCTTTTCTAGTTCGCGGTCTTGGGCGGCCGCGGCGGTCATGCTCAGTTCAGCTCTTCCCCATGCCTACGTGCTGGGCCTGCTGGAAGACCTTGCCCTCCGAGGTGATCGCCGGTGCAATGACCATCTCCACATGCTGGAACTCGGTGATGTTGTTGGCGCCACACACCCCGAGCGCCGAACGCAGCGCCCCGGCGAAGTTCTGGCTGCCGTCGTCGACCCGCGCCGGGCCGAGGAGAATCTCGTGCAGCGTCGCCTTGGTGCCGACGTGGATCCGCGTGCCGCGCGGCAGGTTGGGATCTGGTGTCGCCATGCCCCAGTTGAAGCCCTTCGATGCCGACTCCTCGGCGCCCGCGAGCGGGGTGCCGATCATCACCGCGTCCGCTCCGGATGCGAACGCCTTGCAGACGTCGGCGCCGATGCGCATCCCTCCGTCGGTGATCACGGCCACGCGCATCCCGCCACGGCGCATGTGCTCGTCTCGGGCTGCTGCGACATCGGCGGTAGCCGTCACCTGCGGCACGCCCACGCCGAGCACGCCACGCGTGGTGCAAGCGGCACCGGGACCAACCCCGACCAGGATGCCGGCGATGCCGGTCTCCATCAACTCCAGCGCAGTCTCGTAGTGGACGCAGTTGCCGACGACGACCGGGATGTCGCAGGCGAGGACCAGCTGCTCGAAGGACAGCTGGTGGTAGGAGCGAGAGGAGTGGCGGGCGGTGAGCACCGTGCCCTGCACGATCAGCACGTCAGCGCCGGCCTTCTGCACCATCTCGGCGCGTTCCTCGGCTCGAGCCGGAATCGTTGACACCGCACACGGCACGCCGGCGGCCTTGATCGCCTTGATGCACCCGGCGATGAGCTTTGGCTTGACCGGCTCGCGATAGACCTCTTTCAGGACGGCGTTGACCTGCGATTTATCGGCCTCGGCGATGCGCTTGATGATCGGAGCCGAATCCTCGTAGCGCGTATGCACGCCGTCGAGGTTGAGGACGGCGACCCCGCCGAGCTTGCCCATGGCGATCGCGAAGTCCACGTCGACCACGCCGTCCATCGCCGCACCCCAGATCGGGATCGGGAGGTGGAAGCGGTCGCCCATCGAAAATGAGATGTCGACTTCTTCGGGGTTGAGGGTGACGCCGCCGGGCACCAGTGCGACCTCGTCGAATCCGTAAGAGCGACGCGCCCGCCGTCCGATGCCGATCTCGAGGCCAGACTGCTCCCCGGGTATTGCTCCGCGGGTTTCGAGCCGGCTCTGATTCAGGGTGTGTTTACTCCAATGGTGGCGGGGTTCGGTGAATTATACGGAATGCCAGTGATGTCAACGTAGGTCGATAAACTTTCTCTTGTGTACCGGACGCTTGAATACCTGCGCGGCATCTCCGGCGACGACGTCCGGAGGCTGCGCGCCCGAGGCATCCAGCACACAAACCAGCTGCTGCATCGCACGTCGCTCGGCATCGACCGCGAGCGATTGTCGAAAAGAACGGGCATCACGCCGGAGCGCCTGCTCGAGTTCGCTCATCAGTGCACGCTGCTCGAGGTCTCGGGCATGGAGCGCTGCCTTCCGATCATCCGCCGGCTCGGCATCAAGTCGATGGACGACCTGCGCGCGCAGGACGCCCGCGCCCTTCACGCAAAGTTGGTGGAGGCGATTGGCCTCGCCGGCGCGCCGAGCTCCTCCGACGTTCAGTACTGGATCAGCCAGGCGACGGCGTTGGACATCGTCGAAGAGCCGGAACCGGCGCCGCCTTTACCGGTCGTGGAGTAACCGGCCGATCGCGTTCGTCGGTGGCTCGTCGTCACGAAAGTTGAGGGGTGCGGCCGCTGTGCCTGACAGCGAGGGCCGGTAAGGCCAGGCAGGGACCGGCGCGCCGGCGTTACCCGGATCGTCGGCTGGCCCCGCTTCGACTAACCGCCACCTCACGCTGCGCTGAAAGAATGAGAATCGGGACCCAACCCGGTGGAATCGGCGCAGGTGTGAGTTGAGTACGTGGCGCACGCTTCGAGCATCCGTCTCGACTTTCGCTCGTCGATGTATGACCCGGACGATCTGAGCGTCGGTCATCGGTCGATTACCGCGCATGACGCTCTCCACGAGTTCGAGGAGCTTTTCCTCCGATGTCATCGCTTCTGGAGTTTAGTCGCAGCGAAGCCGTTTGGCGGGTGGGTTAGAGGAAGACACCTCGGCGAAGCTTGAGGTTGTCGTAGATGCCCTGCTGGATGGTGTCCCGCACCTCGTCCGCCAGCGCCATCACCAGGTTCTGGTCTTCGGCCGCGTCGGGCGGGTTGTCCTCGACATGGATCGGGGCGTGGAACTGGATCCGCCACTTGCTCGGCAGCGGGATCATGCCCAGCGGGCCGAACCACGGCCAGAACGGAGTGACCGGGAAGTATGGGAGACCGAAGAACCTGGCCAGCGGGGCGACGTCGGCGACCATCGGATAGATCTCTTCGGACCCGACGACGGAAACGGGAATGATGGGCGCGCGTGACCTGATTGCTGTCGCGACGAAGCCACCCCGGCCGAAGCGGCGCAAGCGGTAGCGATCCTTGAAGTTCTTTCCGGTGCCTTTGACTCCTTCCGGAAACACGAGCACCAGTTCGTCGCGCTCGAGGAGGCGTCGCGTGTCGTCCGGATGTCCAACCGTCTGGCCGGTTCGGCGCAGGAACCAGCTCAACACGGGCATCCCAAGGAACAGGCCCGCGACGAGGGCGCGCACGTGTCGTGGATGCGGGTGCTCGGCGAAGACGGCGGTCTTGATCATGGTTCCATCCCACGGCAAGACGCCGGCGTGGTTGGCGACGAGCAGCGCCCGACCGTTTGCGGGGACGTTCTCCACGCCCGTCGTCTCGACTCGCCAGTAGTCGTGGTACAGGACCATGAAGACGTCCAGGAACGACTCCGTCCACTGCGGATCGAACCCGAAGTCGTCGACCGCGTAGTCCGCTCCTCGGCGCGCGAGCTCTCTCTGCTTGTAGAGGAACTGGACGAAGTTCATGACCCGATTGAGGTCGATGACGTCACGCCCGGTCACCTGCTTGAGACGAGACGACAGCTCAGTTACTCCCTGCAGCGCGAGGAGTGGAGCCTGCCGCTGGAGCCGCCGGACGGGCTTAGGCAACCGCAAGCCTACGCGAGGCTGGATGATCTCGGCCGGCTTGCTGTTCTTCTTCCGCTGTTTGGGCGTTGCGTCCTGGATCACCGGTGCGCCTCGAGCACCGGTGGTTTGCGGTGCCCGTTGCGAGCCTCCCGCCGTCTTCGCTGGAGATAGACCTGCAGCTCGTACTCCTGCGGGGGCGACGGGGCCTCGATGACCTCGAGCTGTTTGCCTCGCGCGAGGCTGTCCATCACCGCGCGAGAGCTGTGCGCCGGCTTCCACCCGAATGCGGACTCGAGCCTGGAGCAGTCCATCACCGAGCCGTACGCGATCAGGTCGGCGAGGTGAGATTGGACATCCACCCGTGTCAGCGCGCGAAGCGCCATTCGCGCGATCCAAAATCCATAGGGAGGCAGGATCGGGGCGGCCTTGCCGCCCATGATGGCGATGGCCTGGCTGAGCAGCACGACGCCGTGAGCAGCGACGTTGAAGACGCCTGGATGATCCCCGAGGACCGCGCGCACGATGACCTCGGCGGCGTCATCCTCGTGAAGCAGCTGCAGGCGCGGATCAAATCCCGCAAAGGTCGGCACAATCGGAAGCGACAGGTATCGCGCCAGAGTCGTGTCCTCGCTGACCCGGAACCCGAGCCGCAAAACGCTGACGCGACAAGACTCCTCGCGCAGCGCGAACTCGGTGATCAGCTGCTCCATCTCGAGCAGGTCTCGCGTGACCGAGGATCCCGTCCGCTCGGCGCCGGTCATGTCCTCAGAGACGAAGGACGGGTCGGTCGGTTCCGCGCCGTAGATCGCCTGGCTCGATTTCACGACCAGCTTGCGCACGCGGCTCGACGGGCCCGAACAGCCGACGAGGACGTTCATCGTCCCGATCACGTCGGTCTCGTGGATCGAGCGCTGGTCGTGGGGCGAGTCGACCATGACGGCGAGGTGAACCACCGTGTCGATCTGCAGCTGCCGGACGAGCTTTCCGATCGCCGCGTGCCGGACGTCCGCATGGACGAAGTCCATCTCCTCGAGCGCGCTGATCGGGTCGTGCACGTCACAGCCGAACAGGTAAGGCACGTGGGGAGCGAGGCGGCGTGCCACCTCGGCGCCGAGTGGGTTGGACACGCCGGTCACGAGGACACGATTGGGACGGAGTGAGGTCATCGCGCTCTCAATTTAGACCAGGGGGGTTCCGCGGGGGGTTCCTGATCCCCCGCGCCTTTATGGGTATATGCCTCGTACGGTCGTCGCATTGGCCACCCGCTGAACTGCGAGCGCGTATGCGGCCAGACGCATGTCGATCCGCTTGTTGACCGAGGTGTGGAGGATTTCGTAGAAGGCTCGCGTGATGACGTGGTGCAGCTTGGTGTTGATCTCTTCCTCCTCCCAGAAGAAGGCCTGCAGGTCCTGCACCCATTCGAAGTACGAGACGATCACGCCGCCCGCGTTCGCGATGATGTCGGGCACCAGGAAGATGTTCCGGTCGTGCAAGATCGGATCGGCCTCGGGAGAGACCGCGGCATTGGCACCTTCAGTGATGAGTCGCGCGCGAATCCGGCCGGCGTTCTCCTCGGTGATCACGTCCTGCACCGCCGCGGGGACCAGCACTGTGACGGGCAGCTCCAGCAGCTCCGCGTTGGTGATGTTGTCTGCTTTCCTGAAGCCGCTCACTCCGCCGCGCACCTGGCGGTGCTCGTCCAGCGCAGCGAGGTCAAGTCCTTTCGGGTTGTAGACGCCGCCCTTGGAGTCGCTCACGGCCACCACGCTGAGCCCAGCCTCCGCGAGCAGGCGCGAGGTCGACCGACCGACCTGGCCGTAGCCCTGGACGGCCACGGTCGGGGTTTCCTCGTCGACGTGAAGGTACTTGAGGCCCTCCAGCGTCAGGTACGTGGCGCCGCGGCCCGGCGCGTCGACGCGCCCTTCGGATCCGCCGACGTCAACCGGCTTCCCGGTGACCGAGGCCGTCACCGAGTGGCCGGAATGCATCGAGACGGTGTCCATGATCCATGCCATCACCTGCGGGTTGGTCCCCATGTCGGGAGCAGGGATGTCCTTTTCCGGCCCGATCAGGATCGAGATTTCGGTCGCGTAGCGGCGGGTAAGGTGCTCCAGCTCGCTCTGGGACAGCTTGCTCGGGTCGCAGGCCACCGCGCCTTTGGATCCTCCATAGGGAAGCCCGACCGCCGCGCACTTCCACGTCATCAACATCGCCAGCGCCTTCACCAGGTCCAGGTCGATGTTGGGGTGGTAGCGGATGCCGCCCTTGGCGGGACCGCGGCTGATGTTGTGCTGTACCCGCCAGCCGGTGAAAACGTGCACTCCGCCGTCGTCCATGCGGACCGGGAAGTGGACCGTGAGCTCGCGTTTGACCTCACGCAGGCCGCGGCGGGCGTCGTCAGAAAGCCCAATCACGTCGGCTGCGGCATCGAAGCGCCGCTGCGCGGTCTGGAAGGCGGAGGCGCGGGTTTCGACCGCCATTTCGGGACCCCGATACTACTCCTTGCCCCACGAAGTAACCCCACGAAGTAACCCCACGAA
>DATNML010000154.1:0-3685 GCA_035602315.1 Candidatus Dormiibacterota bacterium
GTCCCGATCGGGATCGCCGCTCTGATCGCGACCTTTGCGATCATCCCGGACCTGCGCCCCGGGCGGCGCCATGGTTGGGACATAGTCGGTGTGATTCTGGCGACGAGCGGCCTATTCGGAATGGTGTTCGGTCTCATCGAAGGCGAGCGCTTCAATTGGGGTCAGATCGGCTCGTACGGCATCTCGATCCCGGAAGTGATCATCGCGGGCGCCGTGCTGCTCATCGCGTTCGTGATCTGGGAGCGCTTTCAGGCCGAGCCTCTGGTGCCGCTATCGCTCTTCGAGGAGCGCAACTTCGCTGTGGCCAACTGGATCGCCGCGTCGGTTGCCTTCGGGATGATGAGCCTGTTCCTGCCCATCGTCATCTACCTGCAGTCGGTCCGTGGCTTTTCCGCGCTCACGGCGGGCCTCACGCTGGCGCCGATGTCGCTCACCTCGATGATCGTCGCTCCATTCGCCGGGCGGATGGCCGACCGCATCGGAGGGAAGTACATCCTGCTGGTCGGTGTATTCGTTTTCGCGATCGGATTCGGGACGCTTACTTTCGTCGCGGGACCGGACTCGACGTGGATCAACTTCCTCGTACCCGCGATCGTGGCTGGCGCCGGGATGGGCATGACCTTCGCACCGATGACCACAGTCGCCATGCGCAACATCTCGCCGCGCATGGCCGGTGCCGCATCCGGTGTTCTGAACACCACTCGCCAGGTGGGCGCGGCCGTGGGCAGCGCAGTCGTCGGCGCGCTGCTTCAGAACCGCCTCGCGATCACCTTGCACGATCAGGCGGTGAGTCACGCCGCCGCGCTGCCCGCCGCATACAGAGACCTGTTTGTGAAGGCCTTCAGCTCAGTGGCCGCGAACGGATTTCAGATCGGCACGGGCCAGAACGGAGCGCAGCTCCCATCAGGTTTGTCACCCGCGGTGAGGCAACAGCTCACCACACTCGCGCACGACGTGTTCGTCAGCGGCTATATCGACGCGCTGAAGCAAACCCTTATCGTACCGATCGCCGTCCTAGCTTTGACCGCATTCTCAGCATTGCTGATCAAGCGCCGCTCGCGAGGTGCGGCCGCGCCTCGGGAAGCTGAGCCGGCGGCACCGGAAGTGGCGGCGGCACAGGAAGTGGCGGCGGCCAGCTAGAGGCGACCGCCGGAGAGCAGCTTCAAGATGGACAGCAGCACCGCGGCGCCGATGAAGGCCACGATGATGCTGCCCCAGAACCCCACGGTGCCGGTCACGTGAAAGATCGCCCCCAGCAGGAAGCCGCCGATTAGCGCCCCCGCGACGCCGACGACGATGTCGGCGAGGCATCCGAACCCGCGGCCGGCCACAACCCGCGCCGCGATTGCGCCCGCGATGAGACCGACGATGATCCATGAGATCCAGGATCCGGGATCGAGCGTCATCTCTTGCTCGTGCTCTTGCTCAGCCAGCCGGCGATCAGCTGGAAGACCTCCTCACTCCGGAGGTCATTGAAGGGCTCGTGGTATCTGCCCTCGAGCAAGTGGAGCTCGCTCATCGATCGGGCCTTGTCATGGAGCTCCTGGCTGCCGGCGGGATCGATCAGAGCGTCAGCCGTTCCGGCAAGGATCAAGAAGGGGATCTTGATCTGGCCGGCGTCAGCGAGGATCGTTCGGGTCGCGTCTTGCCACTCGGCGCCGAGGCGGGTCGAGATCTTGTTGTGCACGAGCGGGTCGTTGCGATAAGCCTCGACCACCTCAGGAATCCTTGAAACCGTGCTCGCGTCAATCTCGTTGGCCAGGGCGAGCCGCGGCAGGATTTTCGACGCGATAGGACCGAGCGTTAGCTTCCAGCCTGCTACAGACAACTTGAGCTTGAGCGCGGGGCTGGAGACGACAAAGCGCCTGGTGGTGGGCAGTTTGCCGGCGATCACGGTGCTGAGCAGGGTCGCTCCGCCAAACGAGTGGCCGAGAGGCACCACCTCTGCATCGGTTGTGGACTCTACGTGCCGGACAAACGCCGATACGTCGTCGGTCCACTGCGACCACGAATCGACGTGGCCACGCTGGCCCGGACTCTTGCCGTGACCCCGGAGATCGAGCGCATACGTGCTCATGCCGTGCTTCGCCATTCCACCTGCGAAGCGGTCGTAGCGGCCGGAGTGCTCGCCCAGGCCGTGAACAACAGCAAACGTGATTCCAGCCCGTGGACTTGGCCAGGCTCGATACGCGAGTTCTGTTCCGTCTGCCGACTCGACTGTGCCTTCGGTAATGAGCTTGCTTTCAGCCAAGGTGCCCCAGCCCTCTCAGGATCTTGAGCGCCTCCTGCTCCGCCTCCATCAACGTTGGGGCGTAAGCGCGGATTCCGCACAGCGCGTAGGCCCATTCGGGACTCGGTGGACCCTGCGAGTGCAATCGGAACGTCGGCGGATAGAAGAAGATGCGCTCGCCCTGGACCTTCTTGATCACCGGGCGCTTGGCGAGAACGTCCTCGAGCGCTTGCCCGGTGGGCAGTCGGCCGGATTCGAACGCGAGCCTCCTGAGCTTGGCCAGCGGGTGGTCCTCGTCCATGATCGAGGTCCGGATGCCGTACTCGGCACTGAGGTCCCTCATGAAAATCGTGATGATCAGCGCGTCGGTTTCGTCGCCCGCCATCTTCGCAAAGCCGGCGGCGCTCACATCCGAGTGATCGTCGCTGTCCAGATGGCGGAAGTACTCCATCTCGAAGAGTCCGCGCGAATACGAGCTGGCCACCCACGGAGGGCCGCACCGCCAGGTGCGTGCTTTCGCGAGCGCCTCGAATTGAGCGTGAACGCGCTCGAGCCTGTGCTCGGGAAGCCTGCGAAGCCGGTAATGAAGTACTCGCTGCACGGACGCAATCTAAGCGTACGCGCTCACAGTGGGGGTCGAGCCGCAGCCCGCCCAAGGCGCATCACCTCTTCTTGCCAGGGCGGAGCCTGAACCTGGACCGCGAGTCGCTCGGCGCCGGCAGCGAGCAGGAAGTCGCCGCGGTGAGCCGTCTCCAGAAACGACCGCTGGCGGGTGGTGAGGTGAAATGTCTCCTGCAGCTTGGCCGCCTCGCCGGGGCGCTGAGCGCCGAAAAAGGCGAGGGCGGGATTGGTCGCCACGACCGTCCCCTGGTCAGAGCTGAGCAGATCGCCTGGGTTTTGCGTGGCGAAGACTAGAGATCCGTCGTATTTACGGATCCTCCGCGCCAGGTTCACGACAAACCGCCGGATCGTCGAGTCTTCGAAGAGCAGACCGAGTTCGTCGATGACGAGCATTCGGCGCTGGTCCTTGCGCTTGATGCGCGCCCAAAGCGCCTCCGCGAGCAAGAAATGCACAGGCGCGACCATCTCGTCGCGAAGCTCGCGCATGCCGAAAGTGACGATTGGGGCCGTGAGGTCGACATTGGTCGGCGCGCTGAACATCTGCCCGAGACTTCCGTGCACCCAGCGTTGGAGGATGGTGGCAACTCGAGATCTCTTGGAGAGGCGGGCCGCGACGTCCCGTAAGACGGGTTGCTCGAGATCGTCGTACGAAGCTCGCACCGCGCTTTCAAGGACTGCACGTTCAGACTCGTTCAGCCCGCCGCAGATGGTCGAACACAGGTCCACGGCGTCGGCCGCGGCCGGGCCCAGCCATGCTTCGTCGCGGCGGTCGGATGGGCGGAGGTCGAGCACGTTGAGCGAATGTCCGGACCCAAGGGCGAGCTCGACATCCAC
>DATNML010000155.1:0-6690 GCA_035602315.1 Candidatus Dormiibacterota bacterium
AGGACGCGCTTTCCGTCGGTCGTCTCGAGCCAGACGCCCTTTCCCCTCTCGATGTTGGGGTAGGCGAGGTCGAGGAAGCGCGGGAAGACATTGGTCTCCTCCGCCCGGATCGTCCCCTGCACGCGAATCCTCCTTACTTCCACACGCCGCGCCGCCGGATGGCGGCAAGCACGGCGCGTAATCCCTGCTCGCTGTTGGCCACATGCTCCTGCATGAGCGTTTCCGCTGCGTCGGCGTCGCCGGTTTCAAGGGCTTGCAGCAGCGCTTCGTGCTCGCCCTCCATGCGCCTATGCCATGTGTCCGACTCGGGCAAGAGCGTCATCGCATCGTTCAGGCGCATCCGAATCTCTTCGATCGCGCGTGTCAGGAACGGATTGCCCGTGGCCTGGGCGACGGCGATGTGGAAGTCGGTGTCGTGGCGCATGTAGTCGGGCTCGCTCGTGGCGGAGGCCATGCCTCGAATCGCGCGGCGCATTGCTGCAAGGTCCGCGCCGCGTCGCGTTCCGGCCGCGACCCTCGCTACCGCCGGCTCGATGACCCGCCTGTAAAGCAGCAGGTGTTCGAGCTCCTTGCGGTGACGCATCACGCGCAGGATCAGGTCATCGGCCGCAAGCGAATCCTGTTCGGGCCGCGTAATGAACGTGCCGCCAGTGCGGCCGCGCCTGGCCTCGACCAGGCCCGCCGCCTCGAGCAGCCGCAGGGCGTGCTGAATCGTCGGCCGTCCGACGCCGAACATGACCGCGAGCTCTCTCTCAGCGGGCAGGGCCTCGCCTGGCTTCACGAGGCGGAGTGCGATGTGGCGGCGGATCTGCTCGGCCACATACTCGTGCGCGCGCAGCTGATGGATGCGCTCGAAGCGGAGCGTCGAGGCCGTTGATCCGTTGGCCCGTCGCGCCTCCTTAACGGCCACGCGCACCCTCCGGCGCAAGCCGCGCAACCCGCGTCACGAACGCGTTGAACAGGCGCTCACTTCTGCGGCGCACCTCCGGGGCGAGGCGGTGCGTCTGCTCGAGCAGGGCGTCCGGGTCGACCCCGTCGCCGTCGAGCTCATGCCGATAGGCCTTGACCCAGCTCTCCATGATCTCTGGCGTCACCTTGGGGTGGAACTGCAGCCCAAGGTTTCGTCCCAACACGTAGGCCTGTGGGGCGACAGCGGTCTCGGCGATCAGCTTTGCGCCCGGCGGAAGCGTGAAGGTGTCGAAATGCCAGTTGAACCATGGTCCTTCGGACACCAGGTCGGCGTCTTCGGTTCGCACCGGCAGCCAGCCGATCTCCGAGTGCTCCGAGCGGAACGACTTGCCGCCGAGCACACGCGCCAGGAGCTGTCCACCGAAACAAAGCCCGAGCACGGGGACATCGGCCTTCGTCGCAGCGCGAAGAAGATCGGCTTCACGGGGGATGAAGGGTTTGGAGTCGTCGAATGCCGCGAACTCGGAACCGAGTGATGCGATGAAGTCGTAGTCGCGAGGATCGTCAGTCCACTCGTGCAGGTCGATGCGATGAACGTCGACGTCCGCCTTTTGTTCATCAAGCCATTCCAGGAGATACCCCGGAGGTGTGGGCTCTTCGTGCTGGAGGATCAGGACCTTGAGCTTGCGGGTCATCGCACGGCCCTCGGCTCGAGCTTGGTCTCGAGCTCGCGCGCGACCTGGCGCACCGAGGCGGCAAACCGCTCCACCATCTCGGCCAGCTCGGCGTCGGTGCTCGTAAACGGTGGGGCGAACAGCGTCTGGTCGCCGGCGAAGCCGTCGCGCGTGGGCATCGTCGAATAGGTGATGAGGCCATGCTCGAAGGCAACGTCGTCCACCCTCCCGGCTGTTCGCAGGTCGGGCGGCAGGAACGATTTGCCGTCGCGCGGATCGACATACTCGACCCCGAGCAGGAACCCGCGGCCTCTTACCTCGTGCACCAGTGGCAAACCTTTCAAGGCTGCGGCGAGCTCCTCGCGGAGCCGTGGTCCACGCTCACGCACGTGGTCGACCAGGCCCTCTTTCCTGAGGATGTCGATCACCTTGAGGCCGACGGCGCACGACAGGGGCGCACCGTCCCATGTGTGCCCGAGGGTGAACTTTCTCGACCCGTCGGCGATCGCGTCGTACACGTGCTGGCCGCAGAGCACCGCGCCGATGGCCGTGTAGCCCGCGCCCAGGCCCTTCGCGGTGGCGATGATGTCGGGCACGATGGGCAGGCTTTCCGCCGCGAACCAGTGCCCCGTGCGACCGATCCCGGTGACGATCTCGTCGAAGCAGATCAGAAATCCGTGGCGATCGCGCCGCTCCGCGAGCCCTTCCCAGAAACGCTTCGGCGGGCTGTAGGCAGGCAGGGCGGCAGCGCTGACCGGCTCGCAGAAGTAGGCCGAAACGGCATCGTGGCCGGCGGCTTCGAGGGCTCGGTCCAGCGCCTGGAGGGCCTGCTCCCCGGTTGGATCGAAGCGCCAGGTGCTCGGCGGAATGTGGTGATGGGTCGTCAGGTACGGCTCGAAAGGCCTTTGCAGCCCAGGCCTCCCGGTCAGCGCGAGCGTGGCCATCGTCGGCCCGTGATACGCCTGAGCCGGGGAGATGACCTGCCAGCGCGTCGAGTCACCGCGATCCACGTGGTACCGGCGCGCGATCTGAAGTGCCATCTCGTTCGCCTCCGCGCCGCCGGTGACGAACCGCACACGCGTGAATCCCTTTGGCGCGAGACCCGCGAGCTCGTGCGCCAGCTGCTCCTGCATTGGATTCGTCAACCGTTCGTTGTGCACGTAGGCAAGTTTTTCGGCCTGCGCGCGGGCGGCGGCGACGATGTCGCGTCGCCCGTGACCGAGCGTCGCGGCCATGGACCCACCGCTCATGGCGTCGAGGTAGCGCTTGCCTGAGGCATCCTCCACCCACACGCCATCGCCGCGGACGAGGACTGGATAGCTCCGGTTGAATTCGAGCGGCAGGACATGCGTCGACTGACTGATCACGACGACTTCCCTGGCTTCGGCCACCCGCCTACCCCTCCAAAAGACGCTCCCTACACGCGCTTGCGGCGATAAAGACTCGAAGTAGGTCGATACTATCATTGCAAAGGACCACATACAGGCCCATTCAGCGACCCGACGGAAAGGAGGAGGGGGAAATGGCAACAGAGACAAAGACGCTGAGGGTCATCGAGCCGGCCACCGAGCAGGTGATGGCCGAGCTTCACGAAGCGACGGTCGAAGAGGCCGACGCCGCGGTCGCCAGAGCCAAAGCCGCGTACCCCGCGTGGAAGGCGCTGAATCCCAAGGACCGCGCCAACCTCATGCGCCGCATCGCGACTGCGGTCGAGAAGAATCTGGAGGCGCTGGCACGGCTCGAGTCGCGCAACGTCGGCAAGCCCATCAGCGACGCGCGCGGCGAGGTCGGAATGGTCGTGGACGTCTTCAACTATTACGCCGGCGCGCCCGAGCGTCTCTTCGGCAAGACGATCCCGGTCGCAGGCGGCGTCGACATGACGTTCCGAGAGCCGCTCGGGGTCGTGGCGCTGATCGTTCCGTGGAACTTCCCCCTTCCCATCGCGGCCTGGAAGGTCGCGCCCGCGCTGGCTGCCGGAAACACGATCGTGCTGAAGCCGGCCGGGCTGACACCGCTGACGGCGGTCGAGCTTGGACGCATCGCGCTCGAGGCCGGATTGCCCGAAGGAGTGCTGAACGTGCTCGTCGGCGCCGGACGTGTCGTCGGTGAGAGGCTCGTGCAGCATCCGGACGTCGCGAAGGTTGCCTTCACTGGGTCGACGGAGGTCGGCAAGCGCATCGGCGCACTCGCCGCGCAGTCAATCAAGCGCGTGACGCTGGAGCTCGGCGGCAAGTCAGCGAACATCGTCTTCGCGGACGCGGACCTCGACAAGGCAGCCGCGACGGCGCCGCTGGCGGTGTTCGGCAATGCGGGACAGGACTGCTGCGCGCGGTCTCGGATCCTGGTCGAGCGGTCAGCGCTGGACCGCTTCATGCAAGCTCTGGAGAAGTCGGTCAAGGCGCTCCGCGTCGGCGACCCGCTGGACGAGAAGACGGAGATGGGGCCGCTGATCTCGGCTGACCAGAGGGCAAAGGTCGCGTCGTACCTGGACGATGGCGCCAAGGTGGCTTTCCGGGGCTCCGCCCCTCAAAGCGCCGGTTACTGGTTCGCGCCAACGGTGCTCTCCCCGGTCGCGAATACTGACCGGGCCGCACGCGAGGAGATCTTCGGTCCGATCGCGGTGGTGATCCCCTTCGAGGACGAAGCCGAAGCCATCCGGATCGCGAACGACACGATCTACGGCCTTTCCGGGTCGATCTGGACCAACAACGCGGGCCGCGCGATGCGCGTGGCACGCGGTCTGGAAACTGGGACCATCTCGATCAACTCCCACAGCTCCGTGCGAGTGACGACCCCGTTCGGAGGTTTCAAACAGTCGGGCGTCGGGCGTGAGTTGGGCCCTGATGCTCTGGATCACTACACCGAGCTCAAGAACGTCTTCCTCTCGACCACCTAGAAATGTGATGCGGGCAGTCCAGGTCACTCGCTTCGGAGGTCCCGAGGTTCTGCGCTGCGTTGATGTCGAGAGGCCGGCGCCCATCTCGACGGAGGTGCTGGTTCGCGTCATCGCGGCGGGCGTCAACCCGGTCGACTGCAAGACGCGGCGAGGCGAAGGAGTGGCGCGCTGGGTGGGGCCGCCCCCCTTCATCGCGGGCTGGGACGTGTGCGGCGTGGTCGAGGCGATGGGCTATGGCGTCACGCGATTCAAGGTGGGGGATGTGGTCTTTGGCATGCCGCGATTTCCGCGTGCCGCAGGCGGCTATGCCGAGTACGTCACCGCTCCGTCCCGGCAGCTCGCCCGCGTCCCCGATGGGATGTCGCCGATCGAGGCAGCCGCTCTCCCGCTCGCATGGCTGACCGCATGGCAGTGCCTCGTCGACACAGCGCAAATCCTGGACGGCCAGACGGTGGTGATCCATGGAGCCGGAGGTGGCGTAGGTCAGATTGCGGCTCAGATTGCAAGCGCGCGTGGTGCTCGAGTGATCGCGACGATAGATCGCCACGATCGCAAAGCATTGAAGACGGACGATGCCAACGTGGCGTTGGACCTGGTCGGCGGGCACGACACGCGCGAGCTCGTCGCCACGATTCGGCAAGGTGGCCTCCTACTTGCAGTGGCCGACGGCGCCGACGACGCAGTCAAGAATGCCGCGAAGAGTCGCGGGGTGCGCGTCGCGGAGCCGCTGGTCGAACCTGACGGCCACGCCATGGAGATGGCCGCGGAAATGCTCCGGGCGGGAGCCCTGAAAGTGAACGTGAAGGAAACCTTTCCGCTCCAGAACGCAGCTGAAGCGCACGAGCGGCTGGAGCGGGGTGGATTAGGAGGCAAGCTTGTGCTGGAGGTGTCTCATGACTGAGCTTCGCACTCGCAAAACGTCGGTGGCGCGGCCAAACGGCGAGGTGACCGGCGCGTCGCTCACGGTCGAAGCCCTGGAGCGCGCCGTGGCCGACCGCACGGTGGACACGGTTGTGCTCGCACTCGTCGACATGGAAGGGCGGCTGGTCGGCAAGCGTCTGACGGGTCGACACTTCCTCGAGTCGGCGGTGCCTCATGGAGCCGAGTCGTGTGAGTACTTGCTCGCGACCGACATCGACATGTCCCCGCAGCAGGGCTACGGGCTGGCCGGCTGGAACCGCGGCTTCGGCGATTTTCAGCTCAAGCCGGACCTCACGACTCTGCGCCTGGTGCCGTGGCAGCCGAGCTGCGCACTCGTGCTCGTGGACGCATTCGCCGAGGGCGGAGAGGCGATCCAGGTTTCGCCGCGACAGATCCTGCGCCGCCAGCTCGAGCGCTTGCAGGCGCGTGGCCTAGCCGCACAGGTGGGCACCGAGCTCGAATTCATGATCTTTCGCAGCACATACCGCGAAGCCTGGGATTCCGGCTATCGCAACCTCACGAAGGCGACACCCTACAGCGTCGACTACACGCTGCTCGACACCAACGGTATTGAGCCGCTGATTCGGCGGATCCGCAACTCGATGGAGGAGGCGGGCATGAACGTCGAGAGCTCGAAAGGTGAATGCAACCTGGGCCAGCATGAGGTCAACTTCAGGTACGGCGGTGCGCTCGGTGTTTGCGACGACCACACCATCTACAAATTCGGCGCCAAGGAAATCGCCTCGCTAGAGGGCATGGCCATCACCTTCATGGCCAAGTTCGACCAGCGCGAAGGCAGCTCGTGCCACGTGCACCTTTCCCTGGCGCGGGCGGATGGCGGAAACGCGTTTGCTGCGGACAAAGAGCTGTTCGATCGATTCCTCGCCGGCCAGCTGGCATGCCTGCGCGACCTGACGTTGCTCTTCGCGCCTCAGATCAATTCCTACAAACGATACGTGCCCGGGATGTTCGCCCCGACTGCGGTGGCGTGGGGCCATGACAACCGGACGTGCGCGATGCGCGTGATCGGGCATGGACAGGGTCTGCACATCGAGAACCGGCTGCCGGGGGCGGACGTCAACCCATACCTCGCCGTGGCCGCGATGATCGCGGCCGGGCTGCACGGGCTCGACACTGGGGTGGAGCTCGAGCCGGCCACCACCGGGAGCGCCTACGAGGGATCTCATCCGCGTGTCCCGCACACGATGCAATCCGCGCGTGACCTCTTCGCAAGCAGCGACGTGGCCCGCCTGGCTTTCGGCGACGAGGTCGTCGATCACTACGTGCATC
>DATNML010000156.1:0-3936 GCA_035602315.1 Candidatus Dormiibacterota bacterium
AGTCCTGGACCTCGTACTGTCCGAGCTTGGTTCCCGTCCCGATCGGCACGGCTGATGATTATGAGGTTCGGTTGTTGAGCGTCACCTCGAGTTAACTACCCGGTTCTAACTGATCGTTGACTTCCAGCCGCCGCGGCCACCTCGCCTGACGGCGACGATGCCGGCGAGGATCGATAGTGCGATCTCGTTGGGCGTCACCGCTCCCAGGTCG
Organism: Candidatus Dormiibacterota bacterium; assembly: GCA_035602315.1. GTDB lineage: Bacteria > Chloroflexota > Dormibacteria > Dormibacterales > Dormibacteraceae > Palsa-870. The sequence continues at coordinate 212 of DATNML010000156.1, forward strand.
AGACCCACCGGGCTCTGGATCCTGGCGATCGCCTCTTCAGACACGCCCTTGCCGCTCAGGGCTTCGAGGTGATGACCTGTGTGCCGCCGGCTGCCCACGAGGCCGATGAAGCGCGGATCCTTAGGCAGGAGGGTCTCGAGCGCCTGCACCAGGTCGGGTGCGTCGTGGTCAGTGTGCACCGCGAACACCTCCGGGCCGAGGGCGTCCGGTAAGTCTTTCAACGTCGTGACGGCAGCCGGCCAGTGAGCGCCCTCCAGGCGTTCGGGCCGCGTCTCCACCAGCAGCGTTTTGAACCCCAGGTCTGGCGCCCAGCGCAAGAGCGCGGCGGCCACTGGCGTCGCGGCGAACACGACCAGCATGGGGGCGGTGGTGTACGGCTCGAGGTAGACGTCGATCGAGCCGAGGACGTGGCGATACGTGCGCAGCTTCGGCGTGCCCTCTTCGGCGATCTGTGCGGCGTCGGCGAGCGCGGCGCCGTCGAACTCGCTGCAGCCGAGCGTGCCCGCGAGCGCGGCGGTGCGCGAGACGAGAAGCTTGGCGCCTGGGCGTGAGGGCGGCTCGCCGTCCACCTTGATCACGGTCGCCAGCACGACTTCCTCGCCGCGGGACACTCGGGCGGCCAGATCTTCTTCGACGCTAGGCACCAGCTTGACCGCCCCCCACCCTAGCCCTCCCCCTGGCGGGGGAGGGAATATCGCTGCGCGTCAGAACTGACCGGATGATCGTTGCGGCGCGGGCGACCTCTTCGTCGGTCGTGTCGTAGCCGGTGGTCAAGCGCAGGCTGCCGAGCGCCTGCTCCAGGGTGAGCCCTATGGCGAGCAGCACGTGCGAAGGGTCAAGCGAGCCCGACGCGCACGCGGATCCGCTCGACACTGCGACTCCAGCTAGATCGAGTGCGAGCAGCATGTCCTCTCCGCGACGATCCTCGAACGAGCAGGTGGCGAAGTTGGGCAGGCGGGATTCCGCTCCGGTGAGCACTCCGCCCAGCTCGATGAGCGTCGCGCGGAGGATTGCCGCTTGACTCGCCGCAGTGCTAGCTCGTGGTGTCCGCTCTTGTACACAGACCGAAAGCGCTGTCGCCACAGCGACGGCGGCGGCCACATCCTCGCGGCCTCCGCGCCGGCCCCACTCCTGTGGGCCCCCATAGACCAGAGGATCGATGCGCACACCGTCCTTGACGAACAGGATGCCGCCTCGTCCACCGCCGAGCTTGTGGCCGCTGAGCGAAACGAGGTCGGCGCCCTTCGGGACCGGAATCCAACGCGGGCCGGCGCACGCGTCGACGTGCACGAGCGCCCCGAGGGCGTGGGCCCGCTCGATGACGTCCGCCACCGGCTGGATGGTGCCGACCTCGTTGTTGGCGAGGCCGATCGAGACGACCGCGGCGGACGCCGGGATGTCATCCGCGCTCGCGCGCGCCGCTCCATCGACCCCAAGGATCTCGACGGCGTGTCCTTCTGACTGGAGCTGTCTGACCGCGGCCAACACCGACTGGTGCTCGGCGCCCCACGTCACGACCGCACCGCTTTTCGCGAGGCGACGTGCAGCGCCGAAGAGGGCGAGGTTCACCGCCTCGGTGCCGGACGCGGTGAAGGAGATCTCCGTGCGGTCGGCGCCGAGAGCCTTAGCGGCCAGATCGCGAGCGCTGTCGAGCGCGCTCCGGGCGGCGCGGCCTTCGGCATGGGGGCTGGATGGATTGCCGTCGGGAATCTCGCGACGGATCTCGCGAACTTCGGGAAGCAACGGCGCCGAACCGGCGTCGTCCAGGTAGATGCGGTTAGCCGCGGCTGGGGTCCGGCTGCTGGATGAGCTCTCTGAAAGTGCCCTGGAAGTTCTTCAAGTACAGGTGGAGGTCGATGATCTCATCGACGGAGATGGGCTCCGCCGCAGCCATGGGTTCACCCACCGGCTCAGGGACGGCCTTCTCGATTTCCTCAACCGCCCCGCCCGCGATCGCGAGCACGACGATGAAGGTCACCTGGCACTGCGCGCACGTGACCTGGAGGTGGAAACGCTCCTCTTCGTGGCTGAGGACCTGGACATCGCAGCCTTTGAGGCTGCGGCCGCAGACCGGGCAGTTGTAGAACCGCGCACGGTCGCGGATGAACTCGATGATGCTCATCGCCGCCCCATATTACGCCCCGAGAAAAGACGACGAAGCGTGTTAACGCTTGCCCTCGATGCAGGTGCAGCCGGCCGGTCCGACCACGGCGGAATGAACAGTGCCGGCGGGCAGAACCATCCGATCTCCCGCCTGCAGGTCGAGGCGCCGTCCCTCCAGCTCGACCACGAAACTGATCGATCCGTCGACGCAGTAGAGGACCTTCTCATAGGTGTGGCTGTGGGGCGAGTATCGGTCGCCGGGCCCGTTCGACCACGAGTAGCAGCCGCTCGCCTCACCCCGCAGCTTTGTCATCAGGTCATCGAGGCTTGCCACGGACCGATTCTAAGATTGCAGGGGTGAAGCCCCGGTTCCTCGCCGACTGCAACGTCGGACGGCTGGCGCGCTGGCTGCGCGCGCTCGGCTACGACGCGTCCTACCACGCGAGCATCGGAGATGCGGAGCTCGTCCGCGAAGCTGCGGCGGAGAGCCGCGTCCTGCTCACGCGTGACCGCGACCTGACCAAGCGGCGCGTGATTCAGACCGGCGTTGTGCGCGCAATCCTCATCCGCGACGACGAGGTGACCAAGCAGCTCCGCCAGGTCTTCGCAGAGCTTGGCCTCGAGCTCAAGGAAGCCCTCACCAGGTGCATCGAGTGCAACTCCGAGCTGCAGTCGCGCGTCCCGGCCACCGTGGCCGAGCGTGTCCCGCCATACGTGCGCCGGACGCAGTCGCGTTACTCCGAATGCCCTTCGTGCGGTCGCATCTATTGGGCGGGCACCCACTGGCAGCGCATGCGCGAGGTCCTCGCGGGCCTGTGAGGGACGTCTTGCGCCGCCTGCTCGCCGGAGAGGTGACCGAGGACGAGGCCGTCGCGGAGCTGCGCAGAATTCAGCTCGACGAGCTCGGCGGTCGGGCCAAGCTCGACCTCGGTCGCTTCCTGCGCCGTGGAATTCCCGAGGTCATACTCGCGCCGGGCAAGACCCCCGCGGACGCAACGCGCCTGGCCGTCGCCATGGCCGAGCAGCAGGGGCAGGGGCTGGTCAGCCGGATGAGCGGGGAGCATCAGGCCGCGCTTCGAGAGTCGGCCGCCGCTGCGGGCATGCGGGTGATCGGCTACGCGTCGTCAGCGCGGGTGCTTCGTCCCGGATTCGCGCCGGAGGCAAACGAAGGCAAGGTCGGCATCCTGACCGCGGGAACCTCCGACCTGCCCGCGGCCGAAGAAGCGAGGATGGTGGTTGAGGCGTGCGGTCTCGAGGCCCGGCTCGACGCCGACCTGGGCGTCGCCGGCCTGCACCGGTTCGTCGGCCCGCTCGCCGCGACCCTTGAATGGGGCGCCGACGTCATCATCGTCGCCGCGGGCATGGATGGTGTGCTGCCGGGCCTCGTCGCGGGCCTGATCGACGTGCCGGTGATCGGACTGCCGGTTTCGACCGGCTACGGGCGAGGCGGTGCGGGCGAGGCAGCGCTCACGACGATGCTGCAGTCGTGCTCGACCGGGCTGGTCGTGGTGAACATCGACAACGGCGTCGGAGCCGGCGCCGCCGCGGTGCTCATGTCTCAGCGTCGTTTTCGCGGGATGAAGGGAGCGACCAACGCGACCACCAAAGCGAGCCCGATCAGC
>DATNML010000157.1:0-17490 GCA_035602315.1 Candidatus Dormiibacterota bacterium
TGAAGAGGATTTGGAAGCGTCAATAGAGATCCAGCGCTGAAAGCAGACTGGAGATTCTCGGTAGACCTTTTTCGGTTGTCGATCACTGCTTCGTGGTCTGATTCGGCGCGGGTATATTGCCAGCACTGAATCCCACAGACAAGCGAAAATGACCTCGGAGTGCGCAAGATCCGCCTGCTGAGCAACAACCCGAAGACGATCTACGGCCTTGAAGGATTCGGGCTGGAGGTGGTCGAGCGCGTTCCGATCCGGATCAAGTCCAACCCGCACAACGAGCGATACCTCAAGACGAAGAAAGACAAGCTCGGTCACCTCTTATAGAACGTGGGCGAGGAGGGCGAGACGCCGGACCTGAGAGGAAGCGATCTGCGCATCGCCGTGGTGGTCGCGCGCTTCAACGAAGACGTGTCCAAGAGGTTGCTGCGTGGGGCGCTCGCCGCTCTCGAAGAGCGCGGCGTGGAGGATCCAGACGTCTATTGGGTGCCGGGCTCGCTGGAACTTCCAGTCACGGCGCTCACGCTGGCGGAAAAGGGCGGCCATGACGCGATCGTCTGCCTGGGTTGTGTGATCCGAGGGGAGACGTACCACTTCGAGATCGTCGCTGGTCAGGCCGCAGCCGGAATCATGCAGGTCCAGCTCGATACGGGCGTGCCCGTCACTTTTGGAGTGCTGACGACCGAGGACAGAGAGCAGGCGTTTGCCCGGTCCGGCCCGAAGAACAACAAGGGCGCCGACGCCGCTGAGGCCGCGATCGAGATGGCGAACCTCCTCCGTTCCGTACAGGGATAGGCGCGCCTACCCGGCCGTGAGCACCGCCACCACGCCGCGCCCTGCTGGCGCGACGACGAACCCCTCGGTTGCGGCCGGTGTGTTGAAGTGCTGCGCTGACGGCAGGCCGGCCGAATAGAGGACTGCGCCCGTCGAAGGATCGAGGGCGTACAGCGTCGCGGACGACGGTTCGATCGCCCAGATAGCGCCTGCGGAAAGGATCGGCGACCCAAGCGCGGGGTGGCTCGCGTGCCACATCACATTCATCCCGTTCGGCCCAATCGATAGGGCGTACAGGCCGTCAGTGCATGGAACGAAGACGGTCGACCCCTTCACGGCGGTGCCACCAAACGCGCCGCCGCACAACTGCCGTTTCGCGGTCTGTCCTCCTACTCCGCCGAGCTGATCCGTACGAAGCAGGTAAGCGATGCCGTCTTTGCCGACCGCCAGGGCCGCGCCCGGCAGCAACGTCACGCCCAGGGCGCCGAGGTCCGTGTCGCTGGCATTCAGCGCAATCCAGTTCGCCGGCGCGAAGTAGGACTTTACGTTCTGCACGTCCGGCGAAAGCTCGACGACCGCATTGCTGAAGTCGAAAGCTGAGCGGGAGGCGCCGTTGCCAGTCACGGCATAGACGTTGCCGGAAGCGTCGAGCGTCACACCGGCCGCGTTCCAGATGCCCGCGCCTACGGCGCTCGGCACCCGATACCAGAGTGCCCCACCGCCCCGGCGGGGTACCGCCACCACGTAACCGTGATACGGCCCGCAGTCGCCGTACAGCCCGCCGAGCGGGACGTAGACATAGTCCGCCCCGACCGTCAGCGCGCCGCGCTGCTGCTGCACGGCGGGCGTCGACCCGGTCGGGTCGATGTCTTGCTGAGAAACGATCGTTCCATCGACGAGCTTCAGCGTGTACAGCATGTGATGGCGCGCCGCAAGGAACGCCACCACGTAGAGGAGTCCCCTGGCGGGATCTGCCGCGGGAGTGCCGGTGATTCCCGTTACGGGGCCGATGTCACCGCAGGGCAGAGACGATGCACTGACAGGGGCGCCGAAATGCGCCTGCCAGATCACCGCGCCCGTGAAAAGGTCGAGCGAGTAGACGGTGTTGTTCTCGGTCGCCACGATCACGTGACCGGCGACGATCAACGGCGACGCGTAAACGTCACCGTCAACCCCTGCCGTCCACGCAACTTTCGGTGCCGTAAGCGCGGGTACGTCGGGTCCCTGTGCCGCACGCCCGGCGTCCCGGTGGTATTCGGTCCACTCGGTGGCCAGGGCAGGCGAGGGGGTGGGCGTAACCGCGACAGACGAAGGCGGAGATGGGGAGGCCGCACAAGCGGTGACCAGCAGCACCGCGACGAGGATGCGGGTCACAAACCCCAGCTGAACTTGCGCACCGGCTCCAGGCGCGCTCGCTCCGGCGCGATCAGCCTGGCGTTTCCCTGGATCGTGACTCCACGTTTGGGCCCCATCGCATCGACGACCATCGCCGCCCTCGGCTCTTTGGTGATGTTTCGAAGCTTGACCCCGTCGACGTCGAACTCGAGCGCACCCTCATCGTCGACCGAATACATGACCGGCACCACGTTAGGCCAGCCCGACGGGCCGACGGTGGCGAACCGCCCGATCCGTTGTGACCGCAGGAACTCGAGCTCGGCGGCACTGAACACCATCAGCCTTCACATCCTAGACTCAAACATTCACATGGCAAAGACAGCTGACCCAACCATCGGAACGATCGGCGGCTACACGATCCGCCGCCGCGAGCCTCTCGACCGGATCGAGGGCGCCTACATGGAGCTCGAGCACGACCGCACCGGCGCCCGGCACCTCCACATCGAAGCCAAGGATGACAACAACGCCTTCGCGGTCTTTTTCCCAACCGTGCCGAAGGACTCAACGGGGGTCGCCCACATCCTCGAGCATGTGGTGCTCGCGGGCTCGCAGCGCTACCCGGTCCGCGACCCGTTCTTCAGCATGACCCGCCGCTCACTCGCCACCTTCATGAACGCCTTCACGAGCGCCGACTGGACGATGTACCTGTTCAGCTCACGCAACGCCAAGGACTTCATGAACCTGCTCGACGTCTACCTCGACGCCACCTTTTTCCCGCGGCTGTCCGAGGACTCCTTCAAGCAGGAGGGAATCCGCTTCGAGTTCGAAACACCGGACGATCCACAGAGCGGCCTGCGTTACAGGGGCGTCGTCTTCAACGAGATGAAGGGCGCGCTCGCGGGTCCGCAGGCGGCCATGCAGAGGGCAGTGGGACGCTCACTGTTCAAGGGCCTCACCTACGAGCACGTCTCTGGCGGAGATCCGGAGGACATCCCGAACCTCACGTGGGAGCAGCTCCGCGCCTTCCACGCCACTCACTATCACCCGAGCAACGCCTACTTCTATACCTACGGCGACCAGTCGTTGGAGCGCACGCTCGAGGTGATCGAGCGGAATGCGCTCTCGCGTTTCCAGCGGATTGACGTCAACAGCTCGATCCCCGATGTCACGCGTCTTAACAAGCCGATCTCCGCCACCGAGCCCTACCCCATCACCGCCGGGGAGGACACCAGCCACAAGTCACAGGCCCTGGTCGCGTGGGTGACCGTGCCGGCCGGCGACTCGTTCCGCCTCCTCGCCATGAAGGTGCTGTCGGACGTGCTGCTCGGCAACGCCGGGTCGCCGCTGAGAAAAGCGCTGATCGACTCTCACCTCGGCACCGCGATGGCCGATGGGAGCGGTCTCCAGGACGACTTTCGCGAGACCGTTTTCGGCGCGGGCCTGAAGGATGTCGCGGCCGAAGATGCCGAGAAGGTGCAGCAGGTCGTACTCGATGCCCTCGCAAAGCTGGCCGACGAAGGCGTCGACAGCACGCAGGTTGACGCCGCGATCCACCGGCTCGAGTTCGAGAAGCGTGAGCGCTCCAATGCCGGCTTCCCGTACGGATTGAAGGTCCTCTTCACGAGCTTGCCTCCTTATTACTACGGAGGCGATCCATACAGCGCCCTGAACTTCGACGCCGATCTGGAGCATCTCGAACAGGCGCGAACCGAAGGCAGGTTCTTCGAGAATCTCATCCGCGCGGAGCTCCTCGACAACCCTCATCGCGCCCTGCTGACGATCGTGCCCGACCCCGACCTCGAGGAGCGCCAGCGACAGAAGGAGCTCGACCGCCTCGCCGCAGTCGAAGCCGGACTCGACGACGCGGACAAAGCACGCATAGTCGCGGAGTCCCAGCGGCTTAAGGCCGACCAGGAAGCCAAACAGGCTCTCGAATCGCTTCCCACCCTGGAGCTCAGCGACATTCCGATGAAGTTTGAAGACGTGCCTCGCCGCTCGGTCGAAATCGAGGGGGCGACGATCGAGTTCTTTCCGCAGCCCACCAACGGCGTGACTTATCTCGACATCCGCTCAGATTTCTCCGCCTTGACGCCGGAGGAGAAAGAGCTGCTCCCGTTGTTCAGCCGCGTGCTGACGCAGAGCGGAGCCGCGGGGCAGGACTACGTGCAGGTAGCCTCACGGATCGCCGCCGTCACCGGCGGCGTCGGCGCCGCGCCGCAGGTCCAGTCGCTTGCCGCGCACGACGATTACCTCCAGTCATTTGTGCTGTCGGGTCGGGCGCTCGACCGCAACGACCAGCCCTTTGTCGAGCTGCTCACCGACCTCACTGCGCGCCTCGAGATCGACCCCAAGCGGCTGCAGGAGGTCATCGCCGAGATGGCGACCCGCCTCGAAAGCTCCATCTCCAGCCTCGGCTTCCAGTTCGCGATCTTGCGCGCCCACTCGAAGCTCACGTCGGAGGGCGCGATCAACGACCGCCTACAGGGCATCGGCATGCTGCACGCGATGCGCCGCCTCGCCCGGCTCAAGGATGGTGAGCTCAAAGAGCTCATCGCAAAGGTCGACGCGATCCGAACGCGACTCTTCCGTCAGGGTGCGATCCGCTTCGTCGTAACGTGCGAGGAGGGCATGGTGCCCCGGCTTCAGACCCTGCTGGAAGATCTGGTGGCGGCTCTCCCCACCGCCCAAGCACAAGGCCAGGTCGAAAAGCCCAAGCCAATCGAACTCGCGCCCGAGGCGCTGACCGCGCCGGTCCCGGTGGCGTTCAACGTTCGCATCTTCAAGACGGTGCGGTTCACGCATCCCGACGCCTCGGCTCTCCTCGTGCTCGCCAACTACCTTCGCGACACCTTCCTGCATCGCGAGTTGCGTGAGAAGGGCGGCGCTTACGGCGGCTATGCGCAGGCCGGCATCGGGAGCGGCACCTTCTACTTCGGTTCGTATCGCGACCCCAACATCGTCCGCACCTACGACGTGTTCGACCAGGCCGTGACATGGGTCACTGACGGCGACATCGAGGCGGAGGCGCTCAAAGAGGCGATCCTGGGCGCATGCGGAGACGTCGACCCGCTTGAATCGCCCGACATCAAAGGCCGCCGCGAGGCGACCAACCGCGCCACCGGCTTCACGCGTGAGGAGCGCGAGCGCTTCAAGCAGCGCCTCCTGCAGGTCACGGCGGAAGACCTTCGCCGCGTGGCCCGCACCTACCTGGCGGTGGCGCATCCGGTGCAGGCGACTGTCGCCGGGCCAGAGCTTGTCGAGGCGGCGCGCAAGGAGCGCCCCGGGTTGTTCGAGGTGGTCGCGCCCGTTTAACCAGACCCCTCTAGAATCCGGATCGTGAAGACCTACTGGCGCCGCGAATACTTGTGGCCGGCGGTGCTGGTCGTGCTGGGCGTCTATTTCCTGCTCAACAACATCGGCGCACTCGACTGGCTGAAACCCGGATACGTCTGGCCGGTGCTGCTGATCGCGCTGGGAGTGTGGCTGATCGTCCGGCGCTCCCGGTCGTGAACCTCCCGCCGGCGCGCCACTATCGCGGCTTCTTCTGGCCGGCGGTCCTGATTCTGGTCGGCGTGGTCGCGCTCCTCGCGAACGCGGGGCTCATCTCGACCGATCGGCTGGCGCTTCTGTCCGATCTGTGGCCCCTGGTCCTGATCGTGATCGGCCTGGAGATCATCGCCCGACGCGCCCTGCTGGGCGCGACCGGAGACGTGGCCGCCGTGCTGATCGTCCTGATCGCGGCCGGGGGCGCTCTCGCGTACGTGGCGCTCGCGCCCAACCCCGGTAACACCCACACCCTCGACTCCTCGGCACCCCTCAGCGGTTTGACCCACGCGGCGGTCGAGGTGGATGTGGGTGCGGCGACCATCACGATCGGCGGCAACCCCTCGCTCGAGGGCAAGCTGTACCAGGCGCACATCCAGTATTCGGGATCCAAGCCGGACGTCAGCCTCGACCGCTCGAACGGAACCCTTCAGATCTCGCAGGCCAACGGCTTTGCGTTTACGACGAGACGCTTCACGCTCGATCTCCAGCTAAGCCCCAGCATCCCGTGGACCATCACCTCCAACGCCGGGGCGTCCACCGAGACGTACAACCTTGCCGCGGTCCATATCGGTTCGCTGGACATCAACACCGGCGCCAGCCGTGAGGACATCACGCTGGGGCCGCCGTCAGGCGCCGTCCCCATCACCATCAACGGCGGGGCGCTCACCGTTCACATTCACCGTCCCGCGGGCGCCGGCACGTCGGTCAAGGTTTCAGGCGGAGCCATCAGCCTCGACTTCGACGGGCATCAGCAGCGCGCGATCGGCTCCCTGAACCAGGGGTCGGTCACCGGGCCTGACATGTACCGCGTCGAGGTCAACGGCGGCGCCTGCACCGTGACGATCGACGCGAACGCGGCGATCGACTAGCGCAGCCGCCTGTCCAGGGCAGTGATCCGGGCCGGGTAAGCCGCCTGCGTGGATGGGCTGATGGCGGCGCGGAGGCCCCGCGCGGCGGCGCCCAGCATCGCGTCCAGCTCGGCGTCCAGGACCTGGGCAACGCGCAGCACCGGCACCAGTGCCGCGGCGCGCTCACCACCCGCCAGCAGCTCTTCCTGGGACCCGCCGAGGCCCTCCAGCGCGTCCGCTTCGCCCTCCAGGCGCACCGCCAGCGCGATGCGCTCAGCGTCGCCCTTCTCCCGGCACCGCAGGGCGCCCGTCCGCGCAGCCGCTGCCGACAGCCGCCCCTCCAGCAATCGGCCCGTCGCCACCTCGTTGGCCGCGATCGCGGGACAGAGCCCGACCAGCTGCTGCTTGCCCACCATCACCCCGCGACGGACCAGCTCCGCCACGACCGCCGCCGGAGGCGTCTCGTCGACCCGGAACAGGTTCATCGACAGCTGCACGCTGCCCCCAGGAAGCTCGAACACCAGCGCCTGTACCCCGCGCATCCCTGAGCGTGACTCGCGCAGCGACCGGGCCAGGGCCCGTGCGGTTGCGATATCCATCCCCGGCAGCAGCACGTTGAACGCGACCAGGCTGAGCCGAGCGCCCACGCAAGCGGCCCCGGCGGTGGGGTGAAGATCCGGACCGCCGAGGTCCGGCTTCGCACGCCCAGCCCTGATGTCCGCGAGCGACCGGTTCTCGCCGTAGCCGTAGAAGTAGACCGGCACCTTCAGCTCGGCCCAGATCCGCTCTCCGGCTTCGTGCGCCAGCTGCCGTGCGCCGTCCAGCGAGCTCTCGCCCAGCGGGACGAACGGCACGACGTCGGCCGCGCCGATCCGAGGATGCACCCCGGTGTGCGTGCGGACGTCGATTCGCTTGACCGCCGCGCCCACCGCAGCCAGCACCCCATCCAGCAAACCACCGCGCAGCGCCACCATCGATATCACCACGCGGTGGTGATCGGGGTCGGGGTCGACGTCGAGCACGTGCGAGGTAGAAGCCGCAGACGCTATCTCGGCGATCACGTCCGCCCGCTGCCCCTCCGAGAAGTTGGGCACAGACTCGAAGAGGCCTTCGCGATTCACCAGGTTGTTAGGGTAAGTTGCCGTGCCCGGACCGGTTGCGCTCGTCTACGGAGACGAGCTGATGAAGCACCACCTGTCGGACGAGCATCCGCTGAAGCCGATTCGCGTCAAGCTCGCCGTTGACCTGATTCGCTCGACCGGCCTGATCGAGCACGCTCACCTGCTGCCTCCTCGCCGCGCGACCATCGAGGAGCTCGAGCTGGTCCACTCGCCCCACTACGTGGACCTGGTCCGCAGGCTGAGCGACCCACAGCAGCGCGCACGCGTCCCGCCCGAGGAGATCGAGGCCGCAGGCTTCGGCTCGGCGGACAACCCGATCTCCGATGAGCTGCACGAGGGCACGTCGCTGGTGGTCGGGGCGTCGCTTGTCGCGGCGCAGGCGATCGAGAGCGGCGCGGCGCTCCATGTGTTCAGTCCTTCCGGCGGCCTGCACCACGCCCACCGCGATCGTGCGTCGGGCTTCTGCACCTACGACGACCCGGCGATCGCGTGCCAGTGGCTGAAGGACCAGGGACATCGCGTCGCCTACATCGACGTGGATGTGCATCACGGGGACGGCGTCGAGGGCGTGTTCCAGAGCGACCCCGACGTGCTCACGATCAGCCTGCATGAGAGCGGTCGCTATCTCTTCCCTGGAACCGGCTTTCCCGAGGACTGCGGAGTCGGAGCCGGCCGCGGGTTCGCCGCGAACCTCCCGTTCCTGCCGTACACGTGGGATGAGCCTTGGCTCGAGGGCTTCGAGCGGGTGGTGCCGGGGCTGCTGCGGAGGTTCAAGCCGACCGTGCTCGTCACTCAGGACGGCTGCGACACGCACTACCTCGACCCGCTGGCCCACCTGGCTACCACGACCCGGATCTGGCCTCGCGTCGGAAGGCTGTTCCACGAGCTCGCACACGAGCTCTGCGACGGCCGGTGGCTCGCGCTCGGAGGTGGCGGCTACGCCGTCTATGAGGTCGTACCCCGAGCCTGGACGCTCTTGTTTGCCGAGATGGTCGAGCGTCCGGACCTCGCGGCGGAGGTCAATGACCCGTCAAGCGTCACGCCAGGCGAGGAGGCTCAGGAGCGGGTGTGGGGCGCGTTGCGCAAGGACCTCACGCACCTCGGCGAGGTGCACGGGATGGAGTTCTAGGCCGCGGTGTACGTGCGCAGGCAGCGCGTGCACACCCGCGCGCGCATGACGCGCCCGCCCACCGTCACGCGGCCCATCTGCAGGTTGGGCAGGAACCTCCGGTTGACCCGGTTCTTGGCGTGACTGACGTGGTGTCCGTATTGCGGCTCTTTGCCGCAGATCGCGCAGCGCTTGGCCATGAGGCACCTTCCGATTGAGTTAGTGAGGAAAAACGACCCCGCGTCATTCGCGGCTAGCGGATCTGAATTGTACCATGGGCTCCCATGGCCTCCAAGACCACCACCGCGCTCGTCCAGGCCAGGCAGTGGGGCCGGATCGAGGTCTTCCCCTCCGCGGTGGGCGCCATCGCCGCCCACGCCGCGCTCGGCTGCTACGGCATCACCGGCATGGCGGCGCGCGGGCTTCGCGACGGCTTCGCGGAGCTGCTGCGACGGGAAAACGTCGCTCGCGGCGTCGAGGTGGTCGAGGTCGAGGGAGGGCTGGCGATCGACGTCTTCGTCGTCGTCCAGTACGGCATCCGTATCTCCGAGGTCGCTCACAACCTCCAGCAGGCGGTCAAGTTCGCGGTCGAGCGCTCCGTCAACGTGCCGGTGGCGCAGGTCAACGTGAACGTCCAGGGCGTTCGCGAAGAGAAGCGCTGAAGCCATGGCTCAACGGGCGAACCCTGGGGTGGACGGACCCCTCTTCAAGCGGGCCCTCCTCGGGAGCTTGAGCTGGCTTTCCACGAACCACGAGGAGGTCAACCGGCTGAACGTCTTCCCGGTCCCCGACGGCGACACCGGCACGAACATGCTGCTCACCCTTCAGTCGGCGGTCGAAGACATCAAGGAGTCCAACGCCGCTGAGGTGAGCAAGATCGCCAAGCTGGCATCGCACGGCAGCCTCATGGGAGCGCGCGGCAACTCGGGTGTCATCCTGTCGCAGATCTTTCGAGGTTTCGCGCGTGCGGTCGAAGGCAAGAGCTCGCTCAATCCGGCCGAGCTCGCCGCAGCTTTGGAAGAGGCCGCCAACGCCGCGTACCGCGCGGTGAACAAGCCGACCGAGGGCACGATCCTGACCGTCGCGCGCGAGGCAGGCAGGGCCGCAACTGCGGCCGCGAGCAGTCCCGAAGCGACGATGCCGCAGGTCATCGCGGCGGCGGCGGCCGGCGCGAGGGCGGCCGTCCTGAAGACGCCAAGCCAGCTTCAGATCCTGCGTGACGCCGGCGTCGTCGACGCCGGTGGATTCGGCCTTCAGCTCATTCTGGAAGGCATGCTGAAGACCCTGGAGGAGCTCGATTCGTCGATCGAAGAGCTCACCGCCTCGCGGCCAGTGGCGCCTGCGGTCGCGTCCCAGGTGGCGGTGGCGCTGCCTGAGGAGGGCTGGGGCTACTGCACGGAATTCCTCATCGAAGGCTCGAACCTTGACCTCGACCGGATCAAGACGCAGATCGAGGCGCTCGGCAACTCTGTGCTCGTGGTCGGCGAGCCTGAGCTCGTGAAGGTACACGTGCACACCGACGACCCGACGCGCGTCATCACGCTCGCCGGTGGCTACGGCAAGCTGCTCAAGCTCAACGTGGGCGATATGTCGACTCAGCACCGGCGGATCCTCGAGAGCGAGGGTCAAACCGGCACGGCGCCGCGACCCAACGGAGTCGGACTCGTCGCCGTCGTCGCGGGCAACGGGCTGGTCGATATCTTCCGCGGGCTCGGCGTCGACGCGATCGTGGAAGGCGGCCAGACGATGAATCCGAGCACCCAGGACATGCTCACGGCGATCGACTCTGTGCCGTACGACGAGGTCATCCTGATGCCGAACAACAAGAACGTGATCCTTGCCGCCAAGCAGGTCCCAGGGCTCACCAAGAAGAAGGTGCACGTCCTGGAGACACACAGCGTTCCGCAAGGCGTCGCCGCCGTGGTGGCGTTTCGAGGCGACCGGCCCGCGGCGGACAACCTGGCCGCGATGCGTTCTGAGGCCGAGCGCGTGCACACCATCGAGGTCACGCACGCGGTTCGGGACACCCGGTCCAACGGCCTGAAGGTGAAGAAGGGCGACGTCATCGGGCTGATCAACGACAAGCTCGAGTTCGCGGGCACCGACTACGGAGAGGTCGTCAACAAAGCCCTCGGCAAGCTGGGGGCGGATTCCTTCGAGCTGGTCACGGTGTACCGCGGCAAAGACGCGAGCGATGACGAGCTGAAAAAGCTCGAATCGGACATCCGCTCGACGCACCCGGGTCTCGAGGTCGAGGTGCAGCAGGGCGGACAGCAGCACTATCCCTTCATCCTCTCCGTCGAATAACCTTCCGTCGATGAAGAGGTCCTTTGCGGTCGTCACCGACTCGACCGCCGACCTGCCCGGCGACTGGCGCCAGCGCTACGACGTCGAGGTCGTGCCCCTCAAAGTCATCTTCGGCGAGGAGACGTTTCGCGATGGCGTCGACATCAACAATGATGAGTTCTTTGCCAGGCTGGCCACGTCCAGCAAGCTGCCCACCACCTCGGCGCCATCGCCGGGCGAGTTTGCCGAGCTGTACACGCGCCTGGCTAAAGACCACGATGGCTGCATCTCGATCCACATCGGCGCCGCGCTTTCCGCGACCGCTGAGTCCGCGCGCGTCGGCGCCCAGAGCGTCGAAGGTTTCCGAGTCGAGGTCATCGACAGCGAGACCGTGACGATGCCCATGGCGTTTCTCTGCAAGGTCGCGGCGGAGTCAGCCAGCCTGGATGAAGCGACGGCGGCGGTGAAGCAGCGCGTTCCCGGGTGTCGCGTCCTCGCGCTGCTGGACACTCTGCGCTACATCGAGATGGGCGGAAGGGTGAGCCGGGCGCAGGCGATGATCGGCACCATGCTCGACCTCAAGCCGCTGCTGCTGGTCAAGGAAGGTGGTGAGATCAAGGCAGTCGACCGCGTGCGTACGCGCTCGCGTGCCATCCCTCGCATGATCGAGTTCTTCGAGTCCGACATGCCAGTCGAGTATGTGGGGGTCGTGCATGCGCAGGCGCCCGAGGACGCCGAGCGCATCGCCGCCGGCCTGCGCGAGCGTCATCCCGACCTCGAGATACCGATCGGCCAGATCGGGTGCGTGCTCGGGACCCATACCGGCCCGAAGGCGCTCGGCCTGGTTTACCTCAAGAAGTAGTCGTCGCCCTCCCGCCGGCCGTGAACACGATGCTGCGGCCGGGGCGCGGCCACACGCGGAGGAGCGGCGGCGTGCGCGCGATGACCCGCGGCAGCATCTTGCGCACGAGCCTGTACGCGCGCTGCTGACCGGCGCCCCACGGAAGGCCGTACTGCTCGCGCAGCGGTGGCGTCAAGAGGCCGGTTGTCACCACGTTCAGCGGGATCATCACCGGGCCTGGCAGCAAACGCACCCGCGGACGCATGATCTGCTCGGCCAGCTCGCGGGCACGTGCATCCACCCGGATTGGCCCGCTCGACACCATCTCCTCGAGATAGGTGTCGAAATCGCTGACAGTCTTTGGAAAGCGATTGGCTGGAATTCCCAAGAGCCCGCCCAGCAGCTTGAACTCCTGGTGGAACTCCTCGCGTTCGTGCGCCAGCAGGGGCTTCACGAAGGCCTCGTACGTCACCAGAGCCGTGTCTGCCAGCGTTGCGTAGACCCACAGCAAGAGGTCGGGATCCAGCGCGCGATAGTCGGGTCCCTGGACTTGCGCGTGCACCTGGTTGACGCCCCGCGCGGCGGCCAGCGCAGTCTCGCGGTCGCCGAAGACGATTGCCATCGTCATCCGGATCGTCCGTCGCAGCCTGCGGATGGGGTCCGCGCGAAAGTCGGAGTGCTCGTCCACGCCGGCGGCGACCTTTGGATGAGCCAGCTGCATGAGCAGCGCCCGTCCTCCTCCCAGCAGCAAGACGTTCTCGCGGTTCACCCGCCGGGTGATCGAATCCTCTTCGAACAGGCCGGGCCTCACGAAATCAGCTTAGGTTGCATCCTTCCCCGCGTGCGGGCAAGGTGGCGCGAACGCGCCGGATGGGGGCGGTGGATCTGGCTAAGCTGACCGTGTGTACCAGCAGCTCCTGACGTTCGGGGCGGCGTTCCTCGGCTCAGCCGTCGAGTCGACCGAGGCGCTCACGATCGTGCTGGCCGTGGGTCTTACGCGGGGGTGGCGTTCGCCCCTGTACGGCACCGCGTTGGCCATCGTGTCGCTGGCCGTGCTGGTCGTCCTCTTCGGCCAGCTCATCGTTCAGCGCGTGCCTGATTCGGTGCTCAAGCTCATCATCGGCACTCTGCTCCTGCTCTTTGGACTGCGGTGGCTGCACAAGGCGGTCCTGCGGTCGGCAGGCGTGGTGGAGATGCACGACGAGGAGCGCGCCTACGAGAAGACCGTCAGCGAGCTCCAGGGCGCGCTTACGCGACAGGACTGGGTGGGCTTCGTGATCGCGTTCAAGGGAGTGTTCCTCGAGGGCCTCGAGGTCGTCTTCATCGTCGTCGCCGTCGGAGGCACGAGCCGCTACTTTCCGTGGGCGGTGGCAGGCGGGCTGCTCGCGATGGTGGCGGTGGCGGCCGCCGGCGTCATCATCCGCAAACCTCTGGCCAGGGTCCCCGAGAACACCCTCAAGTACGCGGTGGGGATCGTCCTCACCAGCCTCGGCACGTTCTGGGCGGCGGAGGGCATGGGGGCGACTTGGCCGCTCGACTTCGTCTCGATCTTCTTCCTGGTGGTCGCGTACTTCGCCGCCTCGCGTCTCGCCGTACAGCTCGTGCGCCGGCCCGCGCTGGCGTGAAGTTCCTCAGGAGCGCAGCCTCCGAACTGGTCGGGCTTTTCGTCGCCGACTGGCTTCAGACCGCCGTGATCGTGGTGATCCTTGCCGCCGGCTGGTACGCGATCGCGGGCCTGCACGTGTCGCCGCTCCCGGTACTCGTGGCGATGGTTCTGCTGCTCGCCGCTCAGCTCGTGTGGTTCACGCTCGCCGAGGCCCGCCGCACCAAGAACGGGGCTAAGCCGTCGCCTTCTGCATCTCCGAGTTGAAGGTGTCGACCAGCGGCTTGTAGTAGGCGCTGATGTCCGTGCTGATCTTGTCGAAGTTGTAGGCGCTGATCTTGGTCGCATCCTTCTCGACTGCCTGCTCGGCACTCGTGATGGCGTTGACGTTGCCGGCCGCGGCGGCGTCTAGGAGTTTGCCGAAATCCGCGTCCAGGGCCTGGAAGTCGACCATCAGATCATGAAGCTCGACCGGCAAGCCGGGTGCAGTCGAGAGCTGGAGCGCCTTGTCAACGTGCGTCTTCATGGTGGCGAGGGTGGCCTTGGCCGCGGCGAGGTCGGCGTTGGCGCTCTGCGTGCCCAGCGTGTCGAGGTCGGTGGCGGCATCGATGAAGGACTGGAGGAACTGCCCGTCCTGGACGTAGTCGGCCGCGATCGTCTTCGCGCTCGCGAGTCCCCTGCGCGCATGGTCGATCCGCTGCGCCTCCTTGTCGAGGGAGCCCTTGCTCAGAACAGTGAGCCACTGCTGCTCGTTGAGGCTCGCCTTGGCGGAGACCAGGGACGCGTCGTCCTTGTCCACGGAGGCGCCCGCCGACGTGGCGTTGGCGACAAACTGGTCGATGAGCGTGTGCGCCGCCTTGGGATCGAAGGTGGAGCTGCTGCTAAGACCGTTGAACTTCGTATCGATGTCCTTGAACGTAGTGTTGAGGCTGTTTTGGTGAGAAACCACGGTGTTGAGGCTCTTGTTGGCGCTGGCCACCCGTGTTGACGCGTATGCGAAGCCCGCGACTGCGTACCCGATGATTCCGATCACGACGATGACGATGACGACGATCGCGATGATGGTGGTGCGCAGCCCACTCGACATCCCTGAGGCGCGCGCCGGCGGCGGAGCCTCGTCCTGCGGGGGAGGCGGTGGCGGAACGTCGTTCATTTCGGTGGAAGTCTAGTTGACCATCCTCGTATTGCCACGGACACTTGACGCCCCGGTCTCGGCGCTGCCCAAGATCAAGCCGGCCGATGTGAAGCGCCTGGGCAAGCTGGGCATCGTGACGATCCGGGACCTGCTTTTGACCCTGCCGTTCGACTGGCAGGCGTACGGAGCGCCCGCCGAGGTGTCACAGCTCACCCCCGGGCGGCAGGCCAGCGTCATCGGAACGATCACGGCGATCAGCGCCAAGGTGACGCCCCGCCGCCGCATGAAGCTGACCGAAGCTACGGTCCGCGACGACTCGGGATCAGGCTTGAGGCTGGTCTGGTTCAACCAGCCATTCATCGCCAGGCAGCTGCACAAAGGGGATCGTGTTGCCGTCGCCGGCACTGTGAAGGAGGCGCGGTACGGCGGCATGCTCGAGATGCAGAACCCGCATCACGAGGTGCTCGAGGACACCGACGACTACGTCCCGACCCGAGTGGGCGGCCTGATGCCGAAGTACCACCTCGTCGCGGGCCTGAGCTCGAGAAAGATCGCGGGCTGGGTCGAGACCGCGCTGCCGCTGGCGGGGGAGCTTGAGGACCTTCTACCTCCGTCGGTGCGCGAACGCCACCGGCTCGTGGGCGTCGCGGACGCGGTCCGGCTTGGACACCGCCCGGACACCGAGGAACAGTGGCACCAGGCGCGAAGGCGCATGGCGTTCGCCGAGCTCTTCGAGCTGCAGGCCGCCTTCGCCCTCATGCGCGCCAGCATCGCGGCCGAGCCGGCGACTCCCATCCCGTACCGGCAAGAAGTCATCGATGCCTTCAAAGCCGGCGTCGGCTTTGAGCTGACCCGGGCCCAGCGCCGCACGACCTGGGAGGCCTTCCAGGACATGGAGATGACCACGCCGATGAACCGCCTGCTGAACGGTGACGTCGGGTCGGGCAAGACCGCGGTCGCCGCCGCCTGCGCCGCGATGGCGCACTCGGCCGGCCTCCAGTCGGTCGTCATGGCCCCGACCGAGATCCTCGCCAGGCAGCACCTGCATCGCTTCCGCGCTTACCTCGAAGAGAGCTTTCCAGGCCTGGTGGTCGAGCTGCTGGTCAGCAGCCAGAGCGCGGCCGAGCGGCGGCGCGTGCGCGCCTCTGCGGCGTCAGGGCACTGCGCTCTGGTCGTCGGGACGCATGCGCTGATCGAAGACGACGTCGAGTTCGCCAACCTCGGCCTGGCGGTCGTCGACGAGCAGCATCGTTTCGGCACGCGACAGCGAGAGCTGCTTCGCGCGAAGGGAACGGGCAGGCCGCATTTCCTGGCCATGACCGCCACTCCGATCCCCCGCACCCTCGCGCTCGCGTTCTACGGCGAGATGTCCATCTCCACGATCGACGAGCAGCCTCCGGGCCGAACGCCCGTGGAGACGCGGGTGGTCGAGCCGGAGCTCCGCCAGGGCGCCTACGACCTGGTGCGAGAGCAGGTTCGACTGGGACGCCAGGCATTCGTCATCTGCCCGCTGATCGAAGAGTCCGAGGCGATCGTCGCGCGGTCGGCCACCGCCGAGTTCGAGCGGCTGCAGAAGGACGTCTTCCCGGACCTGCGCATGGGCCTGGTACACGGGCGCCTCAAGGCCAAGGACGAGGTGATGCGCGCGTTCGTGTCCGGCGAGGTCCAGGTTCTGGTGGCCACGGCGGTCGTCGAGGTCGGTGTCGACGTGCCGAACGCGACGGTGATGATGATCGAGGGAGCCGACCGCTTCGGCCTCGCACAGCTGCATCAGTTCAGGGGCCGGGTCGGCCGTGGCGCGGGACAGAGCCACTGCCTCTTGCTGACGGACGAATCGTCCGAGCCGGCCTTGAACCGGTTGAACCTCATGACGCGGATTCGCGACGGCTTCACGCTTGCGGAGGAGGACATGCGCATCCGCGGCATGGGCGAGCTAATGGGCCAGCGCCAGCACGGCATGTCGGACCTCGCCATGGAAGCGCTCAAGCAGCCGGAGCTGCTCAACGAGGTGAGGCAGGAAGCCGAGAGCATTCTCCAATCGGACCCGACATTCACCGAGCAGCCAGTGCTCCGAGCAGCGATCGCACGCCGCCTCGAGCTGACGTCGATCAGCTAGCCGGGGGAGAGTTTCACCTCCCCACCTCGTGGGGAGGTCGGGCGAAGCCCGGGTGGGGAGCCGGGGGGAGAGTAAACCGCCGTCAGCATCCCGAAGTAGGTCGGCGCCTCGTACGAGATGAGCCGGCCCGTCCAGCCGGGCGTCGCGCCGTGAAGCATCAGCATCTGCCACCAGCTGTCCGCTTTGGCCTGCTCGACCATCTCGGGCGGGATCTTGCTGAGCTGTTCGAGCTTGCCCGTGCGCACGAGCCTGCAGACGAGAGCGTCGTACTCTGCCGCGCTCGCGTGGTAGCCGTACGGGCCGCCCTCGAGGTGCGCGTGGCCGTGGTCCGCGCTCGCGATGAACGCGACGCGGCGCCCGAACGTCTTCGCCGCCTCAGCGATCGCGGCCCCGGCCTCGACGTGCGCTGACGCGGACAGGTCGCGAGCCGGCGTAACGACGACCAGCGGGACCGGTGGGTCGTGCCTTCCGCCCATGAACCACAGCGGGATCAGCACGCCCCAATCCATAGGGGCAACGGCAGACGCGGCATCGTTGGCGCCGAAGCTCACGCCGACCGCCGGCACGCCCGCGGACATCAGCGAATCGAGCACCAGCCATGCGAGGTCGCCCGCCGAGGGAATGTCCAGCGCGACCGACGAGGGAGCGCCCGACAGCTGACCCGCCACGCGGCTGGAGACCAGCACGCCCATCGCGTTGGCGATGTGCACGTTGTGCGGGGTCGCAACCACCACGGCATCGGGTCGTGCGGCGGTGAAGAGGCGGCCCAGTTCCTCCATTCCG
>DATNML010000158.1:0-4038 GCA_035602315.1 Candidatus Dormiibacterota bacterium
TCGGCGTCCGGCCCGTCCCCGGCGCCGGGCACCTCGAGGATGAACGGTAGCGTCGACAGACGCGGCTCGTGCAGGAGCGCGCGAACCCCCGCCTCACCGATCTGACCCTCACCTACGTTGGCGTGGCGGTCCCGATTGGAACCGAGCCCAGTGACCGAGTCGTTGCAGTGGATGACCTCGACGTGCGACAAACCGATCACGCGCTCCAGCTCGTCCAGCGTCTTGGATACGTCGGTCGCGGTGCGCTCGTCGTAGCCCGAGGCGAACGCATGGCAGGTGTCGAAGCACACTGAGACACGCGGGTCGTCCAGCTTGGTCAGCATCTCGGCGATCTCCTCGAACTTTGCTCCCACGCATCCGCCCAGCCCAGCATTGTTTTCGATCAGGAGCCGGGCGGTGTCCGGACTTGCACGTTCAAGCACCTTCTTCAGGTGTTCGAGGATTCCCGGCAGCCGGGCCTCGAAGCCGGCGCCCTTGTGCGATCCGGTGTGAAAGATGACGCCATTGACGCCGAGCTCATCCGCGGCCTTCAAGTAGCCGACCAGCGTGCTCTCAGAGCGCTGCCGCAGCGTCGGGTCGTCGCCGGCGAGGTTGATCAAGTACACGGCATGAAAGTAGAAGGGCGGGTGGCCGTGCTTGGCGGCCGCCTCCTTGAACGTCGCGATGCGGGTCTCGTCCAACTTCGGCGAGCCCCAGAAGCCAGGCGGGGTCGGATGCACCTGGATCGCCTCGGCGCCCATTGCCTTGGCCCGCTCGAACGCGAGGTGCAAGCCGCCCGACGAGTCGACGTGGGCCCCAAGCAATGGCATCAAAAAAGAGTAAAGCCGGTCCTATCTGGCATGCTGAGGAATCGCGATGGCGATCTTCGTGATGGGCGACCTCGACCTGGCCATTAGAGGGCGCACGTATCGCGAACCGGAGGGGCCTCACAGCCTCGTCGTCCGCGGTCGCGACCTCGACTCCGCGCTGCAGCATCTCGCCTCGCGCCCCGACTGCGGAGCGATCGCGGTGGTGGGCCTGCCCGAGACGGTGCCTGACATGTCGGCGCTCGCCGGCCGCCGCCTGATGCTGGTGGACGGCGACAACGAGCGATTGCGCGAGCACGCGGAGGCGGCCATTCGGGCTGGCGTCGAGGTCGAGTGGATCCGTTCGGCACGACCTCCGTTCGAGCGGCTGGCCTCGGCCCTGCTGCCGGTGGGGGCAGTCATCCTGGCTGCCGGCTCCAGCTCTCGCATGTCGGGATCGCAGAAATTGCTGCTCGAATTCGATGGCAAGCCGATGGTCAGGCATGCGATGGAGTCGGCGACCGAGGGTGGATGTCACCAGGTCGTCGTCGTCTACGTGGCGGACGATGTGCGTGACGTGGTCGGTGGCGATGCGGAGCTTGTACACAATCCGAAGGCGAGCACCGGCATGGCTTCGTCACTGCAAGTGGGCATGCGCGCCATGCGCCCGGAGATGCAGGCCGCGGTGGTACTCCTCGGCGATCAGCCGCTCGTCGGTTCACGCACGGTCGCTGCGCTGACGCGCGCGTGGCGTCGCGAAGGTTCGCGGCCGGCGGTCGCTGTGGCTCAGCCCCACGGCGAGTGGGCGCCGCCTGTGGTCTTGGCGCGTGAGCTGTGGGCCGACCTTTACGCGCTCAAGGGCGACGCCGGCGCCCGCCAGATCCTGCAGGGTCACCCCGAGTTGCTCGACATGGTGCCGGCCCCAGGCCGGCCCGACGACATCGACACTCCCGAGGATTACGCGAAGATCGTCCGCCTCTTTCCCCGGCGCAAGCCCCGCCAGCGCGTTTAGAAACCCGGAACCGCGTACGATTCGAACAGTGCTAGTAATCGCTCTAGGAGTGAGAGCTTGAAAGATCGAGGCTGGCGCAGGGCCGGCGAGTACGAGGACATCCTCTATGAGACCTGGGACGGGATCGCCAAGATCACGATCAACCGCCCAGAGGTGCGCAACGCTTTCCGGCCCGTCACCGTGTCAGAGATGTCCAGGGCGTTCGAGGTCGCGCGCGATGACCCGAAGGTCGGCGTGGTCATCCTCACCGGCGCAGGGACCGAGGCCTTCTGCTCAGGCGGCGATCAGCGGGTTCGGGGCGACGACGGCTACGTCGACGCCAGTGGCACCGGGCGCCTCAACGTGCTCGACCTGCAGATCCAGATCCGCCGGCTGCCGAAGCCGGTTGTCGCGATGGTCGCCGGATATGCGATCGGCGGCGGTCACGTGCTGCACGTCGTTTGCGACCTGACCCTCGCCGCCGACAACGCGCGCTTCGGCCAGACCGGCCCGCGCGTGGGCAGCTTCGACGGCGGGTACGGCGCAGGATTGCTCGCCCGTATCGTCGGCCAGAAGAAGGCGCGTGAGATCTGGTTCCTATGCGAGCAGTACGACGCGACCCAGGCGCTCGAGATGGGCCTGGTCAACAAGGTCGTGCCGCTTGCCGACCTGGAGCAGGAGACGATCGCCTGGTGCCGGCGGATGCTGGAGCTGAGCCCGCTGGCGCTTCGGATGCTGAAGGCAGGCCTCAACGCGGTCGATGACGGCCTGGCCGGCATCCAGCAGCTCGCCGGAGACGCGACGCTTCTCTACTACATGAGCGAAGAGGCGCAGGAAGGGCGCGACGCCTACGTCCAGAAGCGCAAGCCGGACTTCTCCAAGTTTCCGAAACGGCCGTAGCCGTGGTTGCCGTGGCGCCCCGGTTGAACGCCACCCGCGTGTGGTGGTCGGCAGTCCGCCCTGCCACGCTTGCGGCGTCAGTCGCGCCGGTGCTGGCGGGCACGGCCATCTCCGTGCATGAGGGCGGACCACGACTCGGCCCGGGGTTGCTCGCGCTCGCCGTCGGCGTGGCGATGCAGCTCGGAGTGAATTTCGCCAACGACTATTCCGACTTTGTTCGCGGCGCAGACAACGCGCGGCGCATCGGTCCGTTGCGAGCGGCGTCGTCGGGCGTGGTAGAACCACACCACGTCCGATGGGCAGCGATCGCGGCGTTCGGCGTCGCCGCGGTGGCGGGCCTGGCCCTGAGCCTGGTCACGGACTGGAGGCTCCTGGCCGTCGGTGTCGCATGCCTCCTCGCCGGATGGCTCTACACGGGAGGCCCTCGGCCGTACGGCTATCTCGGGCTGGGCGAGGTTTTCGTCTTTCTCTTCTTCGGCCTGGTTGCCACAGTCGGGACGGTATACGTGGAGACGCAGCGCGTCCCCCCGCTCGCCATCCTCATGGGCTGTGCGATGGGGTGCCTCGCCACGGCGATACTCGTCCTCAACAACCTGCGGGACATCGAGACTGATCTCGCCGCCGGCAAGCGCACGCTGGCCACGCGCATCGGGCGCTCGCGGACCCTCGGCCTCCTCGTCGGGCTGGTGTGCGTGGCGTTCGCCATCCCGATCGTCATCCTGATCGCGCACCTGGCCGGTGACACGGTGGTGCTCGTCCTCTTCGCCATCCCCATCGCGGCGGTGCCGGTGCGAACCGCGTTCGCCACGTCCTCCGGGCCGCCGCTGGTGCGCGCCTTGCGCCGGATGGCGATCGCCGAGCTTGCCTATGCGCTCGTGTTTACGCTGGGCGTACTGCTGTGACCGCCGCGTACGTCACCTCTCGCAGGCCTGCCGACGTGGCGCGTGAGGTTGAGCGCCTGCGCAAAGCGGGCTGCCTCCGGTTCGTCGTGCTACCGCTGGATGGGGGCGGCATGCTTGACCTCGAGCGCCTTGGAGCCGCTCGCTACGCTGCGGGCATTCAGGCCGAGGTTGAGCTGGAGAACGCTGTCGCAGCGGCGAGGTGAGCGGCGAGCAATCGCGCAAACGCCTCCGGTCGTTCCTGGTGCACGGTGTGGCCGGCCCGCGGCACAACCTCAACGCGCCCGTTCGGCACCCTCGACGCGAGTCGTCGGGCCGAGGTGACGTAGCCGTGATCGAGCTGCCCCGCGACGAACGTGCACGGCACGCTCAACGTGCTGACCTCGTCCCACAGTGGCTCCATCACGCCGGCGCCCATGCCACGCAGCGAGCAGGCCAGGCCTGCAACGTGGTTGGTCATTCT
>DATNML010000159.1:0-3136 GCA_035602315.1 Candidatus Dormiibacterota bacterium
GCTCGGCGGCAAGGCGGCGAACATCGTGTTCGAGGACGCGCCCCTCGACCAGGCGGTCGAAGGCATCGTGAACGGCATCTACTTCAACCAGGGCCACGTGTGCTGCGCGGGCAGCCGCCTGCTGGTCCAGGAGTCCATCGCCGAGCCACTGATGGAGAAGCTCAAGCGGCGCCTCGGGACCCTGCGTCTCGGCGACCCGCTCGACAAGAACACCGACATCGGCGCCATCAACTCTCGCGCGCAGCTCGAGAAGATCCAGGGCCTGGTCGAGTCGGGCGTGGAAGAGGGCGCGGAGCTCTACCAGCCCGAGTGCCGGCTGCCGGAGCGAGGCTTCTGGTTCCCGCCCACGCTCTTCACGAACGTCAGCCAGTCGTACCGCATCGCGCGCGAAGAGATCTTCGGCCCAGTGCTGTCGGTCCTCACCTTCCGCACGCCTGCCGAGGCGGTCGAGAAAGCGAACAACACGCCGTACGGATTGTCGGCCGGCGTGTGGACCGACAAGGGCTCGCGCATCCTGTGGATGGCCGAGCGCCTGCGGGCCGGCGTCGTGTGGGCGAACACGTTCAACCGTTTCGATCCCACGTCGCCATTCGGCGGCTACAAGGAATCGGGCTTCGGCCGCGAGGGCGGGCTGCACGGCCTCGCCGCCTACCTGGACTTGAACTAAATGGAAGTCCGCAAGACGTACAAGCTCTACCTAAACGGAGAATTTGTGCGCTCCGAGTCGGGACGCGCGTACCGGCCGGACGGAAACGTGAACGTCCCACGCGGCTCTCGCAAGGACCTGCGCGACGCAGTGCGCGCCGCGCGCTCTGCTTTTTCAGGATGGTCGGGACGAACCGCGATGAACCGCGGCCAGATCCTCTACCGCGCCGCCGAGATGCTCGACAGCCGCAGCGCGCAGTTCGTCGAGCTGCTCAGCGGTGGCGCGGCGGCCCGGCGCGAGGTCGAGCAGTCGGTCGAGACGCTGGTCTGGTACGCGGGCTGGACCGACAAGCTGCCCCAGTTCGCCGGGACGGTCAACCCGGTCGCGGGTCCGTACTTCAACTTCACGCTCCCGGAGCCGACAGGCGTGGTCGGCATCGTCGGGCCTGACGAACCGGCGCTGGCCGGGCTCGTGCGGCGCATCGCGCCTGCTCTGTGCGGCGGCAACGTGGTCGTCGCGCTCACGCCCGAGTCGCGGCCGCTGCCGGCTCTCACTCTCGCTGAGGTCTTCGCGACCAGCGACTTTCCGGCCGGAGTGGTCAACGTGCTCAGCGGGCAGCGCAAAGAGCTCCTGCCCTGGCTCGCCGCTCACATGGACGTCAACGCGATCGACGTCGCGGGCTGCACCCCGGAGGAGGTCAAGGAGGTCGAGGCCGCCGCGGCCGACAACGTCAAGCGTGTGATAAAAGTCGCACCCGACGAGGCGAGCCCGTATCTGATCACGGCCTTCATGGAGCTGAAGACCGTGTGGCATCCCATCGGGGTCTAAAATCCAGAATGCATGGCTGAGGTGCTGACCAAGCCGATCCCGGTCAAGAGTCTGGGAGCGAGCGCCGACAGGCCCGGCGCTGGCAAGCCGATGATCAGCTCGACTCGCATCGCGCGGCGCGTCCGCCGGCTTGGACGCCAGATCTCAGAGACCTACTCCGACATCGAAACGCCGCTGGTCATCGTCGTGATCCTCAAGGGCGCGACCGTCTTCGCCGCCGACCTGCTGCGCAGCTTGAGCATCCCCGCCGAGCTCGAGTTCGTTCGCGCCTCGAGCTATCACGGGGGCACGACGAGCAGCGGCCGGCTCCAGCTGGCTCATATGGTCGACGGGACGCTGGTCGGCCGCCACGTGCTGCTGGTCGAGGACATCGTCGACTCCGGCCTCACCGTCAATGTCATCGCCAAGCGCATCAAGCGCCTCGGCCCTGCATCGCTGCGTATCGCAGCCCTGCTCGACCGCCCGGCGCGGCGCGTGGTCGAGGTGAAGATCGACTTCTGCGGTTTCGTAATTCCAGATCGATTCGTGATCGGCTACGGCCTCGACTACGCGGGCCTCTATCGCGAGCTGCCTCACATCTATTCGCTGACATAAGCGCATATCTCGGCTGGAAGAAAGCCGAGCTTCACTCGCATCTCGATGGTGCGGTGCGTATCTCGACCGCCGAAGAGCTGTCAGGCCGAAAAGGACTTCGGATGGTGGCTCCACACAATTGCCCCAGCCAGGCCGACTACATCAAGTATTTCGACGACGCGATCGCCGTCATGCAGACGGAGGCGGCGCTCGAGCGCATCGCGTACGAGCTGTGCGTGGATTCGGCCGCGGAGAACATCGACTACCTGGAGGTCCGCTGGGCGCCCCGGCTGCACCTGCGCAGCGGTCTCAGCGTGTCGGAGGTGATCAGCGCAGTGCTCGCGGGGCTCGAGGCGGCGCCGATGAAAGCGGTGGCGATTGTCTGCGCCATGCGACACCACACCCCGGAAGACAATGTCGCGCTCGCGCGCGAGGCCGGTCGCTTCGCGGGACGCGGGGTGGTCGGCTTCGACCTCGCGGGCGACGAGGGGCGCTACCCCGCCTCGCCCCAGCGGCCGGCGTTCGAGGCCGCGCGTGCCGCGGGCCTGCGTCTCACCTGCCACGCCGGTGAGGCCGGCGACCCGTCCAGCGTGGAGGAGGCGCTCGGCCTTGGGGTGGAGAGGATCGCGCACGGCGTGATCGGCGCTCGCGAGCCGCGCATCGTCGAGCGCATCAGGTCCGAGGGAGTGGTGCTCGACATGTGTCCGACCGCGAACTGGAAGTGCAAGGCGGTGCCGAGCCTGGGCGAGCACCCGCTGCCTCGACTGGTGCGCGCCGGCGTTCGCTGCACGATCAGCACCGACTCACGCACCGTCGCCGCCACCACGCTCAGCCACGAGTTCGAGCTGGCCTCGGCGATGGGGATGAGCGACGACGAGCTGCAACGCTGCAACGCTGTCGCTTATGAAGCGAAGTTCGGCTAGGACCCCGTCCCGAACAGCCGGTCTCCGAAGTCGCCCAGGCCCGGCACGATGAACGCCCGATCGTTCAGCCCCTGGTCCAGCGCGGCCGTGAAGATCTGTACCTCCGGGTGGCGGTCCTCGATCACCTTCACACCTTCTGGCGCCGCCACTACGCACACCATGCGCG
>DATNML010000160.1:0-31579 GCA_035602315.1 Candidatus Dormiibacterota bacterium
GTCCTGGTCGAGGATGTTTCGGGCGGCACGGCGATCAGCGAACGCCTCTACGTCGAGGACCTGCATGGCGGCGGTCACCACGTCGACATCTACAGCACGCTCACGCCGAAGGACAAGAGAGGCACCACGCTGTGGCCGATGGGCTGGCACGATGGAGCGATCGTGCTCGCTCTCTTTCCGGCCTGCACCTTCGAGCCGGCCGGGCTCACGCCGACCGAGTGGCACGTGGCGAATGCGACGAACGCAACGCGGATGGCCACCATCCCCGCCACCAACTGCACCTTGAGCTTCTGGCCGTCCGCGGGGGGTGTGGCCTGTATGGACGCGCAGGGCGTTGCAAAGATTTACGACTGGACCGGAAAAGTGGTGGTGCTGACAGGGCCGGGCCCTACCGGGAGCGGTTACTCGATGACCAGCGTCTCGCCAAAAATCAACAGCATCCTGTTCGCCACGGGGGCCGGGCCAGGCGCGCCCACACCGGCGACCGGGATCGTCCAGCTTGGTCCCGGGCCCTACGCCACGGTCCCGGGGCACGCAGCGTGCACATGGATCGACGAGGACCACCTGCTCGCGCCGGATGCGGTGATCCAGTTTCCCGCAGAAACTGGGGGCAACACCCAGGTGACCACCACCGTGAAGCCGCTGCCTGCCAGCGGCGTCTGCGCCGGCCGGTTTCCCGGCGGCCTCTGACAGCTCCCCTCCCCCGCCAGGGGGAGGGCAGGGGTGGGGGGCGGTGGATCTGGGTATACTCGGATAGCCAGTCCACTCGACTGAGTTAGCACGCCCGGGGCATAGCCCCTGTCCTTCGCAACCGGCGCCGGCGGCGCCGGACTCTTGAGCGAAGGCCGGAACCGGGCGGAAGTAGAACAGGGAGGCAATCGAACGTGGCTCAAGTGACCTTGAAGCAGCTGCTGGAGGCAGGTGTCCATTTCGGGCATCAGACCAGCCGCTGGAACCCAAAGATGAAGACCTACATCTTCACGGCCCGCAACGGTATCCACATCATCGACCTGCAGAAGACCGTCCGGCTGCTGGACGAGGCGTGGGATTTCGTGCGCGGCGTCGCCGCCAGCGGAAGACCCGTCCTGTTCGTCGGCACCAAAAAGCAGGCGCAGGAGACCATCCAGACCGAGGCGGCGCGCTGCGGCATGTACTTCGTCAACCGCCGGTGGATGGGCGGGATGCTCACCAACTTCAGCACCGTGAAGAAGCGCATCGAGCGCCTCCAGGAGCTGCGCAAGATGCAGCAGGAAGGCCAGTTCGAGCAGATGTCCAAGAAGGAGGCGAAGCGCCTCACCGACGAGCTCGACCGGCTGATGTTCCATTTCGATGGCATCGCCGACATGAAGCGGCTGCCCGGCGCGATTTACGTGGTCGACCCGCGCAAGGAGCACATTGCGGTGACCGAGGCGAACCGACTCAAGATCCCGGTCGTCGCGATCACCGACTCCAACTGCGACCCGGACCTCATCACCTATGTCATCCCCGGCAACGACGACGCCATCCGCGCGGTCAAGCTGCTGACCGGGAAGATCGCCGACGCGTGCCAGGACGGCCGGCAGGAGGCCCAGGCGCGGGGCGAGATCCTGCCCGAGGTCGAAGAGCGCGAGTTTCTCGAGACGCCTCGCTACGAGGAGATCGAGGAGTACCTCGAGGACGAGGAAGACTACCTGCCGACCGTGTCGGAGGAGGAGTTCGTCCGCACCGCCGACGACGAGGAATCCCGCTAGTGGCGAAAGTTTCCATGGAGCTCGTCAAGCAGCTCCGCGAGATGTCGGGCGCCGGCATGATGGACTGCAAGAACGCGCTCGAGGAAGCTGAGGCCGACCTCGAGAAGGCCTTCACCATCCTGCGCGAGAAGGGCATCGCGAAGGCGGGCAAGCGCGCGGACCGGGCGACTGGGCAGGGCGTCGTTGAGGCCTACCTGCACAGCACGGGCGATGACTTCCCGCCGCAGCTCGGCGTCCTGATTGAGGTCAACTGCGAGACGGACTTCGTCGCCAAGGGCACCGAGTTCCGCAAGCTCGCCAAGGAGCTAGCCCTGCAGGTCGCGGGCTACGAGCCCCGCTGGGTGACACGCGAGGACGTGCCCGACGACGTGCTCGTGCACGAGCGCAACCTCTACGAGGCCAAGGCGCTGGCGGACGGCAAACCCGAGCAGATCATCCCCAAGATCGTCGAGAGCCAGGTCGAGAACTTCCTGAAGCAGAACTGCCTCCTGGAGCAGCCATACTTCCGCGAGCCGGCCCACACCGTGCAGCAGCTGATCGCAGAGAACATCTCCAGGCTGCAGGAGAACATCACGGTCCGCCGGTTCGCGCGCTTTAACATCAGGGAGTCCTGAAGGCTGATCGAGAACCTTGCCGGGCGCGCGCAGGGCGCACATGATTGAAGACGCCGAGCGCGCGCAGGGCGCACATTTAGCTATGAGTGACCGCACCCCGAAGTACAACCGCATCGTGCTCAAGCTGAGCGGTGAAGCGCTCGGCGGAGCGCGCGACTACGGCATCGACCTCATGGTCGTGCAGACCATCGCCCAGCAGGTCAAGCGCGTGCATGAGATGGGCGTGCAAACCGCGCTCGTCGTCGGCGGCGGCAACATTTTCCGTGGCCTCGCGGCAAGCGAGCTCGGCTTCGACCGCGCCACGGGCGACTACATGGGCATGCTGGCCACCGTCATCAACGCGCTGGCGCTTCAGGATGCGCTCGAGCGGACCGGCATCCCGGCGCGCACGATGACGGCGATCCAGATGCCGCAGGTCGCCGAGCCTTACATCCGGCGACGGGCGGTGCGTCATCTCGAGAAGGGCCGTGTCGTGATCCTCGCCGCCGGTACAGGCAATCCCTACTTCACGACTGACACCACGGCCGCTCTGCGCGCGGTCGAAATCGAGGCCGACGTCATCCTCAAGGCGACCAAGGTCGACGGCGTTTATACGGCGGACCCGAAGCTGGATCCCAACGCAGTCAAATTTCAGCACCTCGGCTACCTAGAGGTCCTCAATAGGGGCATCGAGGTGATGGACAACACCGCGCTCACGCTCTGCATGGACAACGACGTACCCATCGTGGTGTTCAACCTGCTTGTGCCGGGCAATATCGAGCGCGTCGTGCTGGGCGAGGAGATCGGCACGCTCGTCGGAGCGGGGGCCAGCACGTGATCGACCCCGTCCTGCGCGAGGCTGAGTCGAAGATGGCGAAGTCGGTCGAGCATTTCGCCAACGACCTCACGAGCGTCCGCACCGGCCGCGCCAACCCGGCCCTGATCGACAAGGTGATGGTCCCGTACTACGGGACGCCGACCCCTCTCAACCAGCTCGCGCAGATCAGCGCGCCCGAGGCAAGGCTGCTGGTCGTGCAGGTCTACGACAAGAGCCAGATCGGCGCCATCGAGAAGGCCTTGCGTTCGGGCGACCAGGGACTCAATCCAGCCAGCGACGGGCAGGTCATCCGCGTCCCGATTCCGCCTCTCACCGAAGAGCGCCGGCGCGAATACGTGAAGCTCGTGCGCCAGAAAGCCGAGGAGGCGCGCATCGCGATCCGCAACGTGCGGCGTGACGAGGTGCACCGGATCGACCAGCTGCAGAAGGATGGCGAGGTCGCCGAAGACGACGCCAAGCGAGGGACGGCACGGCTGCAGAAAATCACCGAATCGCAGATCGAAAAGGTCGACGCCCTGGCAGGGCGGAAAGAAACAGAGGTAATGGAGGTCTAGTAGACAGTCACTTCCCCGCTCGCGGGGAAGGTGGCGCGCAGCGCCGGATGGGGAGGAGGAGTCTCGACTTTCCGCCACACTCGGTACGCTTGCGTCAATTTGGACTCCCAGGTCCCCCGGCACATCGGGATCATCATGGACGGCAATGGGCGCTGGGCCCGCCGCCGGGGGCGGCCCGCCAGCTTCGGCCACCGAGCCGGGGTCCGTGCCATCAAACGTGTGCTCGACGCGTGCGAACGGCTCGGCGTGAATGTGCTCTCGATCTACGCCTTCTCCACCGAGAACTGGTCGCGGCCTCGAACCGAGGTGCGCGCCCTGATGCGGCTCTTCCACGAGACGATGCTGCGCGAGATCGACGAGATGCATCGACGGGGCGTCCGCATAGTGTTCAGCGGCCGGGGCGAGGACCTCTCGCCCCGCATGAGGGAACGCATTGACGAAGCGGTAAGGCGTACAGCGGCCAACACCAACGGCGTGCTCAACGTGTGCCTCAACTACGGCGGCCGGGCGGAGATCGTTGACGCAGTCAAGAGGCTCGTCGCCGATGGCATCGAGCCGAGCCAGATTAATGAGGAGGCGATCGCCTCACGCCTCTACAACCCGGACCTTCCAGATCCCGATCTGATCATCAGGACTGCCGGCGAGAGCCGCGTGAGCAACTTCCTCCTCTGGCAGTCGGCCTATTCCGAGATGCTGGTTACGGAGACGCTGTGGCCGGACTTCGACGTCGAAGACCTCCAGGCTGCGCTTGCAGACTACGCATCGCGGGTTCGGCGCTTCGGTGGCCGGCCCGAGGACGAGGTAGAGGCGCGGGCCGCCAACAGGTGACCACCCAGAACGCCTTCCTGGCCGGTCGGTGGAAGCCGAGCTCGTTGATGGTTCGCATCCTCAGCGCGTTCGTCCTCCTCGCCGGCGTCATTGGACTGACCCTGCTCGGGACCTACGGCGCCGACGTGCTCGTCCTGATCCTCGCGGGGCTCGCGCTCTGGGAGTTCATCGGCCTCTCCGACGGAATGGGCTCGCGCGCTCCCGCCTGGTTGCTGTTTCCGCTGGGAATCTTCTTCTGCTACAGCGGCACGTTGCTGAAAGGAATTGACGTCAACTTTGTCCTCTCGCTTGCGCTGGTCGGTGGGCTCGCCGCGTTCCTGGTCGTCCCGGGTCGACGCCAGGGCCTCGGCCGCTGGGCGATGGGGATGGCCGGCGCCCTCTACATCGGCATGCCCTTCAACTACTACTTGCTCCTGTACACGTCAAAGCCCCACGGTTTGGCGTGGGCGCTGTTCACGATCTTCGCCGTCGTGGCCTGTGACTCGGCGGCGCTGCTGGTTGGGAGCCGCATTGGGCGGCATCCGTTCTTCAGGACGATCAGCCCGAAGAAGACCGTCGAAGGTGCGATCGCAGGCGTTGCCGGCGCGGTCGCAGTGATGACGATCGGTGTCTCCGCCGTCATCGGCCTGTCGCCCCTGCATGCGGTCGCGCTGGGCCTGCTGGTGGGCGTCAGCGCGCAGGTGGGCGATCTCGTAGAGTCGCAGATGAAGCGGATCGCAGAGGTGAAGGACTCGTCCAACCTGATCCCCGGACACGGCGGCGCGCTCGACCGGCTGGACTCGATCCTCTTTCCCCCGATCCTCGTCTACTTCTATCTGGCCTTGTTCCACCTCCTTTGATCCCGGCCAATTGAGCCGCCCGATCAACGTGGCCGTGCTCGGCGCGACGGGCTCGATCGGCCAGCAGACGCTCGACGTCATCGACCGCAACCCCGCGCGTCTGAAACTGTTCGGCCTCACTGCGGGTCGCCGTCCAACAAACCGCAAGGCAGAGATCGTCGTGCAGGGCCAGGCCGGCGACCCGGACTTCGACGCACGTGTGGAGGCGCTGGTCACCGACCCGCGCTGCGACATCGTAGTCGTCGCCATCCCGGGTGCTCGCGCCCTGGCCCCCACGCTCGCGGCGCTGAAGGCAGGGAAGGATGTCGCGCTCGCGACCAAGGAGGTCCTGGTCATGGCCGGGGAACTGGTCATGCGAGCGGCGGGCGAACGGGGCGTGAGGACGGTGGACTCCGAGCACAGCGCGATCTGGCAGTGCCTGTGGGGCGAGAGGCGCGAATCTATAAGGCGCCTGATCATCACCGCGAGCGGAGGCCCCTTCTGGGCCCATCCCGAGCTGGACCTGGACCAGGTGACGGTCGAGCAGGCGCTAAACCACCCGAGATGGTCGATGGGCCCGAAGGTCACGGTCGACTCCGCAACCTTGATGAACAAAGGCCTGGAGGTGATCGAGGCGCACCACCTGTTCAGCGTCCCGCTGGACCACATCGAGGTCTGCGTTCACCCGCAGAGCGTCGTGCACTCTCTGGTCGAGTTCGTGGACGGCTCGCTCAAGGCACAACTCGGCCGCCCCGACATGCGCCTGCCCATCGCGGTCGCACTTTGCTACCCCGACCGGCTCCCCGACGCCGTTCCGCCGACCCGGCTCGAGGAGCTGAGCGGCCTGGAGTTCTACCCGCTGGACGAACAGCGCTTTCCCAGCGTCCGCCTGGCGCGGGAGGCCGCCAGGGCCGGCCATGGGCGGCCGGCCGCGCTGAACGCGGCCAACGAGGAGGCAGTCGCGGCCTTCCTGGGCGGTGGGGTGCCGTTCAGCGGCATCGTGCGCACCGTCGAGCGGGCGCTCGACGCCTTCCCGGGTGGCGGTGACACCCTGCAGGACATCCTCGAGGCGGACCGCTGGGCCAGGGAGTACGTGCAGGAAACCAACCGGGGAATTAAGTCCGGTAAATTGGGGGCCAAATGAGCCTGCTCACGATTCTCCTGGACGTCGTCGGCGTGGCAGGAATGTTCCTGCTGCTGATCGCGCCGCACGAGGCCGGCCACTTCCTCTTCGCCAAGCTCTTCAAGGTGCGGGTGATCGAGTTCTCGATCGGCGCCGGCACCAGGCTGTGGTCGGTCACCCGGAACGGGACGCTCTACGCAATCAGGGCATTTCCGATCCTCGGCTACGTCCGGATGGGAGGCATGGAGGCCGGCGATC
The DNA here is from genome assembly GCA_035602315.1 of Candidatus Dormiibacterota bacterium. Lineage (GTDB taxonomy): Bacteria > Chloroflexota > Dormibacteria > Dormibacterales > Dormibacteraceae > Palsa-870. The sequence goes on from DATNML010000160.1 coordinate 6,743, forward strand.
TCGAGGACGCCAACGGGTTTCACTCCAGGCCGGCCTGGCAGCGGATCGTGATTCTCGCGGGAGGCCCGGCCGCCAACTTCCTCGTCGCGATGCTGCTCATCACCGGGTTCCTCCTGACCCAGGTCAACACCGATCCCGGCAAGGTCTTCACCGTCGTGCCTGGTTCGCCGGCCGCAGCCGCCGGGATGCAGCCTGGCGACAGCATCCACGCGGTCAATGGCAAGCCGTTCAACCAACCGGGCCTGATCCAGGCTGAGGAGCAGCTCGCGCCAGGCGCCGCACTCACCCTGAGCGGCGTCCATGCCAGCGGGCAGCCGTTCACGTACACGATCACCCCGAAGCTGGACCCGCAAGGGCACCCCAAAGTTGGGCTTGGCTTACCGATCAGGCTGCTCAGCACCCAGACGGCGATCACGGACGGCATCGCGTTTCCGTTCGTCACGATCGGAGGGATCGTCCAGGGCATTGGGTCGCTCATCACGGGCAGGGTGCCGGGCGGTCTGCTGGGCCCACAGGGCATCACCGGACCGATCGGGATCGCCGACATCGCCTACCAATCGGTCAGCCAGGGCCCGCCCACGTACATCTCGCTGGTGGCGCTGCTTTCCGTTGCGCTCGGGTTCACTAACCTTCTACCGCTGCTGGCACTCGACGGTGGCCGGATCGTGGTTGTGCTCATCGAGGTGCTGCGCCGCCGTCCGTTCGACCGCACAAGCGAGCTCAACTTCCAGCGCTGGGGCCTGGTCGCCCTTTTGGCGCTCGCCGCGGTGATCAGCTTCCTTGACATCCAGAGGATTGCGACCGGCCAGTTCCCAGGTTTGCGTTGATGGTCACCCGCCGGAAGTCGATCCCCGTCAACGTCGGGGGCGTCGTGATTGGCGGCGCCGCGCCCATCGCGGTGCAGACGATGACCAAGACCGACACGCGCGACGTCAAGGCGACTCTGCGCCAGATCCACGAGCTCAAGGAGGCCGGATGCGAGATCGTGCGGCCGGCGGTTCCCGACCACGAAGCAGCCGAGGCGCTCAAGGAGATCGTCAAGCGGTCCCCGCTGCCGGTGATCGCGGACATCCACTACGACCACACGCTGGCGCTGCTGGCGATCGAGGCGGGCGTGGCCTGCCTTCGCCTCAACCCGGGCAACATCCCCGACCGCGACAAGGTCATCAAGGTGGTCAACGCCGCCAAGGAGCGGCAGATCCCATTCCGCATCGGGGTGAATGCCGGCTCACTCCCGGAAGAAGTGCACAAGAGCATGCGCGAAGAGCATGCGATCGACCGCGACAACCGTGAGCAGACCGCGGAGCGAATGGTCGAGGTGGCGCTGGGCCACTGCAAGATCCTGGAAGAGCTCGACTACGGCCCGGGGTTCATCAAGGTTTCGTTGAAGTCCACCGATGTGTGGACCAACATCATGGCCAACCGAAAGTTCGCGGCTGCCCGCGCCTATCCGATCCACCTTGGAGTGACCGAGTCCGGCCCGGTGGAAGCCGGAAGCATCCGCAGCGCTGTGGGCATGGGCATCCTGCTCGCCGAGGGCATCGGCGACACGATCCGCGTCTCGCTGGCCACCTCCGATCCGCGTGAAGAGGTTCGTGTCGCTCACGAGATCCTGAAGACCCTTGCCTTCCGCAACGAGAGCGCGACGCTGGTCGCGTGCCCGACCTGCGGCCGCCTCGAGTACGACATGGTGCCAACAGTGAAGGCCGTCGAGGCGCACATCGCCAGGCTCAAGGTGCCGATCACGATTGCGGTCATGGGCTGCGTCGTAAACGGCCCGGCGGAGGCGCGCCACGCCGACATCGGCGTCACGGGCGGCCGCGGCAAGGGCGTGATTTTCAAGAAAGGTAAGCTTTACCGCACCGTGCCTCAGGAAGAGCTGCTGCCCGTGCTGCTGGCCGAGATCGACGCGATCGCGGCCGAAACCTCGCTCCCGCGCTAGCCCGCTCGGGCGGGCGCTGATCGAGTTCGCGGTTCAACTCATCAAATTTCGGGAGCTATTGGCATGAAGGAAACCACCATCGAAGAGCAACAGGATTTCGTGAAGGACATCACCAAGATGTCCGTGGACTTCGATCGCTGGTACACCGACGTCGTCCGCAAGGCGGAGCTGGCGGACTGGTCGGGTGTGCGCGGGATGATGGTCGTGCGCCCCTATGGATGGGCGATGTGGGAAGCGATCACACGCGCCTTCGACGACATGATCAAGGAGAGCGGGCACGAGAACTGGGCCTTCCCACTGCTCATCCCCAAAGAGCTGCTCGTCAAAGAGGCGGAGCACATCGAGGGATTTGGGCCGGAGGTCGCCTGGGTCACGAGAGCAGGGGCCGCGATGGAGGAGCTCCAGGAGCCCCTTGCCGTGCGACCGACCTCGGAAACGATCATCGGGGAAATCATCCGGCGCTACATCCACAGCCATCGCGACCTGCCCAAGCTCACAAACCAGTGGAACAGCGTCGTGCGATGGGAGATGCGATCTCGACTGTTCCTGCGGTCACGCGAGTTCTGGTGGCAGGAGGGTCACACTTTTCACGCGTCCGCGCAGGAGGCGATGGACGAGGTCGAGCTCATCCTCGGCTACTACCGCTCGATCGCCGAGGACTGGCTGGCGGTCCCGGTGCTGCTCGGCAAGAAGTCGCCATCCGAGACTTTCGCCGGCGCCGTCTACACGATGACCCTCGAAGGACTGATGCGCGACGGCCAGGCGCTGCAGATGGGCACGTCTCACTACTTCGGCCAGAACTTCGCGCGGGCGTACGACATTTCGTTCTCGAACAAGGAAAACGAAAAGGAGCTCTGCTACTCGACGTCGTGGGGCATCAGCACGCGCCTCATCGGCGCCCTGGTCATGGCGCATGGCGACGACTCAGGCCTGATCGTGCCTCCGATGGTGGCGCAGATCCAGGTGGTCATCGTGCCGATCTTTCGCGACGCCGAAGGCCGCGCGAAGGTGGAGACGTTTATCGGCTCATTCGCGCCCGAGCTCAAGGCGGCAGGCATCCGCTATCGAGTCGACTGGCGAGACGAGCGGCCGGGCGACAAGTACGCCCACTGGGAGCTGAAGGGCGTGCCACTGCGCCTGAATGTCGGCGGTCGAGACGCGGACGCGGGGCAGGTCGAGATGGTCGACCGGCTTTCGCGACAGCGCGTAAGCGTGCAGGTGGCGGGCATCGGCCGGCGCTTGAAGGACGAGCTCACCGCCTTCCAGACGAAGCTGCTCGAGCGTGCCCGCGACTTTCAGCGTCAGAACACGTTCGAGCTTTCGACGCTGGACGAGGTGGTGGCGCACTTCCGCGAGCGCGGAGGATTCGTCTGGGTCCCGTGGTCGGGCGACGACGAGTGCGAAGTGCGGGTGAAGACGGAGGCCGGCGGCGTGACGATCCGAACGATCGACGCGGACGCGAAGCCGTCAGGCAAATGCTTCGTGTGCGGCAAACCGGCCACGTTCCGAGTCGCGCTAGCAAAGGCCTACTGAACTCCCTCCCCCGCCAGGGGGAGGGCTGGGGTGGGGGGCGGTCCGCTGTCTTATCCGGTCGTCGGGTTTTCGAACGCTCCGATCGTCGGCGCATCCACGTACATGGACTTCTGCGCGATCACCGCGAAGGTGCCGTTGTGCACCGCGTCGAGCACCGCCTCGGCGACATCCGGATGGAAGTGGCTGCCCGCGCCCGCCCTGACCTGCTCGACCGCGATCTGCAGCGCCATCCCCCTGCGGTAAGGCCGGTCCGAGGTCATCGCGTCGATCGCGTCCGCCGCGCTGACGATCCAGGAAAACATCGGAAGGTCGTCGCCCTTCTTGCGGTCGGGATACCCCTTACCGTCATAGCGCTCGTGGTGTGAGCGCACGATGACCAGCTCGTCGGTCAGCATGCGAAGGCCGCTCAGGATGTTGAAACCGACGACCGGGTGCTCTTTCATCTTGGCGAACTCGGCGTCGGTGAGCTTCCCCGTCTTCTGAAGGATGGCGTCGGGTACTCCGATCTTCCCGATGTCGTGCAGCTTCCCGCCCCGCTCCAGGCGCAGCCACGCGCCCGCGTCCTGCGGCGCGTACTTCATCTGCCGCGCGATCATCTTGGCGTACTCCGTGACTCGCTGGGAGTGGCCGCTCGTATAAGGATCCCGCGCGTCAACCGCGTTAGCCAGCGCCTCGAGTGAGGCGATGATCACCTCTTCGCGGTCCTTGAAGAGCCGCGCATTGTCGATTGCAACCGCGGCCTGGGCGGCCAACTCCGTGACCAGGTTGCGGTGGTCGTCGGTGAAAACGTGCCCGACCTGGTAGTTGGCCAGGAAAAGCACTCCCTGCGGCTTGCCCCGAAGCGTGATCGGCACGCAGAGCACCGCCCGCGGGTTGAGCGGGGTGTCCTTGCCCGTTTCGTGTTCCATCGCCTGCATCACCGGGGTGCCTGTGCTCATGACGTCGCGGCAGATCTCACCGCCGAAGCCCAGTGCAAGGCGTTCCGCGGTGATGGAGTCGGTGCCGAATCCGCCCTTGAGGACGAGTTTGCCCTCGTCTTCAAGCGCCAGGCAGCCGATCTGCGCCGATGAAGCCTTCGCCGCGCCGGCCAGCACCTGCTGCAGCACCTGGTTCAGGTCGAGCGTGGACGTGGCTGCCTGCAGAGCTTCCTGCAGGTTCTTCAGCTCCCAGATGCTGCGCTGGTTGTTGTCGTAGAGCTCGGCGTTCCTCACCGCGACCACACCCTGGTTGCCGAGCGTCGCCAGCACCCGCTGGTCGTTCCCGGTCCATTCTCGCTTCTTGACGTCGAACACCGAGAGCGTGCCCCACAGGTGCCCGTCCTCGAGCATCGGCATCGAGATCGCCGAGTGCAGCCCATAGGACTCCAGGTCCGGCGGATTGCCCAAGTCGAAGCTGGCGCTGATGTCGGGCACGGCCGTCGGACGCCCGCTGAGCATCGTCGCGCCGATGACGCCCTGCCCGTTTTGAAACTCCATCGCGTCAACCTCCGCGGGAAAGCCGAGCGACATGATCACCTTCTGGTGGCCTTCGATCGTCGTCCGAGTCATGAGCCCGGCGGTGCCCAGCGTCACGCGCACGGCCGTCTCGAGGGTCTTCTGCTCCAGGACCTTCGGGCCCTGCGTGACCGTGGTCAGGGCCTGAGAGACCTCGCCGAGCGCATCGAGCGTCGTGTCCAGCTGCGACGCCTGGCCGGTGACGGCTTGCAAGATGCGCGAGTTCTCGAGCACGATCCCGGCCATGGACCCCAGCTCGTCGAGGGCGCCGAGGTCGCCTTGGACGAAACCGATTGCGCCCTTACGCCCGAGGCACAGCGCGCCGATGACTCCGCCGTTGCCGTGGATCGGGGTCAGCGCCTCGTTGATGCCTCCGTTCGCGTCACGCTGCAGCCCGCTGTAGACGTGCTCGTCGGTGGCGATCAGGCTGCGCAGGACTGGCTCGCCGCCCCGAACCTTCACCAGCGGTCCCTCGACCTGGGCCGAGGCGGCAGGCGCGCCGAGCGTGACGTACGAGCCGTCGGACTGGAAGAGGACTGCCGCGCCGGCGTCGTAGCGAATCACCTGCTTGCCTTTGTCGAGGACGAGCTGGAGCGTTTCTTCCATGGTCTTTCCCGACGCGTCCTTGATGAGCTCGTTCATCAGCGAGTAGCGCGCGGATTCCCTGCGCGAAAGCGCGACGGCGTGAGCGCTCGCGAGCTGGGCGCCGGCGCGCAGCGTCAGGGTCACCGCGAGCCGGCGGTCATCGTCGTGGAAGTCGCCGCTCTTCTTGCCCAGCAGGATGAACCCGCCCACGTGGTCGTCGATGCGCAGCGGCACCGCCATCAACCGGGCGACATGCAGGTCGTCCGGGAGGTAGTGGACAAGCTCCGAAAGCGCGCTCTGGTCGCTGCCGATGTATTCCTTGCCGGACTCGATGGCGGTGAGGAGTGGTCCGGCCGTCGCCGCGTGCCGCTGCACCGGCATCGGGTGCAGCCGCTCGAGGCCGATGCCCGGCGGCTGGGGCACGAACTGTCTGCCATCCGGGGACGAGGCGTAATAACAGGCGAAGTCGGCGCCCGCCTCACGCGCGATGATCGAGAACGCCGCGATGTCCCCAGGGTGCTTGGTGTGGTCCGCGTCAGCAGTGGCCGCCATGAACGCTCGCTCTTTGGCGAGGAGCTGAATCCGTGCTGCCTCCAGCTCTGCGGCGTGGGTGCTGATCGCGCGCGAGAAGCTGAGATACGCGATGCTCCCCACGTAACCCCCAAGCCCGAGGAGCACCAGGCCGGCCAGCTGCAGGACGAGGTTCGGGTCGCGCAGGTTGAACTGATCTGACAGCAGGGTCACCAGCAGCGCGGCGCCGCCGAGGGGAACCGAGCCCTGCCAGTTCGTGTTCAGCGCTCCGGAGGCCAGGGCGAGCAAGCCGGCGACGACCGCGAAGAACGCGGCAGCCCCGGAGTGCCCGGTGACGTTCAGCGAGGCCCCAACCAGCACGATGGCGGCCGTCGCCGCCGAAAACCCGATTCTCAACGCGAAGGTCGCCCGTTCTGAGTTCACTGGCGATGGGTAAGTCTAGGAGCGTGCCCAGCAATAGGAACCCGGATACGCAGGGGGTCGGAAGTGGCCGCCTAAACTTCTCAGCGAGCGCCAGATGACGGTTTCAGAGCTGCTGAGAGTCGCCGACCACCTCGACCCGAAGGGTCAGCAGATGGTCAAGAAGGCCTATGAGCGCGCCGCGAGCGCGCACACGGGACAGCGCCGCCTGTCCGGTGAGGATTACGTCAACCACCCCCTCGAGGTGGCGACCATCCTCGCCGACCTGGAACTCGACGCCGAGACGATCGCCGCCGCCCTCCTCCACGACACCGTGGAGGACACCCCCCTGACTGCGGTCGAGGTCGAGCGGGAGTTCGGCCCGGAGGTCGCCAGGCTGGTGGACGGAGTGACCAAGCTGGGCCGCATCGCGCTGCGCTCGGACCAGCAGCAGCAGGCGGAGAACATCCGAAAGATGATGGTCGCGATGGCGGAGGACCTCCGGGTTGTCCTCATCAAGCTCGCCGACCGCCTCCACAACATGCGCACGCTGGATCCGCTTCCGGAGGTCAAGCGCCGGAAGATCTCGCGCGAGACGCTGGACATCTACGCCCCGCTGGCACACAGGCTCGGCATCGGGCAGATCAAGTGGGAGCTGGAGGACCTGGCCTTCCGAAACCTGGAGCCCGAGGCGTACGAGGACGTCGTCAAGCGCATCGCACGCAAGCGCCACGACCGCGAGACCCTCGTTTCGGACCTGCGCGAGATCCTCGCCCGCGAGCTCGAGAAGGTGGGCATCCAGGCTGACATCACGGGCCGGCCGAAGCACATCTATTCGGTCTGGCAGAAGATGACGAGAGAGAACAAGGACTTCTCGGAGATCTACGACCTGTCCGCGATCCGCGTCCACGTGGACTCGGTGCGCGACTGCTACGGCGTGCTCGGCGTGGTGCACTCGCTCTGGAAGCCCGTCCCGGGTCGCTTCAAGGATTACGTGGCGATGCCGAAGTCAAACGGCTACCAGTCGCTCCACACGACGGTCATCACGCACACCGGCGAGCCGATCGAGATCCAGATCCGCACGCACGAGATGCACCGCGTGGCCGAGTTCGGGGTCGCCGCGCACTGGACGTATAAGGAAGGCGGCAAGGACGCGAGCTTCGACCAGAAGCTGTCCTGGCTGCGGAGCCTGCTCGAGTGGCAGAACGAGGTCGGCGACGCCGAGTCGTTCCTGGACACGGTCAAGGTCGACCTGTTCCAGGACGAGGTGTACGTGTTCACGCCCAAGGGCGACGTCCTGAACCTGCCGGCGGATTCGTCGCCGGTCGACTTCGCGTACCGCATCCACACCGAGGTCGGGCACCGGTGCATCGGCGCGAAAGTGAACGGGCGCATGGTGCCGCTCGACTACGAGCTCCAGAACGGCGAGATCGTGGAGATCCTGACCTCCAAAGGCCCGCACGGACCGAGCCGCGACTGGCTCAACTTCGTCAAGAGCGCCTCGGCCAAGGAGCGCATCCGGAAGTGGTTCAAGAGCCAACGACGTGAGGAGAACGTCGAGAAGGGTCGCGACCTGCTGGACAAGGAACTGCACCGGATGCACCGCCTGAATCTGGCGGACCTTGACGACCCGAAGCTGCTGGAGATCGCCAACCTCCACAAGTACAACGCGGTTGACGACTTCCTCGCCGCGGTCGGCTACGGTGACCTTTCGCCCCACGCCGTCGTGATGCGGATGGCGCTCAGCCTGGACACGCCGGGAGGCGAGCTGCGCGCGATCCCACTTATACCCAACGTCCAGCCGACGCCTCGAGTGCTCGTCCGCGGAGAGAAGGGGATCCTGACGAAGATCGCGCCGTGCTGCCAGCCAGTGCCTGGCGACGCAATCGTCGGCTACACGACGCGCGGCAGGGGCGTGACCGTGCATCGCGTGGACTGCATCAATGCGGTCAATGCCCAGGACCAGGCCCGCGTCGTGCCCGTCGACTGGGACTCGGAGGCCACGCACCTCTATCCGGTCGCGATCAAGATCGAGGCGTGGGACCGGCAAGGACTGCTGCGCGACATCGCCACGGTAGTCGCGGAGAACCGCGTCAACATGTCCTCGCTTGAGGTGCACGTATACGACGACAAGACCGCGGTCGTCTCAACGACGGTGGAGATCGACTCGCTCGCGCAGCTCTCACGCCTGATGGAGAAGCTCGAAGGCGTGAAGGACGTGCACACCGTCGCCCGCGAAGCCTCGTGAAACCGGCGTCGCCATTTCGCTCGATCGAGCTCGGCGTGCCGGCTCAGGTTGCCTGGGATCGGTTGGTGGCTCCGGGCAAGCGAGACTGGTACTACCGGCTCACACCTGAGGGCGAATTCGTGGCCGGCGCGCGGATCGAGTGGACCGACGTCACCGGGAAGCTGATGGAGGAATCCGAGGTCGTGGAGGCCAGTGCTCCACGGCGTCTCGTCCTTCGGACTCGCTTCCTTTTCGCACCAGCCTTCGCCGCGGCCGAGCCTCACCTATTGACTTGGGACGTTGAGACCACGCCCGGCGGGTGCCGGGCTCGACTCGAGTGGCAATCAGGTGAGCTCATTGGTGGCTTGTTGGACTCTGAGGCTGACAGCATCCTGTTGGGCCTTCGCCTCGCTATTGATCCCGCAGTCCAAGCGGAGTTGGCGCGCCTGCCCAACATCGGAGAGGTCGAGATTCAAGACGTCTCGGCCGAGCGCCTGGCCGACTACCAGTCGTTCTTCGACCACGACGCATTTCGGGATTTTCCCAACTGGCAGTCGTGCTACTGCATGGAGACGCACCGCACGCAGGACGACGGCGAATGGGCTGGGCGAACGGCGGGTGACAACCGGCACGACATGAGCGAGATGATCAGCCGAGGCCAGGTCACGGGGCTGCTTGCTTACGCGGACGGCAAGCCAGTCGGCTGGTGCAACTACGGCGAGACGACGAGGCTGAGCGGGCTGATGAGCAAACTTGGTTTGGTCGCCCCAGACCAGGAGGGTGTGGGGTCGGTCGCTTGCTTCGTCATCGCCTCCCCGTATCGCGGCCACGGCGTGGCGTCGAAGCTGCTCGACGCCGCGGTCGCTCGGCTCCGCGAACGAGGATTGACTGCTGTGGAGGGCTATCCGTATCGAGGGGCGGACTCGGCGCAAACGAACTATCGAGGGCCGCTCAGCATGTACCTCCGTGCGGGCTTCGAACTCTATCGCGAGACCGAACGGAACATCGTCGTGCGCATGAAGCTTTGACCGTTCGGATCGAGGCGACGGCCGACCGGCAGTTCGGCACCAACTCCTACCTCGTCGAGGATGAGACGACACATGACGCCGTGGTCATCGATGCGAATCTCGAACCTCAGCAGATGATCGATCTCGTGGGCGAGCGCCAGGTAAACGTGAGGGCGATCCTGCTCACACACACCGACATCGACCACGTCGGCGGACTGCCCGCTCTGCTTGGAGCGTTCGGGTCAATCCCGGTCGCCGTGCATGACGCGGAAAAGGAGGTCGTCGCCGAAGGCAAACCGCTGCGCCGCGAGTTCGGACCGCCAACCGAGCCGGTCGAAAATGTCGTCAGCCTCGCGGAGGGCGAGACGTTGCGGGCCGGCTCGCTCGCCTTCGAGGTGCTGCACACCCCGGGCCACAGCCCCGGCGGCGTCTCGCTGAAGATCGGCGGCAACCTGTTCACGGGCGATGCATTGTTCGCTGGCTCCATCGGCCGCTCAGACTTCTCGAACTCCGACAGTAGGGCCTTGCTGGATGGGATCAACACGAAATTGCTCACGCAACCCGACGAGCTCGTCGTCTACAGCGGCCACGGTCCCGCGACCACGATCGGCCGCGAGCGGAGCACCAACCCCTTCCTGACGTAATTTCTCTCCCCCTTCAGGGGGAGGGTCAGGGAGGGGGTGGGCGGAGCTTGCCTAGTGCTTCGACAACGAAAGCACGACGATCAGGGCCGGTCCCAGCAGGATCAGCCACAGGGTGGGGAAGACGCACCCGACCGTGGGCAGCAGGATCTTCAGTGAGGCGCGAGCGGCCTCGGTGCGAATCTTCAGCCGGCGCTTGACCCGCATCTGAGCTGAGTGCGCGGCGATCGTGCGCGCGATCGGCACCCCGGTCCGCTCTGCGTGCAGGATGCCCTTGACCAGCGAGGTGAAGTCATCGACGCCGGTCGACTGCGCCATGTCCTCGAGCGCCTCAGCGCGCGGCCGGCCGAGCTCGATCTCGCGGAGCGCGCGGGCGACGAGCAGCGTGAGCGGCCCTTCCTGGTGGCGCACCAGCTGTTCCAGAGCGCGGTCGAGGCCGAGCCCGGCCTCCATGCTGATCGCGACCACGTCCAGCGCATTGGGCAGAGCAGCCTCGAGCTCGGCGCGCCGCTGCCGGACGAGCTGGTCGAGCCACAGCACCGGCAGATAGAAACCGATCGCCACTCCGACGAGGACGCACACGCCGACCGCGACCGTATTTCCGATGAGGACGCCGAGCGCCAGGCCGAGCGCCCCCAATCCGGCGCCCGCCGCGATGCGCAGCGCCTGCAACCCTGCGGGGTCGAGTCCCAGCGGGCCGCCGACGAAGTCGAGCTGGCGGCGGAAGTTGAGTGCCTGCGCGGCGGGCGTAAGGCGGGTCAACTGCCGCGCGAGCCACCGCCGGCCAGGCGCGAAGAGGCGCTGGGCGAGCGGTTTCTCAAGCTCGAGCGCGACAGCGCTCTGGCCGAGGCCGATCTCCTGGCGGGCCAGTCTCTGCCTCGCCAGCGTCGTCGCATCGCCCGCGCGGGCCGCCACGATCCCGGTCGCCAGCAGGTACACGCCAATGGCGGCTGCGATGCCGATGACGAAGGGCAGGAAGTTCATGTGATCGCCGTCAGGCGCCGGATGATGAAGTTTCCGATCCCGAGCATGACCGCCGCGACCCCGAGCATGAACCAGCCGAGCGGGTTCACGAACATGGGCCGGAAGTATTCAGGGACCAGGAAGTACAGCAGGAGGGCCGCTGCGATCGGCAGCAGCGTGATGATCAAGGAGGAAGCACGAGACTGAGCCGTCGACGCCAGGACCTCCGCGCGCATCTCGGCCCGCTGCTTCATCGTGTCCGCAAGGCTGATCAGGATGGCCGGGAGGTCACCGCCGACCGAGTGCTGGATGGTGATCACCATGACGACGAGCCTGAGGTCGCTGCTGCCGATGCGCTTGACCATGTTCCCGAGCGCGCTCTCGACCGACGCCCCGAGCTCGATCTCCCGGCGGGCGAGCCCAAACTCGTCTGATACGGGCGGGCCTGCGTTCTCGACCACGGCCCGCAGCGACTGAGCGATCGACTGTCCGGCCTTCATCGAGTTCGCCATCAGCTCCATCGCCCTCGGCAGGCCGTCTTCGAACTGTGCCAGTCGATGGCCGCGGCGGTTGCGCAGGTAGAGGGCTGGAAGAGCGAACCCGAGCACAGCAAGGATGAGGAAGGGCACCGAGATGCCAAATCGGAGCAGCGCAACCAGCCCGAAGACCAGGGCTGAGGCCGCCTGAACCAAGCGGAACTCGTAAGGGCGAAGCTGCAGATCCGCGCTTGCCAGGTCGGCAGCCAGCGAGTTGGCCTTCTGGTTAGATGCGATCCACACCGGTGCACCGGTAGGCTCGAACCGTCTGCGCAGCTGCTCGCGAACATCGGCGAGCGTGCGGTAGGTGACCCGAGCCGTGGGACCTGCGTTAGCGGCGGCTCGCCCCGGTCCTACGATCCCGTACACCACCAGGCCCACGCCGATGGCGGCGGCCGCGGCGACCAGGATGACGATCGTTGACGGCATCGGTCAGCCGGTTGAGAAGTGCCAGCGCTTGTCCACTTCTTTGGGTCCTACGCCGCTCGCGCCGAGCTTCGAACACGAAGCATCCGCCTGCGTAGGCGCCGGCGCATAGTCGGAAAAAGATTCGAGCGTGTACTTCAGAGTCGCGTAGTTGAGCAGCCAGAACATGTACTCGGCATCGCACCCGGTCATGAGCAGGGTAAGGCTGCTCGTCTGGCCGGAAGTTGCCGGCGTGTTGGATGCAGGACCCACCCTGATCACGTCGAGGTCGCGGAACACCGTCCTGACGACCGGGGCTGGCGGCGAGACTCCGAAGATCGAGGTGTTGATCGTGGCGAGCATCGTGATGCGATCGCCGATCTGGACGTACCCAGCGACGCCCAGCAGCTCACCGGTCGGCACAGTGGCCGCAACGTAGCCCGTCGGTATGGGGAGGTAGGCGACGTCGCTGCTGCTCAGGAGGTCGCCCCCGGGCGCCACCAGGTTGGCGGTTACGGGCAGTCCGGCCGGGATGTCGACGCGAGCTCCCTTGCCGGCGACAGCGTTGATGTCGACGAATGCCTGCGGCGGGGCAGGACTGACTGCCTTCAGCTCGAGGTCCGAGGCCAGGATCTTGGTGCGGGCCACGATGTTGTTCTTCGCCACCACGACTCGCGTCCCGCTGCCGGTGTTGGTCTGGAACAGCGAAAGGCTGGCCAGCCCTGCTGCCGTGGCAAAGGCAAGCACGGCGAGGATTGCGCCCACCACGATGTAAAGGCGGCCTCGGCGCGGCCGAGCGGTCTCAGCGGTGGTGATGGACATCTGGGGGGTGCAGCTTGGCAGTTTGCACTAAAAGCCGCAACTATTCGACGAGAATCGCCTCCACCAGGGAAGTGCCGATCCCGTAGGGGCCGCCGATCGCTGTCCCGGCGCCGGCGGCGGCGGAGACGGTGAGATTGCCGCAGAAGACCGTGCCTGCGATGGTCGAAGTTCCGTTCACAGTGTCCGTGCACGTGCCGGGCCAGTACACCGAGCCCAGCAGCCAATGCTTCGCCGCCGCGCCCTTGATGGCGATCTCCCCGGTGTTGGTCGCCGGTGCCCAGATCAGAACGTTGGAGCACGAGCGGTCACCGGCCGTGCACCAGACGGACCCTGGGCAGCTCGCGGAATCGCCCGTGGGCGCGTTCGAGCATGGTGCCGCGAACCAGGTCAGGTTGTTAGGCGAATCGGCTCCGGCGTTGGGCGGGCAAGCCGACACGGAGCATGGTGTCGAGCCGAACTGGCACGGCGCGGCACAGCTCGCGCCCCCTCCCGCCGCGCACGTCCCGGACGAGAATCCCGCCTGATTGACGAACTCGAGCGTGACGTCGCGTGCCAGGAGGGTCCCGCCGTTGAGACAGATGCCGCCTCCGCCCGCAAACCCGGAGCCGTTGAAGTAGTAGAACCCAGGGTCGAGCACCGCACCATTTCCCCCACTGCCACCCGCGGGTTTGAACGCCGCGATCATCAGCGCCCAGGTCGTCGACTGCGAGCCGGTCACCGTCTCGCTCGCAACCCCCGCGGGGAGGTTGACCCGGTACTGGGAGGAGAACTCGTTATTGGTGTCATTGACCAGGCTCGTCCACCCCGCCCCGGGGGAGTAGCTCTCGGGCGACTGGGAGCTGCTGGAACCAACGTCGGTGATCACAAGGTCGTTGGCAGCGGTCGTGGCGGTGCTGGTGGAGATGATCACCGACGCCTGGTTTGAGTTGACGGTCAACGTCCCGGTCGCGTCCAGAGGAGATGCAGCAGCCACGCCCGACCATTCACTCATCAGTCCCACTGCGTCGATCGAGTTCGGGCTCACGCCGAAGTCGGCGCTTGCGATCCCGCCGGGGTTGTTGGGGTAGTACCAGATCTCGGTGTGGGCAGTGCCGTTCAGGAACGCTCCGCCGGCCACCGCCGAGACCCAACCCGCAGGGGCGGTGAACGGCTTCTGAGACGCGTTCGTCTCGGAGCGGAGCGTCGCCACCAACAGAGTGCCGGCCTGACTGTTTCCGGGAAGGGTCAGTGTCAAGGTTCCCGTCGCCGGTCCGCCCTTCGGCCCCGTCTGCCTGTTGGAGATGCCGCCACCGCCGCCACCTGAAAGTGAGCTCGGGTTCAGGTAGCCGTAGCAGCTTGGTTTGAAGTGGTAGAAGCCGCTTGCATCCTTAATCGGGGCGGAGGCCAGGCCGGTCGCCACCGTCGTCCCACCGACGACGATGTTCGGGTAGGCGGTCCCGGAAGCGCATGCGGCTCCGCCGTTGCCGACCAGGGTTGCGATCGCCACAGGGTCGGCGTTCGGCTCGGGAGGCAGCGACGTCGAAAGAGGCGGTACCGCCTGCGGTCCAGTTCCCACCGCGCATGGATTGGGGTTGATCGTCTTGTCGCCGGCCAGCAGGTAAGAGGTGGCGGCCGTGCCGCAGGCTAGCGTGCTGTGGCCGCTGAGCTCCAAACCTTCGGAGCAGATGGCGCTCGCGACTGAGCCCGCGACGCACGAGCCACCCGCAGTCCAGGTCTGTCCGTCCGTGTAGACGTTGACGTTTCCAAGGTCCGAGTAGGTCGAGGATGCGGCGTCGAACTCGGCGTGCGCGTACAGTGCGCAGGTTCCGCTGCGCACGATCAAGTTCTGTGCCATGACGCTCCCGCCCACGTTCACGATCCCGCTGCCGCAGGTGAGCGTCGTCGCCGAGATGGCCGCCACAGACTCGGGCAGGGCTTGGGCCACGGCTCGCCTCACCACGGTCGTGCTGGTTTTGCCGACCTCGCCCCCCAAAGAGATGGGTAGGGCGAGGGTCAGGATCACCTCGACCTGCTGCTGGTGCGCCCTGTATGGGTAGTTGATGGTGGCGCTGAGACCTCCGGCGAATGTGTCCGTGCCGCTGTACGGTGCGGTGCATGCGCCTCCAGCGATGCTGAGCGCGCCGGTGCGAGTCCGCTGCGTGGCGAGGAAGTTGTCCGCCTCGGTGATGATCGTGGTCGCCTTACCCAGATCGCAGCCGACCCCGATCTTCAGTGCCGAGTCCAGCGCCGACTGATCGGCCAGCTGCTGAAGCTGGTTCTTCTGCCACTCGACCGAGCCGGCCAGGAGCACGAGCGCGGCAGACCCTATCAGCGCGAGCAGCGCCACCGCCACCAGCACGATGACCTGCCCTGACTGTGGGCTTGCCTTCCTCACCTCAAAACTCCATGCGGACCACGGTTTGCGCGTCGAAGGTGATCACGGTCGGGATGCCGAGGAACCTCGCCATCACAGGCTGCCATTTGAGCTTGAGGTCGACCACCGTGCGCTGGTGGCCTCCGGTGCGAACCGCCGCGCCATTTGCCGCGGCGCATGTGGGACAGCTCCAGCGCGGGGTGGGATTGCCTGGGGTGGAGTCCAGCTCGTAGATGAACACGTACACGGTGTTGGGGTTCGTGCCGCCGGCGAGGGTGATGGTGCCCGGCTGCGTCGGGTCGGCGTTCGCCAAGTAGGTGCCATAGGCCGCCGGGGCCGCGGAAATGGAGGCCGAGTCGGCGTAAACCACAGAGGTTCCGAGCGGGTCAAGTAGGTGCGCGCCCTGCACGAGAGAGGTCAGCGAGCAAGGCGTGGTGAGGGCGGTGCAGTCAGGCGGGAGCGAGTTGGAGCCGCTGTAGTAGCCGAGCGCCGCCTGCCGCGCGGTGTCGCGGGATGCGCCCTGAAGCAGGGCGAAGAGGACCATCCCGCGTCCCATGTCGACGGTCGCGCCGATCATGAGCATCGCGACCGGCGCGACGAGCGCGAACTCGACCAGAGCCTGCCCCAGACGCCGGTGTTTCACCAGGATGTGGTGGCGCGGCTCGACCCCGAGATGGTGATACCGCCTCCGAGCAGATTGAGGTCGCTGAATCCGTAGTACACATACACGTCAACCTCGGACTGCGACAGTGCGGTCACAGAACCTGTGCAGTTGAGACTCGCACCGCAGTACACCGCCACCACCGCCTGGCCCGCGACGGGTGCCGTGTAATCCGTCCCCGCGACGAAAGGTGGAGCATGGTTGACCTGGGTCGGGCAAATGACGTTGGTGGTGGTCGCGGCGAGGTCTGCTTTCACCAGGCTGCACATATTGGCCAGGCCGGGGCCGTTGGTGGTCGACGTCTTGCCGGCCACGTAGCGCGCTCCTTCGCGCGCTGCGTTACTGGTCGCGACGGCGAACGTGTAGCCCCGGCCGAGCTCGAGGACACCCGCGACGAGCAAGACCAGGATCGGCAGCGTGACGGCGAACTCGACCAGAGCCTGGCCTCCTCCTCGCTTGCGGGGAGGTCCCCGCCGCAGGCGGGGGGTGGGGGGCTGGGCCTTCTCAGGCATCCAGCTTCAAGTTGGCCGTGATCACTCGAGCGACGTCCATCGCTCCGCGGGAGACGAGCGAGTTGGGGTCGCGGAGCAGGACCAGGCCGCCGGCCAGGGCTGCATCCTCCGGGCGGGAATCGTCGAATCCCACGCTCACCGACATCTTCCGGCCGAGGATCGACTCCACCCCCGCGCGGTCGAGCGGCGGATGCGGCACGCGCTGGTTGAGCACCAGCTCGATGCGGTTGTCAGGGACGTTGAGGATGTCGCGGAACACTGCTAGCGAGCGTCGGGCGTCGGTCATCGCGGCGATCTCGGGAGGGATGACGATGACGATGCATTCGGCGCGCTCGAGCACCGCCAGCGCGGCCTCACCGAGTGATGTGCCGAGGTCGACAAGGATCAGCTTCTGCCAGCCGACCACCGCGTCAAGCACACGCCCGGCCAGGTCGCCCGTCATGAGGTCGACCTCCTCCGGGCGCAGCGTCCCAGGGAGTACGCCCATACCTGAACGGTGGTTCACGATGTTGCCGCGGATTACCGTGTCGAAGTCGGCTGCCGAAGCCTTCGAACCGCTCGCGATCGAGCCGGTCGCGACGAGGTCCGCGAACAGGGCGGCGTGCCCAAAGGGCGCAGAGAGGTCGATCAGCAAAACCTGGCGCGGGAACTTCCGGGCGAGCGCGGCCGCGGTGTTAACCGCCAGCGTCGTGACCCCCGACCCTCCCTTGGCGGAGAAGAACGCCACGACGGGGCCGGACGTGCGTGACGAGCGCTGAGCCTCGACGGCATCGACGGCCGAAAGCTCCTGCTCCCAGAGCCTGTCGAGGGCGAGCGCAACCTTTTCCACGTCCGGACCCAGGCCTTCCAGCAGCCCGTCCCGGTCGAGGGTCAGGAGGACGGCGTCGCTGATGCCGTAGATGCTTGTCACGAAGCGGTCCTTGGTCCGGGGTGCGGGCAGGATGACGAGGTCGCCTGGCATGGGTCGACGTGTGAGCAGCACCTTGCCGGCGCCGTCGGCGATCGACTCCTCAACCTGGCCGGACGCCAGGAACACCACCACGTCGCCGCTCTGTGCGTTCAGGCGCAGGGTGTCGCGGGAGGTCAGGCCGACGGCGCGCATCCGCCGGGCGACTGCCCGAAGCGCACCGTCGCTGAGCTCCGCAAACACGGACGACATCTCGAGGATCCGCACCCGCATCTGCAGGGCGGAGGGCGTCTGGTCGGCGGCGGGTCCGCTGCTAGCACCCACCTGGCGTGGTTCTTCCTCCCGCGCCCGTGCGGTTTCTTGAACCTCACGGGCACTCAAAACGTCGATAATGTACCAACGTCCCCCCGGATACACTCTCCATCCCAGCACTAGCTTTGAACACGAGGCCCACAGCCGAGATCGATCTAGAGCGCCTGACCAAGCGGTCGGGGGCCTCTTCCCGCGGCCCGAGGTCGCGCCTGGCCGCCCGGATTGAGCGCGTTCTTAACGCAGCGCTCGCGCGTGAGCAGCAGGTCGTGCTTAACGTCACGGTCGCAGATCTGCTCGCCGAGCCCGAACAGGTCGGCTCGGTCATCGCCTCCACGCTGGACCGAGCTGGACCCGGCCTGACCGGCCACTGGCGCGTCATGGAGCTGTTCCGGCGCTCCGGCCGGAGCGCTGAGCTCGTCAACGCCCTGGTCAGCCCGAACCCCGCGACAAGGGCGGCGGCGGCCCGCTTGTGCGGGGCCTTGCGGCTTACCGAGTCCGTCATGTGGATCGCCGACCTCGTCCGCGATCCCGACCCAACCGTGCGCGACTCGGCGATCCGGGCCCTGGGCCAGCTGGGCGGCCGGCGCTCGGTGGAGGCGCTCATGGCCTCCGTGGACAAAATCCCGCTGCACCGGCTGGCGATCGCCCTCGCGCAAGCCGCGACGGACATCGACATCGAGGCCCTCATGCGGCAGCCGGCCAGCGAGAAGGCGGCTGTCGTCACGGTACTCGCATGTGGTTTGAGGCGCGATGCACTGCGGGTACCACCCCTGCTGGGGATCGCACACGACAAGCGCTGGCCGCGGCAGGTTCGGATCGCGGCATGCCACTCCCTCGGGATGATCGGCGATCCGTCGGCCGTCGGGGCCCTGGACATCCTGGCGGAAAAGGACCCTGATCCCGCTCTGAAGAAAGCCGCAGCGCTGGCATGGAAGCGATTGCAGCATGCAGCCGGCCCAAGGCCCGTATGAAGCTGTCTGAGCGCTTCGACCGTCGCTACCAGCAGGCGCCGGCGGCGCCTCCGGTGGAGCAGTCGCCACGCGGGGACGGGGCGGTCACGGTCGCGCCCGTCGAGCGACGAGTCATCGCGCGCGAGGGAACCACCGAGCAGATTCCTGTCGTCGAGGCGTCAGCTCTGTTGAGCCCGGCCCTTGCCGCCGCCAAGGCGGAGATCCACGCGCAGCTGCTCAGCCGGCACGCGGCGGCCATCGACATCAACAACCGCGCCGGCATCCGGCGCCTCTTGATGCAGCTGACGGAGGATCACTTCCGCAACAAGCCGCCGGCCGCGCTGGTCACGGCGAACGACAGGGAGCGCCTGGTCGAGATCCTGTTCGATGAGGTCATCGGACTCGGTCCTCTGGAGGCCCTGCTGCGCGACCCGGAGATCAGCGAGATCATGGTCAACCGGCCGGAGCAGATCTTCGTCGAGCGCCGCGGCCGAATCGAGCTGACGAGCCTTGCGTTCGAGGACGAGGACAGCCTGCGCCGCGTAATCGACCGCATCGTCTCCACCATCGGCCGCCGCGTGGACGAGTCGGAACCGATGTGTGACGCACGGTTGAAAGACGGCTCGCGAGTGAATGTCGTGATCCCGCCGGTCGCGATCTACGGACCGTGCCTCACGATCCGAAAGTTCGGCCGGGAGGTGCTCACCCCCGAGAGCATCGTCATGAACGGCGGTGCGACCGAGGCGATGATGGAGTACCTCGATGCCGCGGTGAAGACCCGGCTCAACGTCATCGTGTCGGGCGGCACCGGG
Organism: Candidatus Dormiibacterota bacterium; assembly: GCA_035602315.1. Lineage (GTDB taxonomy): Bacteria > Chloroflexota > Dormibacteria > Dormibacterales > Dormibacteraceae > Palsa-870. The sequence continues at coordinate 26,334 of DATNML010000160.1, forward strand.
TCCGGCAAGACAACGCTGCTCAACGTTCTGTCCGGCTTCATTCCGCCGACGGAGCGCATCGTCACCTGCGAGGACGCCGCCGAGCTAAGGCTGCGCCAGGTCCATGTCATCAGCCTCGAGTCCAAGCCGCAGAACGTCGAAGGCCGGGGAGCGATCTCGATCCGCGACCTCGTCCGCAACTCATTGCGGATGCGACCGGACCGCATCATCGTCGGCGAGTGTCGTGGGCCGGAAGCTCTCGACATGCTCCAGGCGATGAACACTGGCCACGACGGCTCGATGAGCACGCTTCACGCCAACAACCCGCGCGATGCGGTCAACCGTCTCGAGACGCTCGTCCTGCTGGCCGGCACCGAGCTGCCCTCGCGCGCGATCCGCAGCCAGATCACATCCGCGGTCAACGTCATCGTCCAGACAGAACGGCTTCGCGGAGGGGCGCGGAAAGTCGTCAGCGTGGCAGAAGTCATGGGCATGGTCGATGGAGAGATCGCGCTGCAGGAGATCTTTGCCTTCAGGCAGGTTGGCGTGACGCCGGACGGCCGCGCCGTCGGATTCCACACCGCGACCGGCACCCCATCGATGTTCCGGCAGCATTTCGTGTCCAACGGCGTACAGCTGCCGGATTCGATGTTTGAGCCTGCCGCCCAGCCTCCAGCCGAGCGGTTGAACTGATGGGTGGACCTGGCGAGATGGGCGAGAAGAAAATCAAGCCGGCGGCCGATGTCGCCGCCTCGGACGGCGCTCCCAAAGCAGGAATGCTCGACGCCGAGCTGCTCGCGGATTTCGGGCACCAGGTCCGGAACCAGCTGAATGCGGTGGTCGGTGCGGCCGGCCTGCTCTCCACCAGCGCGACCTCGAGCGAAGAGCGCGAGCTTGCCTCGATTGTCGAGATCGGCGCCGAGCAGATTGCCAGGCTGGTGGACGACGTCCTCGATGCAGCGACCATCCGGAGCGGCGAATTCGAGCTCGCGCTTCATCCGTTCGACGTGCGCGCCAGCGTCGAGAGCTGCATCGGCATCATCGCGGACGCGGCGGGAGCCAAGGGCCTCGACCTTTCGTTTCAGGCCGCGCCCGATGTGCCCGGCGTGATCGTCGGGGACTCCCGGCGATTGGAGCAGATCGTGCTTTCGCTTCTCCACGGAGGGGTGGAGCGAACCTTTCGCGGCGGCGTGGGCGTCGAGCTGGGCTTTGAGGACCGCGGCGGGCTCGTCGCGCTTCGCTTCACGATTCGCGACACTGGTCGCGGGATCCCGGCGAGGATCCTGCGCGGGGGTCTCGAAGGGGTCACGAATCCTCGCGACCGTCTCGAGCCCGGCGACCGGCTGGCGGTCTTGAGCCTCGCGACCACCAAGCAGCTCGTCGAGATGATGGACGGTGAGCTCCGCGTCGAGCAGGGTGGAGTCGAGGCAGGGCCGGATGCGGGGACGTCGTTCGAGTTCACGATCCTGGCGGAGGTCTTGCCCGCCTCAGTGACCACAGCGCAGCTGACGCTGGAGGCGATGCGGGTGCTCGTCGTCACCGCGGAACCGACCGAGCGCCGGGTGCTCGCCCTTCAATCCGAGCAGTGGGGCGCGACGGCGACATCCGCGACGCCGGAAGAGGCGCTGGCCGTCGTGCAGGCCGGGCAGCCGTTCGACATCGCGGTGGTCGAGCATAGGCCGCCCGATATGGACGGCCTCGCCCTGTCCGCCTCACTGCGCGCTCTCAAGCGTCCGGACCAGCTGCCGATCGTGCTCATCGCCGTCGCCACACCTGGCCCGGCTGTGACGGAGGCTGCGGACAGCGGCGTCATCCAGGCCACTCTCACCAAGCCGGTGGCGGCACGCACGCTGCATGACGTCATGGTCCAGGTCGGGGTGCACGAGGCCGCGTCGCCACAGCCCGCGGCTGAGGTCCCGGCGGGAGCTCTCCACATCCTGATTGCGGACGACAACGCCTTGAACCAAAACCTCTTGAAGCGACTTGTAACCAAGCTCGGGCACAGCGCCGATGTGGTTTCCAACGGCCGCGAGGCGGTGGCGGCGGTGGCACAACAGCCGTACGACGCTCTGCTGATGGACGTCCTGATGCCGGAGATGGACGGCCTCGCCGCGGCCGAGGCGATCTGCCGTCGCTGGCCACGCGGCAGCCGGCCGCGGCTGATCGCGCTCACCGCGATGGCGGGCCCGGGCGACCAGGAGCGCTGCCTGAAGGCGGGCTTCGACGACTACATGAGCAAGCCGGTGCACCTGGACGACCTGGTCGAGGCATTCAAAGCCGCAGCCGGCTACCGAACGACAAGAGAGAGAGCAGGACTCTAGTAATTCACCTCCCCACCGGAGTGGGGAGGTCGGCCCTGCCGCGAAGCGGCACGGGCGGAAGGGGAGGCTGAGTGTCTCTAGCCCTTCAAGCGAGAGTCCAGCCGGTCCTCGTGTCCCTCGCGCCGTGAGGCTCGCGCCTCCAGAAAGACGACGAGGATGACGATCGCGCCGCCCAGGACCATCAACCCACCGAGCGCTTCGGCGACCACGCCGCTGGGCTGGCTGATGATCTGGACCATCGCCGCGCCGAAGACGAGGATGTAGCTGACCCCGAGCAGCCGGACCCGCGGCGCTACTCCCACGTCCGCGCCGCCACGCCACGGCCGCTTGCCAATGATGAGCAGGTAGGCGCCCATGATCAAGGCGAGGGCGGCCAGCGCAATAGAGATGATCTGGACGTAGGCGGTAGTCACCGGCGACTGATGTTAACGGTAGGTTCTTACAATCGTCACTCTTATGACTCGCTCCCAGCCGATCAAGGCCGCCCGCGGAGTCCGCGACATTTTGCCGGCGGCGATCCCCCTGTGGCGGTTGGCGGAACAAGGTGCCGCTGACGTGGCGAAGAAGTTCGGCTATCAGGAGATCGCGACGCCGATCATCGAGCAGCTCGAATTGATCCAGCGAGTGGGCGAAGAGACCGACGCTGTGGCGAAGGAGCTCTACCGGCTGGAAAAGCGAGGCTCGCAAAACCTGGCGCTCCGGCCGGAAGCAACCGCCGGCGTCGTGCGTGCCTACTTCGAGGGCGGTCTCAACCAGGGTCCGCAGCCATCGCGTCTCTATTTGATCGGTCCGATGTTCCGTCATGACAAGCCGCAAAAGGGCAGGTATCGCCAGTTCTTCCAGTTCAACATCGAAGCGATTGGAAGCGCCCTCGCCGCGCTCGATGCAGAGGTCATCGAGGTTGCGAACGGCTGGCTCCATGAGGTGGGGCTGAGCCGGCTGCGCCTGGAGCTCAACTCGATCGGCGACGAGAAATGCCGCCCCTCTTACCTGGAACGCTTGAAGTCCTATTACCGTCCGTTCAAGGACCAGCTTCACGGCGAATGCCAGCTCAGGCTCGAGCGCAACCCGCTGCGGCTGCTGGATTGCAAGGTCCCTCAATGTCAGCCGTTCAAGGCCGAAGCGCCTCGCATCACCGATCACCTGTGCGACGAGTGCGCGGCGGCGTGGGCGGAGGTGCGACTTTTGCTGGATGCGGCGGGCATCGAATACGAGCTCAATCCTTATCTAGTGCGCGGCCTCGACTACTACACGCGCACGGTGTTCGAGTTCTATCCGGCGGACGCCAAAGGCCAACAGGATGCGCTCGCATCGGGCGGGCGGTACGACGGCCTGGCCGAGGCCGAGGGCTGGCCGTCCACGCCCGGGGTCGGATTTGCCGGGGGTGTGGACCGAGTGACCGAGCTGATGGCGGCAGGTGGGGCGGAGGTGATCGCGCCGCCCGCCGCTGACGTACTGGTCCTGGCGGAAGGGAACGTGGACGTAGCGGCTGCGGACGTCGCCCGAATCTGCCGGACTGTGCGGTCGGTCGCGGTTGACTTTGAGCGGAAGAGCCTGCGCGCGAAAATGAGGTCGGCGAACAAGCTCGGCGCGCGGTGGGTAATTCTGCTCAACGAAGAGGACGCCAAGCGTCGCGTCGCTCAGCTCAAAGAGATGGCGAGTGGGGAACAGGTCGAGGTCGCGTGGCCGGACCTGCCGGCCAAGTTGGCATGAGCGGATTCTCCGCACCGCACTGCGGCTCGCTGCGCGCGACAGACGTGGGCAGAGAGCTCGAGCTCTATGGGTGGGTGGCGCGCCGGCGCGACCACGGCGGCCTGATCTTCATCGACCTGCGCGACCGCTGGGGAGCTGTGCAGGTGGTGTTCAAGTCAGACCAGACGCGGGACCTGGCCGCCAACCTGCGTTTGGAATTTGTCGTGCGCGTAAAGGGCGTCGTCACGCGTCGCCCGGATGGCTCTGAGAATCCCGCGATGCCAACGGGCGAGGTTGAAGTTGAAGCCTCGGAGCTCGAGGTCATCACCCGCGCCAAAACTCCTCCGTTTCCGATCGAAGATGAATCGGGCGCCGACGAAACCATCCGGTTGAAGTACAGGTACCTGGATCTACGACGTCCTCGCATGCAGCGCATCCTCGAGCTGCGCCACCGCGTGAACAAGATCATCCACGCGTACATGGACGAGCATGAATTCATCGAGGTCGAAACGCCGCTGCTGGTGAAAGGAACTCCAGAGGGCGCGCGTGATTTCATCGTCCCGTCTCGTCTGCATCCCGGCGAGTTCTTCGCGCTGCCTCAATCACCGCAGCAGCTGAAACAGCTGTTGATGGTCAGCGGCCTTGGGCGCTACTACCAGATCGCCCGTTGCCTCCGCGATGAGGACTTACGGGCAGATCGCGCGCTCGAGTTCACGCAGCTGGATCTTGAGATGTCCTTCTGCGACGAGGAGGACATATTCACGCTCATCGAAGGGCTGTGGGCGCGGATCTGGAAGCAGATCCTCGACGTCGACCTGGTCACGCCGTTTCCGCGACTGGACATGAAGGACACACTGCTTCGATACGGGACCGACAAGCCCGACCTTCGGTACGACCTGGTCATCGCCGACCTGGGAGACGTCCTGGAGCAGACGCAGGCTCAAGTCTTCAAGACGCCGCTTGCGGATGGCGGCGTCGTGCGTGGCTTTGCGGTTCCCGGTGGAAAAGACATGACACGCCGCGAGCTGGACGACCTCTCGACGATCGCCAAGGGAGCGGGTGCGAAGGGTCTCGCATGGCTGCCCGGCCCGCTCGACAAGTTCCTGTCCGAATCAGAGCTCGCCGGCATCAAACGCGCCACTGAGGCAGGACCCGACGACCTCGTGCTGGTCGTCGCGGACAAGCGACGCCGGGCGGAAAAGGTGCTGGGCCTGATCCGGCAGCAGGTGGCGCGAAACCGCAAATTGATCCGAG